>JAJRWK010000092.1 GCA_024276795.1 archaeon | reverse complement strand
AATCATCAGTGACGCAAACATTCGGATCTTCATTGAGCTCATAGTCTTCTTTGGTATTCCAAGTAGCTTCGTCGTCAACTACGTCGACTTCATCAAAACAAACGTCGCTTTTATACTAGTGCTAAAATCAGCAATAGGCTTCGCGAACGGTTTTTGGTTCTCGTTTTATGTTCTAAGGAGACGACCTGAGATAAGTTTCGGCTACCTCAATTCAATAAATGAAGTCCTTATCACGCGGAAAAAGAGAAGTAATCGGTTATCCCGCGTCTTTGGAAGTCTGTTCCTCCTCCTTGGTCTCCTGTTAATAGGAACTCCCTTTGGTATTTTTCTCCTTTTGCTTGGATTCTTTCTTATTGCGGTGTTTCGAGCAAAATACGTTGCCGACATTGAAGTTTACGGGAAAGGGGGCAGAATAATATTTCATGCCGAAAACGTTTCTCAGAACCACTTTCGCGCAATTGCAACGATGCTGGCAAGAAGTTTCCTTTTCAACCCTCCCGAGAAAATTGATCCCAAAAGCTTTCCAATCAACGTCATTCCAGAAGAAATCGGAGAAAACATCTCTGCAAGTGCCAAGCAGGGGTATTTCCGCCAAGTAAACAAAGCGAGTATGTTCGGATTCCTCCTAATAGGCATCTTGCTCCTCATTCTAACTCTTGTAGTAACGATTCCCTTCTCTTTCATTACTAAACTAGTGGTCTTGCTGGTTCTTCTCCACATTGTCTGGGTCATTTTCAACAATGTTACTGCTAGAAGACTCAAAGATGAACAAGTTCTGATAGGCGACACACTGCTACTAAGATCGTTTCAGAATAAG
The DNA here is from genome assembly GCA_024276795.1 of archaeon. Lineage (GTDB taxonomy): Archaea > Asgardarchaeota > Heimdallarchaeia > Heimdallarchaeales > JAJRWK01 > JAJRWK01. Next base: position 11,193 of record JAJRWK010000092.1, on the reverse strand, counting down.
ACATGGATTATTAGAACTGGGAGCATAATTGGTACTGAGTTCACTTATAGTCCCTCTCTCTACCAGACGCGATATGCTGTTCACTCTAATTCAAAACTAGGACGGTTCTTTCTTCAATACAAACCCCTAATTACCAATACCGTTGTAATCTTACTTATCGGTGTGTTGCTATATGTTTCAGGGGCCAGTACAAGAAGTGGATTTATCTCCAGGAGTTTTCACCAATCGTATATTGAACTCGAAAGCCAGTACGGATCAGGCCTTGCAAAAACCTTCTTTCTCCTAATAGCTGTCTATATAGCTACGACTTCCTTAGTAACTCAATACCTTAGGGGCAAGTTACCAGAGATTAAGTTAGTAATTCGTAATAGCCCCAGAATCTCGATACTATTCCAAGACTCTACAATTGCCCAGAAAGCCCTCTCACTTCTTTCATACAACATTATGAGAACCAGCCGCCCCTTCCGGCGCCCGCGTTCTCAGCCACCCTAACCCATGACTTTTCTATCTTTATCTTTCTAAAGTAATCGTCATTCTCTTATTTTTTCCCGGTGAAATAATTTTATATTGCATTTTTCTTGACAATACGCAGACAATAGAGTAACTATCTGGGGAAGAACTTGATTATCCAAAATAAGTTATCTATGGGAAAATCCACGAAAAACATCAAAAGCATTTTAACTTGCTTACTCATGGCTTTCTTGTAGTACTCGGAGGAATAATCGTGAAAATTATTGTTGTGGTCGGTCTCCCACTATCTGGCAAGACAACTCATTGCAAGATTATCAGCGAGAAAAAAGGGATTCCCTTGGTCGAAACAGGAACTTTTGTTTTCAAAGAAGTTGAAAAACTAGGATTGGAAGCAACCCCTGAGAACGTGCAAAAAGTAGCAGGGGAATGCAAATCTATTTCAGACTCGTACTTCACGGAGAGAGCAGTGGAGTTCATCGAGCAGACACACAATGACGCACCCGCAGTATTTATCAGCGGAATTAAAGCACGAAGTGAGGTGGACTTCCTCATCAAGAAATTCGGTAAAGACAATGTGATAATCATTGCTTTCCATGCGAGTCCGGACACGAGATTTGCTCGTCTCGGTAATCCGGACCGGACAGACGATACTCGTGGTTCAAAAACAGAGGAAGATAAGGCAATGCGAGAAGACCGAACTCGGTTTGAGTTAAGAGATCGAAAAGAACTGGGTTACGGGGTCGGAACCCTTATTGCCCTCAGCGATCACGTGATCAATACAGAGGATCGCAAATGGCCCTATCACAATTTTGATTACACAATTCGTGAATTTGGGCTCATCATGGACGACATTATTTCTGGTGCTTAGTAATGGGTAAAAAGGAGAACATGAAATCAAAAGAAGACAACCCGTCCCAAATAATATCTTATATCTCTAAAAAGTCAAAGGCACTCCAGTCCAGTGCTCAAACAATCCTTGCATCTCGTCGAACTCTTGTTTTTGATATCTTGATTTTTCTTGCTCTGATTGGGTTTAGCATTTGGTTCCGCTACTGGCTTCATGGCTGGTTTGAAGAAAAAATTGGAAGAATCTTTCATTTCACCGTTTCAAACAATAATCCCTCGAAATACTGGGGCAAAATGTTAGGGGTTTCAGACAAAACGAAACTCCAATGGGAAGGATATTTTGACTGGACTTACTATTATGGGCCGTACATTTCTAATTTTCTAGATGGATGGAATCCTTATTCCGGGCACAGAAAACCCAATGACCCGTTGAATGGATATGTTTACGGTCCGTTCTACATTTATTTCGTGTCAATACCCGCGTGGCTTTTCGGAGTCAGTGCACTAGAATCAGCTATTTGGAGCAATGTGTTTTTTGACTCCTTGAACGTGGGCATGGTATATTTGATAGCAAGGATTACTTCCTCGAAAAAAACTAGTCTTCTTGCAGCCCTTTTGTATTTCTTTTCTCCCGTCGTGCTGTTTTACTCTATTGTCCGTGTTCTCAACATGCCCCAAGTAACTTTTTTTGTTCTTTTATTTATTTACTTGTTACTAAAAAATCATGATGATTCAGCTCTTATAGCACTGATAGTTGCGATTCTCACGAAGCAAATTGCCTTGTTCCTCATCGGACCTGCAGTAGTTTATTGGTATAGGAAGTATGGTCCCCTCAAAGGAACGAGTTTCCCTTTGCTGGCCTTAATCTACTCCATAATTGGCTCCTATCCTTGGATTGCCATTACTTTTCGAGCATACCTCGTTAGACTACTCGCACCTGGCCGAGGAAAAACCACGCCCGAGATACCCGATGGTGGTGTCGCCGTAACTCTCGCAGATTCATTTCATTACTTGGGTTTCACTAATTTTGCCAAGCTTGTGCTTTATGCCCTAAACTCTTTTAACTACATGGGCTTGATGCTCATAGTGTCTGCCATCACGGGATGGCTCATCTTTTTTGCATATTCGGAGATCACTGAAAAACCCAGACAGCACATAAGGGTTTATCTTTTCTTTCTACTCGGAATTCATGCGACATTAGCGAGGGGGATATACAAGTACTATGATCCCTTGTTTATTCCCTTTATCATTCTTGCTTTAACGATGTCTGAAAAAAGGCACTTTCGATCTTCAAGTAAGACCTATGAGACTCCAGAAAAATCCAAGGAAATTGCAACGAATTCTAGTTCCCCTAAGCCTCAATCCACCCTTGGTATTCTTTTTACAATGATCCTAAAATGGCCTGAATCCATGGTAACAACAATCCAGAAAAACACTGTTGAATGGATAGGAGAAGCTATCCGTCTATTGGTTACTTCAATTCTATTCCTCGTAATGAACGAGAGAATCCTTGATGTCCCCCGAGAATTACATCCGTTGCTTATTTTTCTGTACTCTCTGTTTGCTCTTTTCTTACTGGGCATTCAGATTTGGATCTCTTCTCTCAAGTACATTAAAAGCAAATGGATTATGCTCCAGAGTAAAGGTCTCAGAGAATTCTTGGCTTCTCTCCCGTGGTAATTCGTGCCTGAATTCACTCGAATCGTTTTCATTGCTGTAGCACTTCCATTAGATTTTTCCGTGCTTCTTTTGGTCGCTGTATTGTGTCTAAACCAAAAGGCGTAGAGGTACCTCGTGAAGTTCTTACTGACGGTTCGTCAACCAAGAGGAGCCCGAAATGGCTATTCTACTTGATACAGATGCTTCAGAATTTCGGGCAAAACTTATCATACCAGTATTTCCCCATATATTCAAGAAAGCTGGGTGCCTCGGCCACACAGATGGGTTTGCTAACTGCAGTTCAGAATGTTGCCACTACTTTATTTCAGCCCATCTGGGGCAAAACTTCGGACCGAATTGGGAGAAGAATATTCCTAATAATCGGTTTCTTCATTGCAGGCTTTGCAGCCACTATGCTAGCATTCGTAAGAACACCTGTTGAAGCAATAATTGTTATTGGAGTAAATGGACTGGGCTTGAGCATTGTTGCTCCAGCTTGGGCGGGAGCTATTGCTGATTATACGGATGAAAGCCATCGAGGAGAATTCATCGGAAATCTTGTATCTGTTGGTTCAGCCTATGTCACAATTGCTTTTCTAGCAGTGGCTTATCTTACTTTTCAGTCCTCTTTCACAGAATTGAAGCAGTTCCGAGCAATTATCCTCGTGTCAGGAATTAATTTACTCCTCGCGTTTCTTCTTTCGTTCTTTTTGCTAGATATTAACAAAAAACCAGAGGGAAATGGCTTGGGGATTTTTGCCCCTCTTCACGATTCATTGTTTCGAAAATTCCTCGTTGTTATTCTGCTTTGGTGGCTCTCAATGAGTTTTGCTTGGAGCTACTTTCCTATCGTTATGAACGACATTGTTGAAGCTAATGCATGGCAGATCGCTCTGCTATCAATAGTAGCAACAGCAGTTCAAGCCTACGTGGCATTGAAATGGGGCTCAGTTACTGACAGGATTGGTGCTCGAAGAGCCACAATGATGGGTCTCTCACTTTTCAGCATAGTTCCTATTGGATTTGCGTTTGCAACTGAATGGTGGCACCTGATATTTGCCCAGTTGATCGCCGGATTTGCAATCGGCGCCGGGTTTGCAGCACTACAGGCCTACATTCTGAATATTGCTGGAGAGGAAAACGCCGGTTATTATTTTGGCACTTATCAAATATTGTGGGGCTTTGTAACGTTCGGCGGGTCATTTGTAGGTGGGGTCACTCTTGAGTTTTGGGCTTCTCGCATTGGTTTGAGAAATGCTGTAACCTATTTATTGCTAATAATTGCTGGTCTCAGATTCATTACCACGTATCTCTTCTCCTACTTGCCAGATTCTAAAAACGGCAAATAAACTAGGCTCTCTCTGCTTCTTGAACAATTTTATTTTCCTTTTTTCTCATAATTATCGGCTAAGATTTTTAAAAAAGTAGTAGTGCATACATCATGACCTCAATCATCTGAACTCTTCAAAAAGAAACAAGTTGGTGGGGACATGTGTTATTTGAGCTTACACTACCTGTTCGAAATACACCCCGTCCTAAGACCCATAACGGGCTTCCGCACGTTCAGTTGAATGTGCATCCCGATCCTCGGATAATTAGTAAAATGAAAAAAATCATCAGTAATCTTCCTGATATCAAGCCCCAGAATAGTCGCCTAGCAGTACCTGGTTCGATCGGTTTATGGCTCAGTAATGATATCAGACTCAATAGGGACGCAGTAATAGCCGGAAGAGAGTTTGCCCACCTACATCCAGATGGGAGCATGCATATGTGCCTTCCTGAAAACCTAGTTCAAGAGGTCATAAGAAAAGGATGGGGGGAACTATATCCGCTAGCAAAATTTACTAACCGATATAACATCCTATTGATATATACTCCCCAAAATGAAGAGGAAATGCGTATTATTTCTCAGTTAATCAGAATATCCAAAAAATACGCAACAATGACACATGCCACATTTGTAAATAACGCTTAGCTGTATCTGCTTGAAAAAGGTGTCAGATCCATATTTACGTGTCTTTGGATTTTTCAGAATTTTCCAGCTATATCTCTCGCTTTTCTCTCGACCTCTTCCCAGAGTATGCCAAATTGGAAAATATCGTTTTCCTCGTGCAGAACTGGCTTTCCAAACTCAATTTTTAAGTCGTTCAGATGCCTTTCGAAGGTAGCCGATCCCATTTGTTCAACTGGCCACCACTCTGCGATAATTTCCCTCTCTCCGCTTGTTTTTTCTTGGACAAAAATTATAGCAGGATAGGGGGGAAAAGGAAAAGCAGGGTTGTTTTTCTCTTTATGGTGTGCAAGTCGAGTAACTTCAAGCAAAAGCATTCCTAGAGCATTATGTTCTACTCTGAGCACCCGGGCTACCGGCAGTAGTGTTTCATGAATCGTTATTCGATCCCCCCATGGGAACTCAACAGAATAATGTGAATGGAGTCCTTGAATCTTTCTAATTGGACCCTCAAGTTTGGTGTCTTGCCTCTTCAAGATTTTAAGAGATCTCAGTATTTCTTCCAAATCCACGTGTAGTCATTCCTTTCAGGGTTACTTAACTGTATTATTCAAGTAATATGCTATAGATCATTTTTGAAAACCATTATACGTACAGTTCCGATTTCTAGGAATTATCCGTATTGAACAGAGGGAGCGTATGACGTAACTTCTGAAATATTCCTTAGATTCTTTCGCAAAGCATAGGCTGAGACAGCTAAAGTGACTATTCCCATTAGGAACCCTCGAATATCCCCAAATAGGAAGAGCCCAAAGTTAAAAGTGCCATGAATAAGGATTGGAACCTTAAGAATTTGAATTCTTGAAAATGGCACATCTGAGAATCGTATTGTCTGGAATTTCCATTTTGCGATACCGATACCAATGAAAGCGCCCGTTATTGCATGGAGTGGAACTGACAGCAATCCTCGCATGAACAACAAAGCAATGGTGGAACTTCCTGCATTGAGGGCGTAAACAACATTTTCGATGGCTGCAAAACCAAGAGCGGCAGCAACTGCATAGATAACAGCATCCATCGGTTCATCAAATTCGGGATGTTTCCATACACCAAGTTTTACAGTTTCAAATTTTAGCCATTCTTCAGTGATCGCTGCTACTACAAACGCTTGCCAAGCAGCCCATAGTATTGCGTTAGATCTAACATCAGCTACATATCCAACAAGCATCAATACGATTTCAATGATCACCGCTGGTACTGCAGACAGTACTCCAAGAATAAATACCTTCATGACCAGTGTGCCTGGCTCTTTATTGGGATCTCTTCTGTAAAAGTAATATAGAATAACGATCGCGGGAAAAACTGCTCCTCCTACCGTTATGGCACCTGGTGCACCCGCAATGAGAGTTCCGAGCATGATTATTCCAAGAAATAGGATCCAAAAAATCCTAAAATCGGAATGACCTCTTTTGGAAATTTCTGACTTAGCGTAGGGATGAGCAGATAGGATTTCAGAGTGTTGAGGAATAACAGGTGGTTCATTTGATGATAACGCGGCTCCACAAGAATAACAATAGCGGTACTCATTGTTGTTTTCAAAACCACAAGAAGGACATTTCTTGATCTTCTTAAGCTGGACTTGGTTACTGAGTGGCGAAGATGTTACTTGTAATTTTGAACCGCAGAAAGCACAGAAGATCGCACTGGGAATGTTCATAGCACCACAAGAATGGCACTGTCTGCTAGAAGTACTACTTGTGAATCCACTCAATTAGTACACCTAAAACAAATGAATACTTACAAGTAAAATATGGTTTCGCTTCAAAGAAAAGAAACAAACGGTAGCCGAAAACAAGTGAGTTGGTACCCTAGTCTCCTTTTTTCTTGGGACGTAGTCTCTTAGATCTGCACTTTTTCTTGCGACATCTTCGTGCGCCTACGGGATTTCTGGCGTAGCATTTTCTGCAAATCCACACGTCCGTAAGAACTGCACGAGCAATTTCGCGATGTTCAGGATTAGCCACTGGCATTTCTCTTCACTCCATGCAAATTCGTTTCTTCAGGCATTATAAAGTGTTCGTTATCGTATAATCTTCATGTTTCAAACTAAAAGAGAGTAACTAAGAGTGATTGAGCTTGGAAGAAGTATTCACAATTACTATGGCTTTAGTTAGCAATGCCTGAAACTCAGAGATCGTGTCTGCAATGAGATCTTGTTTCTGATCAGACAAAAGATTGCGTAGTGCATTCACGTATTCTTCTTTATCCTTGTCTGCAAATTTGAGCTTAGTTTGATATCTAATCCAATAACCGAGTGCTGATCTCTCTATCCAACGTGTAATTTCCTCAAATAACTCATTCATAATGACAACAGTTGGCACCCTTGTTTCACCATTCATTTTGAACATTTTCAACAATTCAATGTTCTCGTCCCGATCCAAAATGTGTAAATGAAGATTCGGATTCAAATCCGCAATTTTGGCCAATATAGGAACTCCAAATCGCGAGTCTCCGCACCAGTCTGCAGAGAAAACAACAATGTGAATGGGTCTTGTGCTTACAGACAAGATTTTTTCGACAGATTCTGGGATGGACACTTTAGAATAACTGTCTTCCCACTTCGCACGATCCCTATCATGCATCGTTTCCAAGTACTGGTCAAAACTCATGCCCTTCTTAGTGATTGCTTCTTGAATTGGTGAATTGCTCATAGTGTTTAGTCCTTTTCTTGGAATATATCTCTAATGTTCATGCCTACTTATTAGAAAAAACATGAAAGAAAGCAAAGTCGCTCTTATTGGTAAACAACCTTGAAACCAACCGAACCTTTCTTCTTTTGGAACGAAAGCCGAATAGCAAGTGTGGCCATTGCTTCCATGTACGGAACCGATGACGCAGAACCAATGTCCACGACACCACTTGCTGGAAAGGATTCAAGGATCTCAATGAGAGTGTTCTTCGCTTCTTCATCATCTCCTGCTACGAAAAGACTTTGTTCAATCTTCTTATCTGAATTCAAAATCTTTGCCCCTATTGCTTTGAGCGCTGCAAGCGATCGTGAAAAACCTAATCTCTCAATCAACATCTGTGTCATGCTTCCTTCTTTGGGCGGTTTCCAAATTGGAGTGCCTGAGCTGAAGTCAACAGGATTCATACAATCCACAATAATCTTACTTCTTAACCACTCTTTGTAAGGTTCGAGCATTTCTATTGCTTGATTCGAAGGAATTGTCAAGAAAATTACATCTGCACCCCTTAGCTCCGAGTTGTGGATAGGGACGACTCGCGATGAATACTCGTTAAATTCTTCAGAAACAACTCTCTCTGCTTTTTCTTTAAGACGAGAACCAATCATTACTGTTAGATCAGTGTTTTTTAGAATCCTCTTCGTGATTCCTTTGCCTTGATGGCCCGTGCCACCCATAATTCCTACGGTCATTTTTCTCATTTGAAAACACCTGTATGTTTTTTCTATCCGAAAAAGAACGTTGCTATTTTTGGTTGAAAATCCTTGTTTCAATAAGTTCTCGATTTAATCATTTCCACAAGCGATAGAAGTCCATGCTTGAATTTGCTATCAGGAAATATGTCCAGAGCATTCTTGGCTTCGTCAAGAAGTTGAGACGCCTTTTCCTTGACTTCTTCCAGAATGTCAGCATGATCACGAATGAACTCTTCAATTTCTTCATCGGACAATTCCCGTCCCGAATATTTCTTCATAATGCCTGGATTTCTTTGCTCAGCTAACGTGTAAATCAAAGTTTTCTTATTTTCGCGAAAGTCCCCTCCTCGAGGCTTATCGCCCCTCGAAGTTCCAATCACATCCAATAAGTCATCCACAAGTTGATACGCAAATCCAATCTTATCACCAAATTCTCTCAAATATCTCAAAGTGTTTTCATCGGCCCCAGCGATAACTCCACCAGCCCAAGCTGATAACTCAAGAATCGGAGCTGTCTTAGTTTTCGTAACCCACACAACAGTATCTACATCTGGAACTTCATCGGATTTCGCGAGTTCCATTTCTTTGATAGCTGCCCAACCTGTGGGAAGTTCAGCACCATAAACAGCCTCAACTAATAATCTGCTTGCAATTTCAGGTGTATACTTTCCTTCAAGCCCCGCGCGTATTAAATGAGCATGTATGAGAGCATGAAGGATGTCTCCTGCAATAATGGTCGTTTCTTCTCCCCATTTCTTGTAAACCGAGGGAGCTCCTCTCCGCAATTCCGCACGATCGATTATGTCATCATGATACAGAGAAAAGGTGTGAAGCAACTCGTAGCTCGCCGCACAAGGTATTGTGTTTTCTGGATTGCCTCCTGCAGCTCCGCATGTTAGATACATCAATAGAGGGCGAAATCGCTTCCCTCCTAACTTGTGATAATAGGTCAAGATCTCTTTCAGTTCTGCTGGCACTCCTTCCATCATTTTCTCGATTTCTAAATCTATTGCGTTAGACAGATTCTCAACCAAAGACGCTAACTCAGCTTCCATTGATCTCATTTTCAATCAGAAATGGTATTGCTTAAAGTCTTGCGCCCAAATCAATCAAGAAATAACTTTGCACCCCTTAGGCAATCAGAAAATCCTCGACTCTCACAGAACCGCTTTTTCAGTGTTAACTAGATTTCGATAACTGAAAATGCCAATGATTGCTTCGTTATCTTTAACAACCAAGTGATTTATTCCATTTTTTACCATTAGGTTCAAAGCTTCGCGAACTGTTGCATTACCTTTGATTGTGATGAGTGGTTGCGACATGATTTCATGAAGTTCCACGCTAGAAGCAACGCGATCTTGGGCCGCAATTTTCGAAACAATATCCTTGTCAGTAATTATGCCAGCAGGTGTTCCGTTCATGGTAATTATTAAACATCCGATATTTAATTCGCTCATTATTTCTGCAGCTCGTTTGGCATGGTCTTTGTGATCAATCGTGATGGCACCTCTTGTTACATACGACGCCACAAAATTATCTTCAATAGGCACAAACTGAATTTATACATTCAAATTAAAACCATTTCATTGTATTCATAAATTAATTGCACAAAATTCTCTTCTACTTAATACCAAACTGAATTATGGCAAAAAATTATGCAATGGCCACCTACCGTTTAATTTCACTTTTGGAATTATGGCTTCTAAATTTGTTTTTTCCGATTTCATATCAATAACGATTTATACAAAAAACTAAAGTACAAAGGTGGTGGTCTTGTGAAGGGACTGCAAGCAATAATCAAGGTATATCGGAAATATGGGGTGATCATTGTTGCCGCTTGGCTTGCGTTTAGTCTATTTGCTGGGATTCCAGGTCTGCTTGACTTTATTGGGCGAACACAGTTAGCCTACGATTCACCCAGCTACACTGAGTCAGCTAAAGGAGAAGCTTTGATGGATGAACATTTTCCCCAAATATCTAACCGATCAAATTTAATCCTAATCATAAAAACCGATCAAAATCATGATATTTTTGATCCAGAAGTAGCGATTTACCAATTCGACGTGATTTCCAAATATAATACTACTCTTGCTGAGTTTCAGCCTCAATTCATAAGTTACTGGCTGCTTAACCTATCTGGCCTAGATACGGTTAAGAACACGCTGGTTTCGAATGACAACAAAACTGCTTTAATTTTGATATCTCTAAATGTGTTTAATATCGGGAAGGCAAAAGAAAAAATCTCTGAACTTAGGCAAATCAAGGATGAAAACAAGCCTGACTGGGTCAATGCCTACTTGACAGGAACGATCGCTATGGCACAAGACTCCAACGAGGCGATTGAAAAGGATCTTATTGTCCATGATGCAGTTGCTTTGCCGTTGATTCTGCTTCTGTTAATAATCCTTCTCGGGAGCTGGCGTCTTCTTCTCGTTGCTCTTCTAGCGCTCGGGGTCGGAGTTCTTTCAGCCTTTGCAATAATGGACATGATCACGATTGCCTTTGACTTGGAAATAATGTCTTTTGTCCCATCCGTTATGTTTGCGATAATGCTCGGAGCAGGAGTGGACTATAACCTCTTTCTTCTCTCAAGATTTAGGGAGGAACGCGAAAAAGGAAAAGAAAAGACAGCGGCAGCGGAAGTAATGCTTCATCGGGCTGGCCATAATGTTCTGACCTCCGGACTAACGCTTGCAGTCAGCTTCCTTGCCCTTGTCGCATTTCCCATCTTGTTATTCCGATCCATGGGCTACGCAATCTTTATCACAATCATTGTTGGATTATTTGTTAGCTTCACCTTCGTACCTAGTTTATTGCTTGGGTT
>JAJRWK010000091.1 GCA_024276795.1 archaeon | reverse complement strand
TATTAAGCAAAGATTGGGAGAATTGAGGCTGAGAAGTTGGAGAATATTGAGCTGTTGTTGGAGACTAGCAAGATGGGCGTTGTCGATTACTAGGCAGATTTTGTAATGTTTTGCAATTTCAACAATAACGGTTTGGAGAAGTGTCCAGATTTTGTAGTTCGTTATGGAAGAGGAAGCGATTCCTCGTCTTGCAGCATCGAGAGATTTTTCAATCATGAGCAGACCTGTTTTGCCGAAAATGGAGCGTATCTCATCTTTGCTAAATCTAGCTCGAAAGTTCTCCAGAATGAGATTAATGTAAGTGACTTGATACCACGGAATGCCAAAAAAGTTTACTCCCAAATGAAAAAAACCATCCATTGTGAGAGTTGAAGCGATGGCATTGCTATATGCGGTTTTCCCTAGTCCCGACCCCCCGGAAATAAGTATAGTGGTTGGTTTATTGGTGTTGTAACGATCTTTTACCTTATGAGTAATGTACGTCAATGATTTAACATAGTCATTGAAGTCGGGATAGTAAATGATTTGTCTTGGAGATTCGTATTCAGCTTTTCCTCCAAGCTGAATTAACACTTCCTTAGCGTCCTTAGGTCTTTGTGATTTGCGAAAGGCTACTAGTTTGTTGATTTGAGAAGCAAACACTGAGGGGATGGCAGGATTCAGGTCCTCTATTCTTGATGAAATTCCCCTCAAAACATTGCTTTTGATGACATTTCTGTTATAGTGATCAAAGGGATTTCTTCCGGTAAAAATTTCGAAGAGAACCACGCCGAGGTTGTAAAGATCACTCCTAGCATCAAGTAGTCCTTCAAACATGGATTCAGGAGGGCGATATTGAACTGGAAGAGTAATTGTTGGATTGAGGAATGAGGCTCCATACAAAGACAGTCTTCCATGGTACTGGGTTCCAGAGGGGGTATCTTCAGCGACAATGCGGAGAGAGTGGGGCATGATATAGCCATGAAGGAAACCGTTTGAATGCAGAATGTGGAGTGCGAGCAACCAGTCAATCAATACTTGCTTAATTTGGTCTTCTGAAAGATTACTTATTTCGGTAGCGTCGAACGTATCTTTAACCACATAAATTACTCTCAGGTCAGAATCACGTGTGGCCATCGTGGCATTTATTTTCGCAAAAAGTCGAGGATGTTCACTGCTAAACTTTCTTAGAGATTCTATTTTTTTTAGAACATAGGAGAGATCGCTTCCGCATCGGATCAATAGCTCCTGACTATCATCCTCCTTCCGCATGGTCTTCATCTTTTCTTAAGAATGAGGCTATATCTAACTTTTCACAATATGATTTTATCTTTCGAACACCAAAAGGCCGAGAGCTGAAATGGTTATCAGCTACCAAGACAAGATCCCTAAAATGGATTCTGTTCAAGGAAAAGGAAAATGGGCTACACAAAATCTTGAGAAGAAGGTGAAGAGCTGGAGGGAACAGGCCCTAGCGTGTGTTCTAGAGCAAGAATAATTGAAAACATAGCCCTATTAACTGCGTCAATTGCGTGTGCAAACAATGTCTTTGTTAAACCATCTTCGTATGCGATATGTGCAATTCCCACTCCAGTTACATCAGATACGGGTTTTCCCGGTGGGAGAAGAAGAAAGCTTACGGGGAGAAGATTTACATCTCTTCTTACATTGTACCAAAAACTCTTTTTTTGCTCTGGTTTGAGGCTTTGAAGTTGGCGAATATGGTTAGGGTGGAATTTTAATGCAGCAGCAACATCAACTCGATCTGGTTGTTTTTAAGGTATCTTGACTTCGATATAGCGTTGTGGAGCAATTTCTATGACAACACTATATAGGAATCCTTGTTTAGGAACATCCCTTTTGAAAAAACCCATCTCAGAAATCCATTTTTCCAATTTGGAAGCTAGTGTAGATTTAGGCACAAAAAGAATAAGGGAAGAGTTGGATTAAAACTTTCTATTGATTCCAGAAGGAAGGTTTTGCGAATTCCCATCATATGAAAGACAAAAATCACTTTTATACTACTCCCCAATTGATTTAAGAAGCTCCCAATTCAGAAGTAGATACGAAGGGTTGAAAATGTCGAAGCTAGCTCATGATATTTCTCATTTGGGTGCTGTATTAAGGACAAGAGCGGTCTCTGAGATTCGGGAGCATTCTACACAATTTGCTAATATGCCAGAGTTTTATCGTGAGCAGTTACGGCATGTGCTGATTCAAGAGTGGGATCCTGAGGAAGCGATGAACACTGCTAAGGAATTATTTGGAAAAACGAAGTTGCGTTATGCTGCGATAGACGGCACGGAGAGAACGGATCCCACGTTTGACTTGATGATTTTTTACGGGGGGGCGTATGCCGCGTTAGGAACCATTGATCTGGAGATTTATGAGCCAATTCAAAGCGTCACTATTGATTCTCAGCTAACCACCGGAGGAGTCGGTGTTGCAGCATGTATCCCTGTTTATATTTCTGAAATACCAGAAATAGAGTTAGCGAGACTAAAGTTTTCTCATGAGGGGGAAGACGGAGAGACTCGATCCGTTAATGATATTTTTGATGAAACGGTTATTGACAACTCTCAAATTGCCAATGATATCATGTTATTTGCAGAGATCAGACTTGGTGAAACCCTTGCCAAAACTAAGAAGTATGATTTGATTATTCTCGATCGTTATCTTGCAGGAACACACGCGAATTTGCTTGCAAAAACAGTGAGTTTCAATTCTTATGAACAAGAAAGTAGCTTAATAGGGTTTGACACAGAATTCGGAGAAGTTACGAAAGCTGATCTTTGGTTCAATCGTTACAGGCCATTTAGCAAAAAGATAGGGATTCCTCCTCCAAGAGGAGAATATCTTTCTCATAGAATCTTCTTTGAACTAGAGCAAAGAGAAGAATTGTCTCTGGGCCAGCTGATGGAGGAATTTGGCCTTGCAAATTCTCCACGGGTTGTAACGAGAGTAAGGAAAGCAGTTGAGTTGCTGGAGAAGAACGAGGTCGTTACTGTAATCGGAGAAGGAAAAGAAACAGGGATAATCCTTTCTGAACAATATAAGCATTCCTTGGACAGGATCCAGGCTGTAAAAGAAGCAATTGTTGCAAGGCTTTTTGACTTGGAAGACAAAAATACAAACCCGCTCAGAATCGAGGTAAAAGGAGAGAAACGATGGCTTACTACCGTAGATCTAGGTTTACTTTCTTTGTTCAGCTTTAATTCCCTTGTTCATGAGGCACAAGCAAGGCCATTTCTTCTAATAGGGATTACCAAGGATACTTATAGTCGTGACTTTCGAAACCAGTTCCTAAACTTTCTCAATGCGTTCCCTGATTCTCTGGTAAAAATCGACATGAAAACGAAAATGGCTCTTCCCCAGACAGATAGAGGGTTATTACAAGCGGTGTCCCATGTGGTTCTTGACGAGTTACATCCACCCTGGGCGACTCAAGAATATGATACAGCGTTCAGAACAATGGGGCCAAAAAAAGAAGAACTTTGGCCAACAATGTCAGGAAGTCATCAAAACATTATTCTTTCCGAAAGACTCTTTGTTAAATCCTTTATTCAACTGAGAGAAGGGAGAACGAATCCAGAACTTCGATCCACAGTACTCATGACAGACAGGGTTGTTCTCGAAGAAGACATAAAACACGCAATCGAACTGCCCAGCTTAATTCACCATTATCGCGGGATAAGGGAGCATGTACATCCATTAGTGATGCCAGCTAATGCAAAGGATAATCCAATACAGAACCTAATAATGCGAATCCTAGGTCTTCTCGATGCACCTTCCATTCCCGAGGCAATGGGGCACAATAAGCCCTTGTTTGTTGCCGATAAAGTGTGTAAATGGTTCGGAGAAGTATTTGGAGGCATCGTCTCGTCAACCAAGCAATGGATGGAAACTCACAGAGAGATAAGATCCTACGCATTTCATTTAAGCTCGTTTAGAGAAAGGAGAACAGATTTTGAACAAACAAGGAAGGGATAAGAGTGATCACTGAAGAAGCAATGAGAAAATATTTCACCGATTTAGATGGGAAGTTAAAGGCTAGGCTCTCCCATGTGCTTTTGGCGAGAACATCCTATGATCGAAGTACTCAGGGGGTCTCCTCGAAATACAGCTGTATTGTAAAAATACAGTATCATAAACAACTGATGGCAGAACTCGAGGAAGGCATGCTGTTTGCCGTTGAGAATTTTCGTTCAAAGGAGGATAATCGGCGGTTTACACTCATGGAAATATCTAGGGTATATCCTGAGCACTACGGGTTGAAAGGCCTTTCGGATTCTAGCTTCTACCCACTGCAGTTCGAAGTCATAGAGCAGTCGCGAGCAGATTGGGAATTCAATGATCCCAATACAATGATCATTCACGCGTATTGTATTCCTGTAAACTACGAGCTAATTATTGATTCAAAAGGAGAGATTTCGTTCAAGAAAGGTTTCGTCTATCCCATTGTTGCTGAAAAAGCCTACATTGTGAATAAGGAGATTATTGACCACATGTACAACGACAAAGTCCGACAACGAATGAATTGGAATATTACTAGGACCACGAGCCACTCTGAGAAGGATCCAAGATTAGGCATCATTAAGATGTTTGAAGGTCAGGGAGAAATTCCAATATATGTTGATTTTGACCGACTTGTGCGTTACCACTTC
Organism: archaeon; assembly: GCA_024276795.1. Classification (GTDB taxonomy): domain Archaea; phylum Asgardarchaeota; class Heimdallarchaeia; order Heimdallarchaeales; family JAJRWK01; genus JAJRWK01. The sequence continues at coordinate 10,010 of JAJRWK010000091.1, read as the reverse complement.
GGTATTTTTGCATTTACGGGAGGAGGAAAAAGCAACCTCATGTCAAATCTACTACGAAGATTAATCAAGCACACAAAGGACACAAAAATCGTCATTTTTGATATAAGCAACGAGTATGTGTGCCTATTGCTTGACCTCTTCTCGGACCCCGGCATAAATGCAACAGTTGTTTTGGATGAGGAAGTAACAAACAAAGACCAGTTTTACACAAGTTTTGCCAAGCCTCGGAGTTTAGAAGATGAGGAATGGCTTAGACCCACGTTTGACAAAGTTTGGGAAATGAAGGATCGCGTTAGATTTCTTCAGCCAGACGAAGCAGGTCGACCAACGTATCAGTCGCTCATAAGAGATCTCGAATTGTTGAGGCGAGATAATTCGGAAAAACCAACGAATCTAAGGGCAATTCAAGAAGTAATGGATGCTCTAAACCGTCTCATCCTTGAAAACAAAGTATCCACAAATGCAGCTGTCAGTCCCCAAATATTGCTCGAGTTTGCTGAACAAGCACTACAGATATTTCAAGAGTATAAAGTTTGGAATCGCAGCGCTCTCTTTACATGGGCAGAAACCCTTCCCCGAGTGGCTTCTCGAATAGAAGCAGCAGAAGAAGTCCCATTTGATCCCAGAAAGATCACGGCAAAAGAATTACTTGACCTTATCGAAGGAGATACCCGATTAGTTTGTTTATCTATTAGTGACCCGGTGATTTTGAAAAAGCTCGCAACAGAGCTAACCTATCAAGCCTTATATCGCAGAAAGAAACAATTCAAGACAACTCCTCAAGTGCTTTTTGTATTTGATGAAGCACAAGAATTTATTCCCAATGCATCATCTGGGATTAATCAAGACGTTTCAAGGGCTGTAGAAATGCTCCTAAGACAAGGGAGAAAATACGGGCTTGGAGGATGTATCGCTACCCAACGATTAGCATATCTTAACACCAATGCCTTACAGCAATTGCACACATACTTTGTGGGCACGCTTCCAAGGCCATATGATAGAGGAGTTGTTAGCGAACAATTCATGATTGATATTGGCATTTTGGAAAAAACATTGGAATTTGGCCCGGGAGAATGGTTACTAAGCAGTTATATTGCCACTGGAATCGAGAATGTTCCCATTTTTATCAAAGCAGATGATTCTGAAAAAGAATTAGAAAGAATACTCTCACAGAGAAAAAACAAAACGCCTTAGTAACAATGTTTAGAAACGCAGAAGTAGATTTGCCGTTGTGTACTTGCAAGGTCATGTGGGGGTATCAGCACTAATCTTACATTTTTTGGAAAAGAAGGGACTGAGAATTGCTTTCCCATTAGCTCTCTTTTCTTCCATGATTCCAGATTTTATCGATAAGCCTCTTGAACTACTCTTTCTTCTGCCGGGAAGGTTCATTGGGCACATGATTTTAACATGGCTTGTTGTGATAATTATAGGGAAGGGGATCGCTAATGCGACAAGGAACCCTGACATTTTCACCTATTCTTACAGTGTTGCGCTTGGAGCATTGTTACATATTGTTGAGGACTTTAGGGATCCTAGCCTCCTAAGAACGATTTTTTGGCCAGTGCTTGGTTGGCAACTACCCAAACAAAATGGAAGATTCGACTTTTTACTCGGCCTGAGAGATCCTTATTATGCTATTTTCGAAGGAATTGGCTTAATATTGATAGTTTATGTGGGGATGAAAAGGGGATGGGAAAAAGACGAGTTTTACAAAATGATCTGGATCTTTCTAGCTTATTGGGCACTGTATGTCTCTTTCTACGCTATTTTCGTTGGATTTTCAAAGTAAGAGAGAATTTAGGAATGATTCTTGGAGAAAAACAAAGAAGAGAAGAAAAGAGAGGGGACTGCCATGCATTTGACTACCTGAGCTGTTCCAACATTAATTGTTCTCTTTCCTTATAATGATACGCGGGTCGCATTTCTTCAATGGCTTCCATAATTCGGTTTACAATTAATTGGGAAGCTTCCTTTCCTTGTGGGAGATCATAGTAGTCATCGAGAGGAACCGGGCGACCGTATTCAACGGTAATCTTGATTTTTCTGAAGCCGGGACCTTTGGTAGGCATTTTCCCAACAGGCATGGCGACTTCTGCTCCATCAATAAATACGGGCACTATGGGGGCCCTTGTTGCGTGGGCAATCCAGCCCGCACCGAGTCTACCAGGATTGAGAGTCCTCATCCAAGGTTGTTTGTGTCGTTGACCTTCCGGGAACCACAGAAGGTCTTTGCCCCTTTTCACCAGCTCAATTGCATACTTAACCACGTGAATCTGTTTTGCACCTTTCCGGACTGGAAACGCGTTCAGATTTGAGAGGAACCATGAACTCAGGGGGTGTTTGAATAATTTTTCATCAGCCAAAGCGTGGATTTTTCTCCGGGGGAAGAATCCTTTTCCTACGAGGAAACCATCAAGATGGCTGATGTGATTAGGCATAAAGATGACATTTCTGCGCGGAACGCGTTCACGACCAATATACTTGACGTTCCACATGATGTCGAAAGTGGTACTTAGGAGGGGACCAACCATGTAGTATAGTGCTTTTCTTGTTTTGAAGGTATACCGGAAATAGTCGGTTGCACCAGCTTTAGTAGTAGGGGTGAGCGGATATTGTGAAGGCCGAGCTCGCGTAGAGATGCTCTGACTCTCAGCTTTCCGTAATGTCATGAGTGAAACTCAGACTACAAATATAAAAAATATTCGACAAGGAGCCGTTTTTCTCCCAAAATAATGGTTTTCAGGGATAAAATAGATACTACTGTTAGGGTACAGATGTTAGCAGAAACGACTTAGTGCTAGATTTAGAAGCACTCAGAGAGAAAGAAGTAGAAGACACAAATGAGAGGCTTATATCTATTCTAGGAATTCAGTCGCGATTAGCTGTCCTTTTCGTTGGATCAAAAGTGCTCTCACATCTCGAATGATCCATGAGAGAATTGCCAGACCAATGAGGGAGAATAGGAATAACTTCAAGAGCTGAGAACCGCTATCCTTGGAAAAAAGTGATTCGACACTAATTGAAGCTTTGACTAATTCGAGAACATAGCCTTCGAATACTAGCTTTACTAAGTAACGATTTGTAGTGTCATAGTAGCGTGTGAATCCTTCTGTGTCGTCGACCCTAAAAACAGAATGTTCCGTTCCGTCTGATAGCGTGATAGTCGTCTTCTCAACAACTATGCCGAATGAGGGGGATCCCCAGTCAGCCAGATAGATATCACTTACATCAACATTAGGAAGAAAGAAAGGATTCCATGTTGGAGGAGTTGCAATTAGATAAAAAACCGAGCCAAGAAGAGTCATTGAACTCAGCAGAATTGTATTATTGTTTACTGATTTCATAAACTCTTGAGAAATTGGTACATCATTCAATCGGGAAGAGAAAAGATTGAAGCTATCTTCCGGAAAAGCAAGTTGGAGGAACTTTGATGTTGAGAGATAATAATAAATGGGGATAGGCTCTCCTTCAAAATAATATGCCATTTTTTGGGAAATGAAGTCCTTGGGTGTTGAAGGAATCTGCACTGTGAAAGAAATGTTCAAGTTGGCAGGGTACATGGTTAAGCGATATTCGAGGGAAGATGATTTCCCAATTGCGGGTAAGGAGTTGAAGTAAACATCATTTGTGAGACGAAAACTTTGCGCAAGGACGGTTACAGATCCAAGACTAACAGATGGCAAAACAGAATGTACTCCTAATACCGTGCTTGTCTCAAAAGAAATGTAGAAATCGGTTGAAACTTCTTTTGATTCAATCGGTATGGAAGAAACAAGCGGGAATATTATTCTAATGGGATAGTCATTCACACCTGGTTTCAAATGGATGGGAATGACTCGGAGAGGAAAAAGAGGGGAGGAAGGTCGTACTGCTTCAGATGATTGGGTGCCCACTTTTGCCATTACGGTTGTGCTAGTAGTCGAATAGATCGTAACTGTTGCAGAGAATTCCAGAAAACCGAGAGAAGGAGAAAACGTGGGTTTGTTTATGCTTAAGATTTCCACACGAGTTGATTCCCATGATCCAAGAACAAAAGCTGGAAGAGTGTCTATTGATTCAGCAATAGTCCCATCTTCATATAGAGTTGCAACCTGCGAGATTAGGAGAGGATCAGTCACAGGATCTGAAGAAGCTCCGTATGAGATCCTGGAAAAGAACCATGCTGAAGGAAACTCGTGGGAATAGGTCGAACCATTTTGATCCTGAGCAGTTTTGGGGAGGACAATTGGAGTTATTGCGCCTAAGGCATTCAGCATGATAAACGGATAGGAGGAATTAGAGATACGAACTGTTATTTGGATGGCTTCATAAATAGTATTGTTATCCCTATCAAGGGGGGTAAGGGAGATCACAGCATCTTTTTCTCGGATTTCAGGAATACGAGAAATTATTTCTGATCTAACGTCTCCAAGAGTGAATGAAAGTGTGAGAACCCCGTTGAGAAAGAGTGTTTTTCCAGAATGAACAATTTCAGTGATTGTATATACGGGAAATAGGAAACGCAAATCATTGGAAGCATTAGACAACACATAAGCGAGGATTTCGGGAAGTTGGAGAAGTGGAATGGTTATGCTGAAAGATGAATTCTTCACTTGTATTGGTATTGCAGAGTAGAAGTTCCAGTCAGGGTTGATTTGAGAGACCAAAACAGTGTTGTCGTTAAGGGAGAGAGACAAAGAGTTTACGATACTGGGAGTGGGTATGAGCCAAGCAGAAAATGAGACCAGAGGAAACAATGATTCTACAGTCCCTCTTAGCGTAATAGAGCTTGTCTCGTCAGTACCTTCTCTGGAAATCTCCTTGATAGAGAAGTTGGGAGTGAGCATTTCTATTGCGATTAGATCAATATTTTGCAAATCTTGACCATCGAGGATAGTGAGCTGAGCTAATTGAAAGGGCAATTTGTAGGTGGCAAATATGGTAAGTTTCACCTTGAACAGTTGCCCAGAGAACTTTGAGCTATCCACTTGAACGGGGTTATTAATCAACGAAGGCGGTGCTCGGAAAGGAAAGAATAAATCAATAGTAATGAACTTATTTAGACCTGGATCTTGAAACTCAATTTTTGATGAGGGAAGGGGATAAGAATAAATCTCTATTTGCAAAGAGGAATTGCTTGATTCTAGCGTAAGCTTTCCGCTAAACTCAATAGCATTGACTCCTAATTGTGGGAGTTCAACAAAAAGGGAAAAGACAACACCGATCCCCTCAATTTTGCCATTACTATTTGAATCATATAGCCTTGTGTTAATGACTTGTAGATCAGAGAATCCGGGAGTAGAAATTAGAGATGAACTATCAGTAATCGGAGTAGTTGGAACAAATAGTCGAATAAGAAATGGCGAGGTGAAAGTTGCAAGCAGTAATGTGGTAAGTATAGCGATGAAACCTACCAGCACAATAGGAGTTCGCTTCATTATGCGTTAGATGGGTTTAGACTATCATAAGTATTCTTAATCTAAATTAAAAACAAGCAACAAATCGTGAAAGCCCTTGTTATTTGTCTGGAAAAACCATTCGTCGAAGGTTCAGGGCAGTATCAAGTTCTTCAGGGGAAAGGACTTTTTCTTCTAAGGCAACTTCCCTAATGGTTTTTCCTTCCTTGAATGCTTTCTTAGCAATCCTAGCCGCGTTGTCGTAGCCAATATACGGATTAAGCGCAGTTGCCAACATGAGCGATTGTTCCACGAGAAAGCGAATGCGTTCCTTGTTGGGCACAATGCCCTTGACACATCTATTATTAAATGAGAGCATGGCGTTTCTCAAGAGTGTGATGGATTCCAAGACGTTGTAGGCAATGAGAGGCTTAGCAGTGTTTAGATCAAACTGGCCACCAAAGAATCCACCTATTGCTACGGCGTGGTCATTTCCAATGACTCTCATACATACTTGTACAAGCATTTCTGCTTGGGTTGGGTTAACCTTTCCAGGCATTATCGAAGAGCCTGGTTCATTGGCTGGGAGAATAAGTTCTCCGATTCCACAGCGGGGACCAGAGCCAAGAAGACGAATGTCGTTTGCAATCTTGATCAGAGCGATTGCAAGTGTCCGAATAAGTCCTGAGAGAGTCACCATTTTATCATGAGCGGCTATGTCTGCAAAACGGTTCTTGGTGGGTGCAAATGGTAATTGTAATTCTTCCTTCAGGTATTGGCAAGTTTTTTCCGCTAGTTGTGGATGAGCGTTGAGACCAGTACCAACGGCTGTGCCACCTATGGGAAGTTCACAAAGAAGTGGTATCAATGCTTCCAAGTTCTCTTGAATCGTGCGAAGTTGCGCCGCGTATGCGCTGAATTCTTGGCCAAGAGAAATGGGTACTGCATCTTGAAGGTGTGTTCTGCCAATCTTGATTATTTCTATGTATTCTTTCGCTTTCTCTTCCAGTTCATGTTCAAGCACCTTAATGGCAGGAAGCAATTGGTCCTTGACCGCAAGCGTTGCAGAGATGTACATTGCTGAAGGAATGACGTCATTCGAACTTTGCCCTCGATTGACATGATCATTGGGGTGAACAGGAGCTTTCTTGCCACGCTCTCCGCCTAGAAGTTCACTTGCAAGGTTTGCAATAACTTCATTGGCATTCATGTTTGTCTGTGTCCCACTGCCGGTCTGAAAAATATCAAGGGGGAACTGATCCCACATTTGTTTTTCAAGAATTTCCGTTGCTGCCTGTATAATGCCATCTGCAATTTTAGGGCCTAGCTCGCCTAGATCTTTGTTAGCTTTTGCAAGAGCCCTCTTAAGGCGAACTAGAGATTCCAGAAAAATTGGGGGGAATGTGATCCCGCTGATCGGAAAGTTTTCGATTGCCCTCTGCGTTTGAGCGCCCCAAAGTGCATCGTTTGGTACTTTCACAGATCCTAAGCTATCGGTTTCAATACGATAGTCTTCCATACTAATCAATGTTAGTAAGGAAATTGCAATTAAGTAATTGTTGAATAGTCCGAGTTTCTTAGTTCGAAGTGAAACCGCGGTTTGAAAAAAATATTATTCTACTGGTAATGGTTTCACTTAGAAAAGTTCTTGGCACGGTCATGAGGTAAGCAGAGGTATCGGCATGTTCGGAGAATTTGGCACAGAGGATGATCTAAGAAAGGTCGCAGAAATCGTTTATTCCGTTATTACAAGTCATTACGCCCAGCTTTCTCAAGGAAATGTTTTCCCATCAGATGAAGAGCTTGTCGAGGCTATGAGCGAGGTTCACTCTACATCTTTTCCAGAAAAGCCCATGCTTGCGTTACATGATTTAAGAGATTGGTTCGGCCAGATCAGAAAAAAAAGCCTAGCGGTGTGGCATTCCAAATATGTCGGACACATGGATAGCGGGATCATTCCGGAACTAAGTCTTATTGATTCTCTGATTTCAGCTCTAAATCAAAATCTCCTTGCATGGGAGTTGAGTCCAATTGCAACATATATTGAAAGACAGGTCATTGGGTGGTTTACTAACATATTCGGCTTGCCTCAGAGTACAGCAGGAGGAACCTTCGTTAGCGGTGGAACTGTTGCGAATCTCACAGGACTGTTTTTGGCTTTATACAAGACGTTTCCAAATGCGATTCAAGAAGGAATCCGAAACATCCCCCCAGTAGCGATTTTTGCAAGTCAAGAGATCCATTATTCGATTGTCAAGAGTGCGTCCATTCTTGGCTTGGGCACAGATTCAGTTGTTTCAATTTCGACTACTGATAGCAATATGATTGATCTGGAAGAACTTGAGAATGCGATTGATCATTCAGACAGAATCCCCTTAAGTATTATTGGCGTGGCAGGAGTAACGAATTCAGGATCAATTGATCCCTTGGAAGAACTAGGAAAGATCGCCAGAAAGGAAAATTCTTGGTTTCATGTAGACGCGGCCTATGGTGGAGCCTTAATATTATCTGAGAAATACAGGGAAAAACTCAGAGGAATAGAACAAGCGAATTCCATTACTTTTGACCCACACAAATGGCTTTGGTTTCCGAAAAGCACAGCAATGATTCTTGTTAGAAACCAAGCTGACCTTCAGTTGCTTGATCATCAAGCATCCTATATGCCAGTGCATCCAAGTAGTGTGTCAGAAACGGGTATTGATAAGAAAAGTTTAGGGAAACAAACTATTCAAGGAAGTAAGCGATTCGATGCCCTTCGCGTCTGGTATGCTTTCCAACGATTTGGAGTAACCCCTTTTGCCAAAGGAATTGTACAGACCATTGAGATGGCTCAGCAAATCAGCCAGTATGTGGAGCGCAACAAAAGATTTCTTCGCTTGTTACTTGAGCCAGAAACAAACATCGTATGCCTTAGAATAAACCCGTCTTTCGTGCCGAATCTTGAGAGGCGAAAAGAATTAACTAGGTTAGCTCACAAAAGACTTGAAGCTTCAGGAAACGCATGGATTTCCCGAACTATGATTAAGGGTGAGCCAGTATTAAGGATGGTTATTCTGAATCTCAACACTCGTCTCGATGATTTGAAGGAAATAGTGGATCTTCTCGAAGAAACTCTCGCTACTGAAATAGAGAACCAAGAATAATGTACTTTAAAGTAAAGCTTTCAATTAGTACATGCAGAACCCGGTGATTCTCCGAAATGTCTGACAGCCAGAAAGTTCATGCGCAGATTAGGAATGTTTTCGAAAGGGAGTTAGGAATCGAGTTCCTCCCAGAAGAACGACTAGAACTAGAAGAATTCAGCAAAGCAGTGAATCGTCGCGAAAACATAATCATAGGGTATGTCCATCAGCTTGATGAACACCGAGTCATTCTTCGACCCTCTCTTTTCTCCCTTAACAAGGCAATTACTTGTGTTTTGAAAAAAGGACTAGAACCTCCTCCCAATAACGCCAAAATAAGAGTGGAAGGGAGATGGGAAAGAAGCCCGTTTCTCGAGGGAGGGAAATTCAAGTCTTCTGACGTATTCATGGTTTATTCCTGGAACATTCTTCCCCGGCCATTCGTAGAGTTGCCTCTCTCTTATGAAGAAGTCTTAGCTTTTTTCATTGATGATATGGGGATCGAGTTTAAGGATCCATATTTAGCGAATAGGCTTCTCTATCACGACGCTTTACTGGCAAATGCGATTAGCGCAGCCCCAATTCCTGAAAAAATGGTTGGCGGATTATTTTCAAGCGTAGGTTATTTGAACAATTACAAAACATTGGCACAACGAGCATTGTCTCGAATAAGAAGAATGATACCCAGCACACAATTTCGTAAAAGAATGGGGATGAGATCGATCGAAGTTCACTATTATAGATTATTAGATGTAAGAAAAATGAGGGAGCAGAAATCGTTGCTGACTAGAAGAGCCAAACTTGTCAACTTGGAGCCTCTGAGCGAGATTTCAGCAAGTTTTCACCTACACGAGGCAAGAATAGAGAAATTCGCTTCGAAGAACTTTTACGGAGACATTAATTTTCTTTTGCCACCTACCCTTCAGGTGAGAAAAAGCCTCCCCACAGAGGACAAGCTTCTCTTTGAGTATAGTGCTCTTTTTTCAGACAAAGCAGTGCTTCCAGCGACATTACATATTCCCCTCTTCTTTATTGCAACTCACATCAACATGCCAATAATTGAAACTTCAACGATCAAAAAAGAGGAAAAACTCGTTTCAAAAGAATTAGAAAAGATAACTAGTGAGACCCCCTCGATCTTGATTGGGAAAAACAAATTGATAGATCCATCCCGCCTTGCCGAGCAAACTACTAGGACCGCAAGTTATTTGTCTCGTCGGGCTCATTCACAAATAACCGATGATAAAACCATTCGAGCAGCTTTGGCTCAGATTTTTGAACTATCAAACAAATTCATTGAAGATTTGTCATTACATGAAAAAATAGGAATGCCGAAATTAAGCGCTATGCAGTCAGCAATCCTCAAAACAATTGAACGGCTCAGTCCAAATAATGAGCCGATAAGCAAGAAAGAAGTTATTCAAGAATTGGTTAGGGGAGGATTTTCTCAAATCGAAATTGAGCAAGAAATTGAAAAAATGCTAAACATTGGGTTGATTTATGTCCCGAT
>JAJRWK010000090.1 GCA_024276795.1 archaeon | reverse complement strand
CGATGTTCTCCCTCTTCTAGAGCAACCAAGAACACGAAGAATTTATTACGTGATAGTTGCCCTTCTCCCTCTTCATCTCGCAATTACCTTGTACATTGCTTCACTCGAACAATGCTTAGAAGGCCCTTGTCTTTGATCTCTCTTATTCCAATCATTCTCAGAGAGACCTTCTACTCTCAGGATCCCTAATCATCAAAAACACTAGCTTGGTTCTCCAAACCGTTTCCGAATTAATCTGTAGCACTTCGATGAATTAAGTCAACGATGTCAAAATGATCATCTGAAAAGAAGGACTTAGCCCATTGTTCGTCTGCGATTCTTTGTTTTCCTTCTGCTACGATATTCTTGAACGCCTTAATGTCATTCGAAATGAATAGCGATAAAGCACCAAGCAAGCTAACAGCCAATAATTTCTTCTCTTGTTCGGTTATTTCGTTCAGACTTTGACGGGTTTGTGAAAGACGATGAATGATTTTCTTGACTTTGTCCTTGATTTCTGATATCTGGTCAATCTGCTCTTCGTCTGACAGTATTAGCATGTTTAATTCTTGGATTATTTTGGAAATAGTCATCTTCCTCCCTTCTTATGACACATTGTCTTCATCTAGATCCCTAACCCTAAAAACATGGATCTTTTCTCTAAGTAGTCTTTGGGCAAAGTGTCTTGCACAATCACGGCCTCGCTCCCTAGATGGACGCGGATCGATTCAATGGTTTCCAATGAGCTTTCAGAGGGTTGGATGACGAACAAGGATGTTTTCAGCCCTGACCGAGTCAATTCTTTGTAAGGCTCAAGCATTTTCAACAGTTCTTCATATTCGGGAGTTCCTCTAGCCGGTATTTCTTGTGACCAAGGATTTAGAGAAAATAAGACGTGGTTCGTGGTTTCAATGAGTTTGGCAAAGTTTTGGCCGTAGAACGCGTATGCTCCATCTGCAAATCCGACTTGTTTTTCAAGGACAAGTTCGGGCAAGACTTCGATTCTCTTCTCTGCTTGAACGGTTTGAACCACGATTCTGACCAAGTCCTCGATGTTCTTAGCTCTCGCCTCTCTCCACTTTGCCAACAAGTTTGGAGCTCGTCGCAAGTATTCCAAACCAAACTCTCGGTCAGTTAAATCCATGTCTAAGGAAAACCGTTGTCTGCAAGTATCGCAGAAACAGTATGATTCATGAGGATACACAACGTCTTTCAAAATAATGCCCTCGATATCATAGCTGGCAACTTCTACTCCCAGAGAAGCAATGTATTGCCAATATGTTTCTTGGGCTGGGCAAACATGCCCTGAAACAGGAACCCCTCCACTACGAACCATTCTAAAATTAGGATCATTTCCTAAGAAACCATCTGTTGTGGTATAAATAATAGCGTAAACTCTAATTCCAATGTCATTCGCGATGGAAGAAACCACTGGGAAAAAACCTTCAAAAGAAGTGTGTCTTGGAGCAGAATTGCTCGGGTAGTAAGCAACTCCTTCCGGTGATTTAGCGACAAGAGCAATATAGTCAATATACCCACCGTATTTTCCCAAAAACTCATCAACAGGTATTGTGAGCGTCGCCGGGTCAAGCAACAACCCGAATCCTTGCACCAGCAAATTTCGAGTATCCATTGTGTAAATCATCGCCTTACAGCCAATAAACATTTTGCACAATTTCTTACCCAACCGGATTCTTTCTCTCCATTTTTCGAGCCTTTCCTTTTGCAATCTTGACAAAAGTCCTATAGTATTCTTCAGAAAAGCTCAGAGAAGAACAAGAGAGACAACCAGAAAAACATGAGCAGAGTCTGTCTCCTCCCCATGTTCCTCTGTTAGTCTTGAACATCGTTTGATGTTTTTCGAATAAGGACTGAAAAGTTGTTGCGCTCGTGATAAGAAAAGAAGCCGTGACGAATCATTGCACGACATCTACACCGATCGTCTACATTGTGACAATGGCTCTGTGTGACCTAACGCAAATATAATATGCTAGTGGAAAATAGATAGTAATGTCAAGAAACAAACGCACGACCCGAGCTGCGGGAGCGGCCCGCAGAGCTGTTTTACGGGCAAACGTGCAAGCAAAGGACAAGCTCATAAGAAGCTCAAAAGAATCGGAAACGATTCAACAAGCAACAAGCTTAAGAGCGTAACGCGAGAATCATAAGTACTAATCGCAAGAGATCCTTCGCATGATCTCCGTTCAGCGGAACGGAGTGAGGAGGACGCTGGGAACACCTGCGCGGTAATTACCCTCTGGACATCTAGAGGGTGTGTAGGGCTCAGCAATCATAGACCATCGCTTCTGGTAGTGAATGTCGACAGGGACATATCTCAGTAGACCCAACACGCCAAAACGCGGCTGGTGGATGACTTGGCTCCAGCGCCGAAGAAGGGGGTGGCAAGCTGCCATAAGCTCCGGGGAGGTGCATGCATTCCTACGATCCGGAGATCCCCGAATGGGAATCCCGCTAAGTCCCAAAAAGACTTAGCAGGCAGTAATGCCAGGGAACGCGCTGAACGAAAACATTCCAGTAAGCGCAGGAAAAGAAAGCAATTCGCGATTCCCCTAGTAACGGCGAGTGAACGGGGAACAGTCCAAACCGAATCGCGCTTAGAAATAAGTGCGAAATGTGGTGTTGTGGACCGGTTCCAATGGCGAGTTTCCCTACCCGAAGTCCGTCTGGAAAGCGGTGCCATAGAGGGTGATAGCCCCGTAGGGGAAAGGAAACCACCTACGAGAACCGGTATCCGGACTAGAGGGCATCGGATGTTGCTCTCAAACCGGGAGAACTTACTCCCAAGACTAAATACGTCTGGAGACCGATAGTGAACAAGTAACGTGAGTGAAAGTTGAAAAGAGACCAGAAATGGTCGGGAAAAGAGCCTGAAACCAGCCGTGGACAAGTCACATCCTCCTAAAGGGAACCCTCCACGAAGCGAAGCTCGGCGACGGGTTTTAGCGAGTGGAGGCAACCAAGAGGGTGTGTTCCGTCTAGAAACACGGGCCGGGGAGTTCATCTCTGTGGCGAGGTTAAGCCTTGAGCGAAGCCGTAGCGAAAGCGACCAGTCCGCAGCCCGCAAGGGCCAGGGACGGCGTATGAAAATGCGCGAAGTCACAGGGATGAGACCCGAAAGGCGTCGATCTAGGCCTGGGCACGGTGAAGCCATGCTAACGCGTGGTGGAGGCCGGAAGGGGTTTTGACATGCAACTCATTCCTCTGACCTGGGTCTAGTGGCAAAAGACCAATCTAGACGCCTGATAGCTGGTTCCCCCCGAAGTGGCGCCGCAGGCCAGGGTCACACGAGGTAGCGTCCGGGGTAGAGCACTGACAGGGTGGCACGGGGAGTGAAATCCTCACCACTCCATCAAACTCCGAACCCGGATGCGCCGTAGACTGTGGCACACGGGTGCATCGGCGTAAGGTCGATGACCGCGACGGGAAGAACCGAGACTAGGGTTAAGGGCCCCAAATGCCGGCTAAGTGTGAACTAAAAAGTCGTCCTCGTGCAAAGACAGCGAGGCTGTAAGCTTGGAAGCAGCTATCAGCTAAGGAGTGCGTATCAGCTCACTCGCCGAGCACGGGGGCACCGAAAATGGACGGGGCTCAAGCCGGCTCCCGATACCCTAGGGCACCCCCGAAAAGGGGTGATCCGGTAGGGGGGCGCCAGGCGTGGGTAGAAGCTGGGCCGAGAGGACCAGTGGACCGCGCCCGGTCGCAGATCCCGGTGGTAGTAGGCAGCAAAGAGCGGTGGAAATCCGCTCCGCCGAAAGGGCAAGGGTTCCTTGGCAATGTTCGTCAGCCAAGGGTAAGTCGGTCCTAAGGCCCGCCTTAACATGGTAAGGGTCGAAAGGGAAACCGGTTCATATTCCGGTACCGCGCATCTAGGCTTCGGTAACGAAAGCCCGACTTGGGACGCTGGCGGGTAGGCTGACTAGCTCAGCTAGCTAAGTGTATAACCCCGGTGAGGACCGTTATGGTGAGACCCGGGAGAAAGCACGAATGGCCCCTCGTGGGTTCAGCTAATCCCGACAGCCCATGAAAACCGAGCGGGAACGACGATGCGCGTCCGTACCCAGAACCGACACAGGTGCCCCTAGGTGAGAAGCCTAGGCGTGTTGGTGGCAAGTCTCCTGAGGGAATTCGGCAAATTAGCCCCGTAACTTCGGGATAAGGGGTGCCTATAGGGGTGCAAGCCCCCGTAGGTCGCAGTGACAAGGAGGACCCGACTGTTTAACAAAAACACAGCTAACCGCAAGCCCGAAAGGGTGTGTACGGTTAGTGAATCCTGCCCAGTGCCGGTAAGTAAAACCCGGGTTCAACCGGGCTAAGCTCCGGTAAACGGCGGGAGTAACCATGACTCTCAGCAACATAACAGGGAGTCGTTAAATCCGGCTATATGCGGGAAACTCGCTGAATCATGCTCCCGAGCAGGGAAAAATGCATGGTTCAATGGCGACAATCCGCAGGAAACCGAGAACAGTCAAGTACTCTGCTCAAACTCAGCAACATAGGTGAAAAAATGCTGAGAAAAGCAAAAACACAACGAATGAAAAATGCATATCTCTGTGGACTAGTAGACGGTGAAGGATCTTTCAATATCAGTGTGAAGCCGCACGACCGCACTCGCTTCGGTTGGGTCATAGACGCAACCTTCAGCTTAACACTGGAAAAAGAAGCAGAACACGTCCTTGTTGCTTTGCAACAAGCGCTACGGTGTGGCAGAATAATTGAGAAACCGGGACAACCAAATTATAAACTAATCATTGAACAAAGCCGTCGAAACATCGCAGAGAAAATAATACCCTTTTTCGAGCGGTATCCGCTTGAAATAAAAACCAAAAGTTTTCAACACTTTAAAGAAGTTGTTGAGCGATTGGAACGCAAAGAACACGCAAATCCAGAGTCTTTCCTAAGACTCGCAACATTTGCAATCACGCACACGGAGGCCACAGGCCATCCTAAATACACAATCGAAGATATCCTTCGAACTATGAAACACAAGCCTCCAAATGCGGAACAAATCGTCAAAGAAGAGTTGAGCAGAGGACAAGCAAAAGACTTCTCGGGATCCCCAGAGGCCATACGCCGGACACCAAGCGAAGGTGAGTAACCTCGCGCGGTGAAGATATGGTCCAGCGGTTTGAATATCAAACCGTTGCTTAAGGTAGCCAAATGCCTTGCCTATTAATTGTAGGCGTGCATGAAGGGATCAACGAGGTCCTCACTGTCCCCAGGAGACACCCAGTGAACCCACAGCCCGGCGAACAGTCCGGGCACGCCCGTCGGGAAGAGAAGACCCTGAGAGCTTTACTGCAGCTTGGGGCTGCTGTACTGGACGCCGCGCAGAGCGTAGGCGGGAGGCGTCGATCCTATCCTCTCCGGGGGATAGGGGAGCCATCCATGGAACACCGCCCACGGCGTCTGGTGCAGCTAACTTGCTGCGGCGAGGACACCTCCAGGTGGGCAGTTTGGCTGGGGCGGCACACCCCTGAAAAGATATCAGGGGTGCCCAAAGGTCAGCTCAGAGGGGTCAGGAATCCCTCGTAGAGTGCAAGGGCAAAAGCTGGCCTAACCGTGGACAGCCCCATAATGTCCGCGGGTGCGAAAGCAGGGCCTAGCGATCCATCGTGTGCCCCTAAGTAGGGCCCGGTGGTGACAGAAAAGTTACCTCAGGGGTAACAGAGTTGTCGCGGGTAAGAGCTCACACACAACGAGTTCTTACATTACTCAAAAACAAGCTCAGTAAAACCAACTGGCCTTCTCTCCACGGGTTACAATTGTCTTGTGTCTAAATGAGACAATGTCCCTGTAACCTAACCGCTTAGCGGGATACCGAACGACATTTAGCCTCGACACTGACGTAGTTGTCAGTGAGCGACGCTCGCCGAGCCAATAGGCTATGAAGGCGTTAGTCGTTCTGAACCTATAATATCCCTCCGAGACCGAAAGGTCGGTGAGAGAGGGTCGTTCTGAGTGAAATGCGGGGGTTAATGCTAATAAGAACCACAACATCAGGCTCACTTTCTGGGCTCGTTGTGGAGCAAATCGACCCCGCGGCTTGCTACCTCGATGTCGGCTCTTCCTAGCTTGGTGTTGCATGAGGCGCCAAGAGTGGGGGTGTTCACCCATTAAAAGGGAACGTGAGCTGGGTTCAGAACGTTGTGAGACAGTTTGGTTTCTCTCTGACGGGCGCGTTGGGTGGCTGAGAGCAATCTGGCCTTAGTACGAGAGGAACGGGCTGGAGGCGCCTCTGGTGTACCGGTTGTCAAGTGGCATAGCCGGGTAGCTACGCGCCTGAAGATAAGAGCTGAAAGCATCTAAGCTCGAAACTTCTCTCGACACGAGCCACCCACTCTGTCACGCAGGGGGCTGGCGACAGCAACCATGTGGCAGACGAGAGCTCCCGAAAAAGACGGGTTGATAGGGCGGCGGTGTACGCGGGGAGCTTCGGCGACCTGTTCAGCCGACCGCTACTAACCGCTCGAGGCGGTTGGGTTGAAAGGACGTGTCCTTGTCGACCACTTGAACCAGAAGCGAGAAGCACGTCTATGATTGTAATACTTTTTTCACGGCTCTTATCAGAGTTTTTTCAATTTTGAAAACTGTTACACTACGCTCCCAAAACATGCTATGAATTGTTTTTTGTTCTACACCCCCTCTTTTTCCCTTTATCAAGGCCTCTTATTCTGTCTCACTCTTTCCAATTGGTTTTTATTTATACAAGGCAGATACCTCAATAGTGCATCCTCTGCCCAGAAAGGTCTACATTTATTCAATGGATTTTAGATTCTACTATCGGGTTATTTCTCTTCTTGATCAGCTGGGAATTGCTTCGGAACATCATGCTCCCAATGATGCGCTTCCGCATTCAGGCACCATCTTAACCACCAACAAAGAAAGGAAACTACTACCCGTAGTATCTGACCACGCTAAAATAGACGTTATTTCCGTTAGTTGTTCCCTAAGAACCCAAGAACAACTGCTTTCTCATCTTACTCGAAATGGAAAAACTACCACTCATGAGGAAGTCATTATTGGCATTGATCCCGGAAAGCATATAGGAGTATATGTTGAGGCAGATGGCGTCGAACTCACTCGCTTTGTAACGACTGAAATCTCCTACCTTGAAGAATATTTGCGAGGCTTATTCTTACAAATCCCTGCGGTGTCATATAAGTTGAAGATTGGGGATGGCACTGGGATGTTCAATATCTTGCGAAAGCTCAGTCCAGGAATCCTCGTTAAATTGAGCCTTTTCATTGTAAACGAGAGCAAAACGAGTTCAATCTTTAAGTCCCAAAATCTTCCCCGGGTTTTGAAAAATGGACTCTCAGCAAGAGAAATTGCTCACCGGATCGGCATCCATGTAATCGATGTAGATTCATTCCTTAAAGATGGAAAGCTACCGCTACAATCCCCATAATTCCCGTAATTTTCGAAGATTCATTTGAGACTGAGGCAAAAACATCAATCTTCTTTGGTTAGGAGATAATTTCAAGTAGTTTGGGGAAAAATTTCTCTCTAAGTATTACTCAATTTTCCTTATTGGTGAGTAGATTGAAAATTGTTCCCAAGACTGCACTGAACAACCCCGGGTTATTATTGCTTCTAGGTTCCAGCGGCTGGGAACGAAAACAGGCTTTTCTTAAGATTTCTAACAAGATTCTTTCAAAATCAGATCGTCTCCTTTGGATTACTAATCGAACTTCTCTACACTTGTCTCGACTTTTTCGTGCTTCCAGATTCTTACAAGAAAATCACGAACATATTGATGTGCTACGAATCCCTGTTGCCCAATGGTCAATAGGAATGTTTCTTCAGAGATTTTTCGAGCTAGTTCCTAATTATTCCGTTATTTTTTTTGATGATGTTTTAGTTGAAGATTTTGCTACTCGAAAACTTGAACGGCTTGACTACGTTCGCATTGGTGGTTTGATGATCGGAACGCTTTCACAACTTGCCCAGCAAAACAGTCTGAAGATCTTATTTTCCACCCATCTTAGTCGTTCAAATCAAGTATGGGGCACCATGCATCTTGATGCAGCAAAACGATTTGCTACTGGGCTGATATATGCAAACTCCCCTAATGATTCACATCAGCCTCGATGGCGTTGAATCTTTCCATTCAAGCATCGCTGTTTCTTGAGCATCCTATTCTTTGAATTTATCCATATGACTGGAGAGTTTTTTCTTGTCTTTATTGTCTCGAGTCTCATCATCAAGTACTATTCCTTCTTCGTCAATTACGAGTTTCACGGTACCCTTTGGGGTTTCGTAAATTAATAGGTCCCTGGCTCCAATTTCCCCTGCTTTTGTAAGGGCATATTTTGTGCCATATGATCCTAGTATTTCGGAGAACACTGTTGATATCAGTATGGCCGTGCTGAGCAGGATTGCTGTTTCGTTTTCTCCTCCTTCGTGAAGAACATCGTTAGTGATTGATAATAGACCGAGAGCAACCCCTCCTTGGGCTAGGAGTGAAAACCCCAGGTAATTTCTTACCGGCCCTTTTTCGCCAGCTACCGTTGCTCCAATAAACGTTCCTACGACTACCCCACCAGTTCTTCCGATTAAGTATGCAATTGAGACGATTGGAAATGGCCAGAGGTCCTCTGTTCTTAATGTTGACCCAACAAGTAGGAAGAACAACATAATGGCTGGGCTCATTATGCTTTCGAGTAACTGAGTGGAAAATTCGTCTGCAATGCTTTTTGATCGGTTTCCGACCATAATGCCAATTGTCATTGAGGTTGTAATCACTGACGTTTGCATAAAAGCTGCTGCCCCGATCCCAAATACAACAATCGCAAGGCGAACTTCGACGTCTTCCAGAGCTGAGTGAGCCATTTTGAGGAGTAGTGGCATCAAATACCCCAGAACTGCTCCCAATAGCATTGCAAGCCCTATTTCCTTAAGTATCTCGAGCACATAATTCGGGAGGGATACTTTGTGCCCAAAGCTCAACTTAACATACGAGAGAATACTTTCAACGAATAACACTGCCACGATGTCGTCAAAAGCCAGTAGCCATTGAATGTTCTGTGTGAGTTCTCCTTGGGCTCTGCATCTCTTAATTACTTCTACGGTAGCTGCTGGTGCAGTAGCAGTTGCAAGTGCCCCAAGCAGTAAAGCTGCTAGAAAATTTTGCACAATAATGTAAACAAGAATGAACACTCCGAAAAACTTTCCGGTCGCCTCTCCAACAAGCAGAAGCAAGATTTTCTTTCCTTCTTGAAGTAATAACCTTAGATCTAATTCATTCCCTATATGGTATCCAATTAGGCCAAGAGCAAGGTTTTCAACTACTGGAAACCAAGAATCCAATTCATTATAGATTCTTTGGGGGAGCAGAAAATTCGCAAGAATGAATCCTGAAATCACATATGCAACGACGTTAGGGACTCCAATTTTCTTCAAAACCAGCGCGCTCAAATATCCAAAAATAGCGACGTTCCCCAATAAAAATAACATTTCCCCTAATAATGCAGATACCACGTATACGTTTTGAAAATCTGGTTAATAATTCCATTGCTTCACGTATTTTAGAAGGAACCAGCATAACCAAAATGATTACGGTTTCCGCTTACGAAAAGGTCTTCTCCTTCCTTCTAACTGGTCTGCATTTGTGATCCTAAGTTCTTCTCCAAATGATGCATGATCTGTTCTCCCCAGGCTGTTTCTCCGCCCTTTTCGATGATAACTTTCTCATACTGTTGAAGGAATTTGAGAGCCGCGTCAAGTCGTAGGTTCCATGAATTCTTCGCGGCAGTCTTTGTGAAAACAATTTGATTTACTGGATAAGTGTCTGCCAATTCAAGAGGAACCAACCCAACTATTGGGTGAAACACGTAAGGATCTTCTTCCATTCCTTTTTTCTTGATATGTGCTTGGACTAGATGATAGGTAGAGGCGTTGTCCCCTAGAATTATTACTCTTGCTTGTTGCTTTTCTTTACTTGCCAAGGAAACATAGTTGATAAATAATTCTGGTCGTTGTGCGTCTTCTTTGTCAAAAACATTCAATGAAGAGGATTTCGTCGTGGGCGTTCCTTGCTGGAGCTCTCTTATTAGGCGTGGTGAAGAAATGAGTTTTTGTACCCCATCGAATAATTTTGGATGTGCTCTTGATCGATCCCGTACGAGATCCCACAGTCTTCCTTCTCTTATTGCTTGTCTTATTGTTCTGATCTCTCCCATTGACACGTACAGATTATGTCTTGCCAGAAACTCGATTTGTTCTGTCTTATTCAGTTTGCGAACTTCTTTAGGGGTGAGGCTTATGCATTGTTTGCAATAACAAGGAAAATCCTCTAATTCTTTAATTCCGTAGGTTCCTTGAGTCGTCAAATATCTGCCATCTTTTGCCATCAGAATATATGCTGCGCTATCAAAAGTGTCATAGCCCATCGCTGTTGCTAAAGCAAACATCATGGGATGACCTGCACCAAAGAGATGCAGTGGATAAGTATTGGGGATATTTTTCCTTGCTGTTTCCATCATTGTAACGAGAGTCTCATAGTCATAGGAAATCATGACAGGAACAACGCTACCTAATGCATAGAATCGGTAGAAACTAAAGCATCCTTTAGCCATAATTTTGTCAAGATAGGTCTGCATTAAGTCAGAGAATCGCCCTCCCTGAATAGGCAATGTCCAGATTATGTCTTCTCTTCGCACAATGGAGGCCAGTCTGCAGACACGCTCAATAGTCGTCTCTATCCTGCTGGCAACTTCCTCTTTCCTTGTTGTTGGCAAAATGGGCATATCTAAAGGAACCCCAATGTCAGGACCCAATGATTCCTGAATTCGAATGGTTTCTTCCTCTCCAATGTCAACATCACCATAGGCCATAAGTTGGTAAGCCCCGCTGTCCATCATTATGAGCCCTGGAAAGCCAAGCCATTCATGAATCCCTCCAGACTCGATTGCTTGTTCAACGATGTCCCTCTTTTTGGAAAGATATGCACTCGTGATTATTCCTTCAACCTTGAATTCTCTATGCATTTCTTCCGGGGGGATTTCTTGCCTACGAGGATCTACTACTGGGAAAAGATTGGGTGTGCGGATTTTCCTTTTCTGGAGGGTAGTGAACTGTCCCGTTTTTCCAAGCAAATCTGTTTGCGAAATTTCGAACACGACTCTGTTTTCTTCTTCACACATTTGGATTTGGTGGTCTGAGTCTAAACTAATTTCAAAGGGTCTTCTTTAGATACGTCTATTTTGTGGTGTATCAAGGTAATTGAAACATGCAGTGGATCGTTTCGTAGAGCTTTGCTAGTCGTACAAGTGCGAAAATCAGTCGTGAATGTTCACTAGGCATTTTTCTTTTTTTTCTCGAATCTTCTTGGTAGAAGAAGCTTATTTTAAATAGTTAATTTTCCAGAGCAAAATCATGGGCAAAAGCGCAACAAATCCAGATACTAATGATGTTCAATTGCAAAACATTCTCACCACTATTTTTATTCAAGCTGTTCAAGATGGGATCATTACGCCTGAAGAGAAGTCTCTTCTCGACAAAATCAAAATAGACATGCGGAAATATAAGGAATTACTGAACACTGCTTTGGAAGATGGAATCATTACTGACGAAGAAGAAAAGGCACTTTCTGACTTTAGAAAGCGATTATTACGTTCTGCATATGAAATTTCTAGGAAAGACCATAACATTGACAGGGATGAAAGAGAAATCATTAGTCTTCTTGTAAAACTATTGATACACTATGAAGGAGCTTGAGGAAAGGCCAAAAAATCCACGGCGCTTCTCAGATCTTTATTCCTTGTTTTCTCATTTATACTTGTAGAACCCTTCTCCCGTTTTTCTCCCTAACTTTCCAGCTCGAACCATTTTTCTTAGAAGCGGGCAGGGGCGGTACTTGTCCTCGCCAAGTTCGTCAAATAAGTATTCTGAAACGTAAAGAATCGTATCTAATCCAATGAAGTCAGAAAGCTCCAGGGGTCCCATTGGGTGGTTTAACCCGAGTTTTATGGCTGTGTCGATATCTTCTGGCGTGGCAACTCCTTCTTGCAGAGCAAAATATGCTTCGTTCAAGAAAGGCATTAAGAGCCTATTAACGATGAATCCTGGAGCCTCAACAGCAATAACGGTCGTTTTTCCAAGCTTTTTACCAAGGTCAATCATGGTTTCGAGGGTTTCTTGGCTGGTTTGATATCCTTTGATGAATTCGATAAGCTTCATTACTGGTGGCGGATTGAAAAAATGTGCTCCTAGGAATTTCTCGGGACGGGAAGTAACGGAAGCCATTTCAGTAATCGAAAGAGAAGATGTGTTTGAAGCGAGGATTGCTCTTTCAGGAAGAATGCCATCGACTCGTTTGAAGAACTCTTTTTTGATCTCCATTTTTTCGATAATTGCTTCAACTAGTAGGTCTGCATCTTTGGCTAGAGTTTCTAGGTCCGTTGTGGGAGTGATTTTGTCTAATATCTCTTTTTTGCGTTCTTCCGTGATTTTTCCCTTGGTTACTAGTCTTGTCAGATCCTTCTCAATCTTGGTCTTTCCTGCCTGTGCGAGTTCGTCAGTGATATCGCTCAATATTACTTCATAACCCGACTGAGCAAAAACTTGAGCAATTCCACTTCCCATTTGCCCAGCTCCAGCTACTACAACCTTTTTGATCCATGAACTGTCTGCTGTCATTACTATCGGTTTGGATTGCCCCCCCATAAGAATTTCCCACTTGGCTCAAGGCAATTGCACAGTAGTTACTTGTTTCTGGGACTTACTTTCTTCCAATTTCGATAACTGATCCAAGATTCGTTTGAAAGATTTTTTAATTCTGTAGCAAAGGGTTTTCTATGAAAGCCGTTCTCTTTGCAGGAGGAAAAGGAACAAGACTGCGCCCCTTAACTTATTTCTATCAGAAAGTCATGATACCCTTGGGAAAGAAACAAAGACCTCTATTGGAATACATTATTCGCTATTTGAAAAAACATGGAATCCATGATTTTGTCATCCTCGTAAATTACAAGAAAAACCAGATTTTGGATTATTTTGAAGATGGAAGTGACTTGGGAGTAAAAATTGAGTATGTTTCTGACCGCGAAGGATGGGAAGGAACAGGATCTGCGATTCTGAATGCAAGAGAACATATTGAAGGAGACAAATTCATTGTTTACTATGGTGATATTCTCACAAACCTAAATATTGAAGAGATGCGTTCACAATGGGAATCGGCTGGGACCCTTGGAACACTTTGGCTACTAAGGAACTATCGCCTTCCTGTTGGCGTTGCAAGGATTGATACACACACTAACAAAGTAATCAAGTTTGAAGAAAAACCGCCGATTCCCGACTTGGTGAATAGTGGGATTTCGATGTTTAGTGAGGCGTTTTTTGAAGAAATCGAGCCTTTGTTTTCTCAGAAAGACATTACTAAGCTTGATTTGTCCAAAGACATTCTTCCTTATCTCGCTGAAAAAGGCGAGCTAAACGGATATGTTAGTGACGCCTTCTGGTTAGACGTTGGAAGCATTGAACGGTTTGAAAAAATGGATCCTATTGAGTTGAACCAGATACTTGAAAACATGGTGAAATAAGAACAGCTAAATCTCGCTCCTCAATTGAGTCTAACTGAGACCATGATAAATCTACGTCCCGGTAAGCAAACTAAGCATCTCATTGTTGGAGACATAGTCTATTTTGCAACTCCTCAACATGGCAAAGACTTGTTCGTGGTAACTGATGCGGATGTTGATCTGGAAAAAGAAGCAATGCTATTGGGTCTTTGGAAATTCACCGGGGGATATGATCATTATAATGTGCACCTGATTCTCGCGGGAATTCAACTCACCGAAGTCATAGAAACAGTGGCTCCAACAAAAAAGCAAGGAAATATCAAGGCAATTAAATCGTACAGATCAAGGGTCTCATAATATCCGCCGAAAGAGGAGTTTTATTTCGATACTTATGCTCAAAAAACTAGTGAGACAAAGACGGGGGACTTTGTCATCCCATATGAGGTAGTTGTTTCTATTGATGAGGAAGAGTTTGAATATATCATTCCTGCGTACAGTCCTATTCAGCACCCGCTTCCTCTTGAATCTACCATCATAGGTAAGACCGTCGAAGTATGGTTTGCAAAAGGCCAATCTTCTATCATGAAGATTCTTGATTTTTGAATCGTTTTTCCCTAATTTGTCTCTTATCTCACAATCCGGATTTTTCCAGGCATCGGGACATAAATCAACCCAATGTTTAGCATTTTTTCAATTTCTTGCTCAATTTCGATTTGAGAAAATCCTCCCCTAACCAATTCTTGAATAACTTCTTTCTTGCTTATCGGCTCATTATTTGGACTGAGCCGTTCAATT
>JAJRWK010000089.1 GCA_024276795.1 archaeon | reverse complement strand
TACTTTCACCAGCAGAATTCACAGCCGTTACAGAATAATAGTAAGTCTTCCCTTCTTCGATATCCGTGTCAACATAGTGATTGAAATTACTTTTTCCAATAATTAGTGGACTTGCATTTTGTGAACTTGTGCGGTATACTCTAAAAAACAAAATCGGTGCGCCTCCATCATCTTTGGGAAGCGCCCATGATAAGGTTACTTCGTAAGATGTGATAACTGCTTGAAGATTTTTTGGAGAGCTAGGAGGATTTGTTGGAGGATCATAATAGATTCTCACAGGATTTGAATACGGACCCTCACCGTCGTCGTTCTCAGCAGTAACTGTGTAATAATAGACTGTCTTTCTTGATATCATGTTATCAATGAAGTAAGGATCGGATGTGCTTGCTATTTTGATATAATGTGATGGAGTATTAACCGAACGGTAAATATTGTATCTAGCAATGGAAGAAGAGCCTTTATTGATTGGAGCTTCCCATGATAAGATAATACTGGTATTTGTCTGTGTAGCTTTGAGCTTCAAAGGAGAGGAAGGAAGTGGATAATATACCTCCGGTTCAGCTGGATAGTCGTTTCCAATGTAAAATATTGGAGAAACAGGTTCAGAGATCACAATATCAGGAACTAAGCTGTTTAGAGATCCTAGGGTTTCCAATGAACCATTGATAAACCCTCGAGCTATTGTTCCATTGCTAAACACAAGTAACAGATCTTTTTCCCCATCAAAGTCGAAGTCGACGAAAGCATTAGACCCGTAGTTTTCACCGATTGAAGCTGGTGGAGGGCTAATGACGTTGTCAAATACTGTTACAACTCCTTTTTTGGCCGTATCAATCAGATATAGCTTCCTACCATTTTCGTAATCATCCCCTATAACGGCAACTTCTAAGCTGTTGTCTTGATTTAGGTCAAAGACCCCTTGGGTTGGAAAATAAGCTCCTCCATAGATTTGGACAGGAGGGAACAAGTCTTCTCCGGTTGTCGTGTTTACTATGTGCACGTATTGATAGGTTAGATCATAAGACCTTGAACCAATTGCGATAATGCCTGCATCGATTAGTTTCTTAGTTACGAGAAAATCTCCCTCTGCATTTCCCTCAATCGTGATGTTCCAGATTTGGTTGCCATTATTATCTAGGAGTCTCCATTGTTGACTTCCCCAGCCCCCGATCAGCCATTCTGCAATTCCGTCAAGGTTGAAATCTTCGACATAACTTATTGATAGCCCCCATGAAGGATAGGAGAATGAGGATAGAACTGTTGGTTGAAAATTCCTAAAACTGATGATTTTGAAATCTGTGTGCAACCCATCATGCCACCCATAGAAGATAACGTCTCTAATTCCATCATTGTCATAATCATACATTACGGGATATGTCCATAGCTTAGGCGTTCCACCATCATACCAAAGAAGGATTTCTCCATTCGTTGAATTTAAAATAAGTAATTGAAGAGGGGTTGGCTGAGTTTCATCGTTATACTGTTTTCCAATAAGAATTTCTTTGATCCCGTCACCATTAAGGTCTTCAAATTGGAAATAGCGATAATAGTCTCCAGTGGAAAGAACAAGAGTTTTGTTCCACACAAGACGTCCGGTGCGCTCGTCAAACCTAATTAGATTGTAATAATATTTGTCTTGGATTAGCTTTATTCTAAATGCATAGATTTCAAGAGCTCCATCATTATCCGTGTCATTTATCCCAGAAATAAGAGCGTCCTTTTGTAACCACACAAGCTGTAAACGGTTATCATTTTGATAATTGAATTTTGCAACATAATACATGTTGGTAGAGTCTTTTAATGAAATTGCTAGACTTACTGTTGGAGAAGGTTTCCAGGGTCTAAGGAATGTTTTGTATTCTCGCTTGACAGAGTCATAAATTTCTTCTCCCGTTATTTCTGTGTTGTTATGGATTGCTACGAATAAATCATACGAAAAAGTCTTGTTCTCAGGGATCTCAGTTCTTTGAGTGGTGACTCCGAATTGCCCCCCAATCGGAGTAGTCGAATCCAGGCGGTAGATTGGGACTACTTGATTTGGAGCAGTGTCCCAATCAAGAAAACCGACTGTGAATGATTCACCAGTGTTGCTGTCGCTCTGCGTAACGAAGGGTTTTGAAGTGATGAACCGGTAATCCTTCCATCCCTCAGTTCCAACAAATGGCACTTCACCCAAACCATGGATGTACAGTTTGTCATTGGCAAGAGACGATGGAAAAGATCCTTGGCCTAATTGTCCTCTGAGGCTCGACAAAATAATTATTCCATCGTGTATGTGAGAAGCTATTTCGTCTAATATTATTGTTTCATTGTCAGTGTTTGTGATTTCAACATGAATTAAGAAATATGATCGATTGAATGGCAGAACAATTGTTGCGTTCCAGAGTGATGAAAATCGACTGGTTTCTCGCTGTGTTATTAAGCGATATCCCGTAGCATTATTATATAGAAGGTTCCGTTCTACAGTAATCGTTTTTGGAACATATGGTTGAGAACCATCATAAGCAGATGTAGCTGTTGCCCAGTCGTAATTTTCATCTTTTCGCTCAGGATCTAGCTGAACATTATACTTCCAAGAT
Organism: archaeon; assembly: GCA_024276795.1. Lineage (GTDB taxonomy): Archaea > Asgardarchaeota > Heimdallarchaeia > Heimdallarchaeales > JAJRWK01 > JAJRWK01. The sequence continues at coordinate 1,257 of JAJRWK010000089.1, read as the reverse complement.
TGAACAGATGAAAAAATAAGAGAAGACGGATTAGAAAAATACGTCTCGTTTAGTCGAATAGTCATGTACTCATTTGATAGCACCAGATCGTTACTATTTGCTGATGCAAGTTGTTGAAATCCCGTGGAGCCCTTGACTAGAGAAGCAACACCTGTCCCCGTTATCCCATTCTCTTTTCCATAGCCCAGAAAAAAAGAATTATTAAGAAGAGAACTTGTTATAATTAAAGCGATAATCGTAATAACTACTAGGTTGAGTGAACGAAACTGCATGTGCAAACACCTAACCTTTCACCAAAATGATCATCTAATTTAATCCCTAGGATTTTTTTTATTCTTTTTGGAATACTAGGTTTCAAACTGAAGCGTGTTAGAAAAAATATTAGAAATAGATGTTTAAGGCCTTATCCTTAGCCCCCGCTAATCCTCGGCCATTGATGCATTTCTTTTACCTTGAACTAAGGGTAAGCTATCAGTGTTTGCCCATTCGAGCATGGAACCGTCGTACAAACGCACATTCTTGTATCCATAAGCAAAAAGAACAAACGAAACGAGACTTGCCCTGATGCCTCTTTGACAGTACGTAATAATTGTGTGCTCTGGACCAATACTGAGAGCGGCAAGCATGTTTTCTACCTCACTCTTATCTTTTATCGTGCAAATCTCATTGCCTGACTCAACACATGTCAACAGATTTGTCCATTCCAAGTGAATGGATCCGGGAATTCTTCCTCCTCTTTTGTTCCCCCGAGAATCCAGTCCGAGGTATTCTTCTATCGACCGTACGTCAATTATTTTTACGTTTTCGTCTCCTATTTTGATGGCTAACTCTTCTTTCGATATGATAAGTTCATGATTTATGTCTCTAACGCTCGTATTTTTCAAAGACACTGGCTCATGAGGAAAGAAACTAACTGGCATGCCTTGTTGGATCCAATTCCTCCAGCCTCCATTCAGAAGTCGAACTTTGTTAATGCCATGGAGAAGCAAACCCCAGAGAAACCTTGTAGCATATAGGTTTTTACCCCCATCATATGCAATCACGAGTGATTCTTTTCCGATCCCCATTTCTGTAAGCATCGCTGTGAAATCATCTTTTCGAGGATAAAATAATCCGAGATCACAAAAGTCACCATCTTTCACGTACAGATTTCCAGCCCGTGGAATAGCATAGGGGATATGGCCACGATGAAATTCGTGCACATTATAGCAACAGTCCACAAGCACTATATCTTCTGAAGAAAAGGAATCTAGTATC
>JAJRWK010000088.1 GCA_024276795.1 archaeon | reverse complement strand
TAAATCCACCACCGGTTACTAACGTCTTTAGACATAGAGTAAATACTTGATCGAATGCGTTTCATCTGTTGAAGTACTACATTCTTGACGTTAATAAGAATAAAGAAGCGGAGTTGCTTTTTTCTTAAGTCTTTGAGCTTATCCGATTGCTCCTTCCATTTCTAACTGGATCAGGCGATTAAGCTCAACAGCGTATTCCAAGGGGAGTTCTTTGGTGAACGGTTCTAGGAAGCCCATCACGACCATGTTCAGAGCTTCAGTTTCAGGGATTCCTCTTGTCATTGCATAAAAGAGGACATCTTCACTGATTTTGCCTACAGTCGCTTCGTGAGTTATTGTTACATCATCTTCTTGAATTTCGATGTAGGGGAAGGTGTCTGTAGAAGATATGTTGTCGAGAAGGAGCGCATCACACTGAACGCTGACCTTTGACCCAACACATCCGGGAGCGACATGGATCAATCCGCGGTATACGGTTTTTCCGCCGCCTTTGCTCACGCTTTTGTTGATGATTCTGCTGTGAGTGTCTGGCGCGAGATGAACAGCCTTTGCACCGGCGTCTTGAACTTGCCCTTTGCCAGCATAAGCTATGCTGATAACTTCTGCTCGAGCGCCTCGGCCCATAAGATAGACCGCAGGGTATTTCATGGTTAGAGCACTTCCAATGTTTCCGTCTACCCATTCAACAAAGGCGTTTTCATAAGCATGCGCTCTTTTGGTTACTAAGTTATACACATTGGATGACCAGTTCTGCACGGTTGTGTATCTCAAGTGGGCGTTTTTCTTTGCAATAACCTCAACGACTGCTGCATGGAGGCTGTTAGTGCTGTAGATTGGTGCAGTGCATCCTTCTATATAGTGCACATCTGATCCTTCTTCAGCGATTATCAAGGTTCGTTCGAATTGTCCTGCATTCTGAGCGTTAATTCTGAAATAGGCTTGTAGAGGGAATTCAACTTTTGTGTTTTTTGGCACGTAAACAAACGAGCCACCGCTCCAAACAGCGCTGTTAAGAGCTGCAAACTTGTTGTCAGCTGGAGGAACTACGGTACCAAAGTATTTCTTGAAAATCTCGGGATATTCCTGTAAGGCTTGGTCCGTTCCAAGGAAAATGACGCCTTGTTCTTCCAGCTCTTTTGCGAGAGAATGGTAAACGAGCTCACTGTCGTATTGAGCACCGACACCAGCTAGAAACTTTCGCTCTGCCTCAGGGATGCCGAGTTTGTCAAAAGTTTCCTTGATCTCGTCGGGAACTTCTTCCCACGTATGCCCTGCTTTTTCGGTAGGACGCAGGTAATAGCGAATTTTGTCAAAATCTATCTTGGAAAGGTCTCCGCCCCACGTGGGCATTGGGATTGACTTGAATATTCGATAGGCCTTGAGCCTAAATTCAAGCATCCACTGGGGTTCTCCTTTGATCGCGGAGATTTCCCTGATGACTGCTTCATTTAGGCCTTCTGGAGTTTCGAAAACGTACTTGATGTCGTCTTTGAAATCGTATTTTGAGTAGTCGAATTCTAGGTTTGGTTTTTCTATTATTTTTACCACCCGGATGTTGGCTCTTCTGAAAAGCTTCTTTTCTATCCAGCTTATGCTAACTGACCCTTAATAGGTCTTCGATCAATGTTAACTCTAAAGGTAAAAAAAATTACCCAGAAACGTGTTCAGATCACAAGTTCAGCTAGATTATCGCATCAAGAATCGCCACTGCCATCTCCTCCAAAACGTCGTTTCTGCTTAGTTCCTGCATCGTAGGATGCAATGCACGATATTTAGCGATAACTTTCTCAACGCGCAAGATGTGAGAAACCATTCTCATAAGAGTAAGAGGAATGAAGAGACCAAAAACCACTGGAACTCGATTCTCCAATCGTTTATCAATGCATGTAGGATCGTAGTGCCGAAATGAATAGCAAACAGAAACGATTCTTGAATTGACTCCTTGGAAGGGGATTATGTACTCGTATTCTCTAAAGCTGTCCCCCAAGCCAGCGGCTATGAGAAGAGCAGACGCATTCAGCATTATTGTTCTTTGATCTAGTTGAAGCATAACTTTCCAAGCTTCACTCACATTGCTGAACTGGGGGCCCATATTTCCGAAAACAATTAAACCCCATCCAATAACTCCTTTTTTGATGAGGTGTCTCCCAGTTCCCCCGATACTTGTGATAAAGAGAGGGTTATGCAATAGCTCGGTGAAGTAAAACGAAAGACTGGCAAGGACCAGAAGCCTTGAGGCCAAAGAAAACGTTTGAATCAGAAGAGGAAATCCAGATGGGAGATTTAATGAAATGAAGTTCAGAATATAAGCAGAGACAAGTAGCCAGAAGGCAACGTCATTGATTGTTTTTAATCTTCGGGGATAAACATATTCTGGTAATCTCTTCAATTCTCGATTAACCAAGAAGAGCGATAATAGGAGAGTAGCTATTCCTGTCAAGACAAAAAAAGCAGCAATGGGGTCTGTGATTGGGACCCATTTTCCGTCAACTTTTGCCAGACCATAATATTTCGCGGGGGCGTTTCGCAAGTCTATGATTCGAATACCTATTGCGATAGAATTTGCTACAATTGAAAGAATAGATATGAGCTGTGTTCTCTTTCGTGAAGAGAATTGATAATTTAGATATGCCCAGGTCGACATGATTAGAAATGCTGCGAAAACCCCTAGATTTGAGAAAGTTATGACAAAGGTCTCGTTCAAAGGTAGGTTAAATAGCCATGGAATGCCTGAAACGGTCCAGAAAATCCCCAATGAAATCATGATGATAACAATGACATGACCCCGAGTAAGAACCAAGTTCCTTGCGGACATATTCCTCCCTTAGTTCTTTTGATTCTACGGGATTTGCTTACTTAAGCCTTGTGTCATTTTGGCATGGATCTACTACACTCTTTTGCGATCAAAAGCCAATATTAATCATTTTGAATCATGAAACAGATCGGCCATAGACGAGATATCTTTTCCGAGTCCCCGCTCGGAAGCGAATCCAAGACGTTCTCCAGTCCAGTTCACTTCCATAGAGTAGAGCTCTTTTCGCCAAGGTCAAAGAATCAAGGACAACAAATGCATAAGGTATTCTCAGTTTCTTTGCTTCTGATAAAAAATGGAATGTGAAATCTAGTCCGGTTTCGCCAGCTACAAGCTCTGAGTACCTACCTTGAAAACCACGATCCTTGTAAACTAGATGAGAAGCACTTGCTTCATAGTACGGTGGAAATGTAAAGACAAATGAGGCTTGGGGGGGAATATCTAGGCCTTGCAGTATTTTTCCTTTTGATTCAATGATTTTGATTCGTTCTTGCAAATGATTCTGCTCAATGTTTTTTCTTGCCCAAAAGATTGACTCGGAGTCGATCTCGGTTCCAATCATTTGTACTCCTTTCTGAGCAAGAAGTAACGAGTTAATAGCCGTCGCACCAATGCCCACTTCAACTCCCCAAATAGGTGAACTTGATGTTGGTGGAAAAAGTGACCAGGCTTTCTTCCAGATAATGTCAGTAACAGCTAGCCGTAGCCCAGCAGTGGGAATCAAGAATCCCTCAGGAATAGTAATTTTTAGTTTCCTAAGAAGATAAAATAAGCATGAATTATATGTTCTGAGAGCTGCAGGGTTTCCCAAGTCAATTTTGTTTTGTCCAGTTGTAAACTCTTTTAATTTCGGACACTTAGCTACGGCTTCTCTTATCGGTATGCCAGTTTTCCGCAAGTCGATGTCTTTTTCAAATGGAGGCAAATCGCACATGCGTGGCACCACTTAAATTTGAGTATGGTTTGGGAAAGACGCTTCACTAACTTCTTCCAAGATTGAGCATACTTTGCAGGTTTTTCCTGCCGTGGGATTACCACACTTAGCGCACTCTGAAAGGGGTCGATTTGTTTGTTCTCTTTGTCGGATTAAGTCTGACAGCTCTGATCCCATTCGCACAAGGTTGAACATTGCTCCCGGATTCCGTTCTAGATACATTTTCATCATTTCACGGATGACGCCTCTATCTGCTTCAACAGAATGGGGGCAGGGCATTTCTTGATATTCTAAGTCATTTAGAACTGCGTAGAGAACGATTTCTGCCTCGGGAGTCAATAGAAAAGGTTTGATTCGGGGAATGAACTTTTCGTGCTTGTATCGGGGGGAATAATCTACGCGTCCAAACCTCCCAAGGTCTCCACGGAGCATGTTCATAAGGACAGTTTGAGCTTCATCATCCAGATTATGTCCAGTGGCTAATTTAGTGGCACCCACTTCAAGTGCGGCTTGGTTAAGTGCTCTTCTTCGGAAAATACCACAATAAGCACATGCACCCTTCCGTTTGCCATCAGTGTCTGCAACCCTTACGAGAAAGTTGTCTAGGCCATAGCCAAAGAACTCTTCAAAACTAAAGACTTGATGTTCAATCCCTAGAAGTTTAGCGTGTTTATTTGCAATTTCAAGGCTTTCTTCTCGGTAATTCCTTATTCCTTCATCGATCGTGATTGCAACTAGCTTAGATGTTGGAAATTTCTTCATCACAGATGATAAAACATGGGTAAGGACAACTGAGTCTTTGCCCCCACTCAGTCCGACAGCAACAACATCCTTGGGTTGCAGCATTTTGAAGCGAGAGATAGTTCGCTTGATCCTAGCGATGAAGCTACGATTAAAATGCACTAGGCAGAGTGGTTTTTTTTCGTATGGCCGTGTATATACTGCTTGACGGTCGCAAAAGGAACACTTCATTACTTATCTCCCACATATCTTAACAACAGATCTAAAGCATGAACTACTAGCCTCGTATCTTACGACTGAAGAGTCTTCTAAAAACCTAATTTTCGTTCCATTTTTCGAAAAAATTTAGGAGTAATATGCTCGAAACTCTTGAGAGATGACTGATCGTTTGGCCAATTACGGAGGGGGTTTTAAGCCAGAACATGAGGATCTGAATTTGTTAGGCCTTGTCCGTTATGTATCTGGGCCTTAAGGTGGGTCCTGATTTCCTTCGAATAATGGTTGGGAGGGGAAGAAAAATATTTATGAAAGTTTAAATACCATCTTGTATTGCAATACAATAGAGATGTTGGATAAGAAGCATTTAAGGAAAACCCTCTTGTGCCTAAGCTCTTCAAAGCTGAAAGGGAAAAGAGAAAATCACTGGATCGATAAACATGATAGACGAGAAAGACCATTCATCAGATTCTCAAGTAGAAAAGGCGCTGGAGAACTGGATAACGTCTTTTCGAGGAGGAGTGATTGTTCTCCTAGTTATTGCAGTACTGTACGAAGGAGACCTCCATGGTATTGGAATTATCGAGCGCATTTCCAAGCAAACCGACGGAATTGTGCAAGTTCCTCTTGGCACAATTTACGCATTGTTGCAACGATTTATTCGCATGGGATTAATCGAAACTTACAAGGATCCGGAGGATCAGAGAAAAACGATATACAAACTCAACAAAAGAGGGAAGTCATTTTATCAAAACATCCGGGAACTTTGGCTTCGTTATTCAGTGGCTGTGAATTCGTTTCTAGATTCGATGGAGGAGTAGTAATAAGGTGACTATTAATGAAGCAAGGAATAATGAACGGAATTGGAATCGAAGAGTTGAGGCTCATCAACCGTTTCTTAAGAATACTGGCTGTTGAGCTTCAACGGCAAGGCAAGCGTAGTGAAGAAATTGAAAGGGTACTAGAGATGGAGCGAGAGCGAATTTATCAAGATATTGAGTTGCAGGAAAGTCTTAACAACGAAATTAATGTCAGAATGGTACTCCGCAATCATTCTAAACAATTCGGACGACTTTTTCCGGAAATCGCGACCCGCGGTTCTAGAATTAACCTTCAACAACTGAGAGTGCATAGTGAAAATTTTGTTTCAAGACTTGTCTCAAAGTATTCTAAATATTCAAAATCAAAACGAGCCGTCAATGTCGTAGAGAGTCTCGGAGGTTGGTTAGTAATTCTTGGAGCGTTCCTTAGCTGGACGGTCTCTCTTTCTATGGATTCTTTTCCTTACATAATCTATGTTTTCGCATTTGGATTCTTCTGGACATGGAATTCCCTAGGAAAAAACTGGGCCAATCATAACTTGTGGTTGCAACATATAGCATGGAGCATTCTTTGGCTCATAACTGTTCTCACTGCGATCGAAGCTCGGGATGATTACGACGTCAATTACGCCGATTATAACGGTTTGAAAATATTTGCGATACTTGCTTCAGTCCTCGCCTTAGCCTTAGCTGTTGCCCATCTCGGGGGGGCAATCCTCGCGTTTACAGCGACTCAAAACAAAGGTATCGGGGAAAAATTGCTTATGACTGAAGCGCTTCTTAAAACCGCCATGCTTGCACCCCCTGCCATTCTAATAGTTTGGATGTCAGTCGCTTTCGACCGAACGGTATATCCCCTGCTTACTTTCACACTTACTTTTCTGTTTTTCTGGTTGTTATATCGGATTGTTCCTTCAGTATTTCATGACCAAAGAGAAAGGTCGGAGACAACAGACTCACCACGAGGTAACTTATGGGACATGAGAAGGACTTTTTCACTATCTGATCCCTCAGGAGATAGAGGGTTCTCATCAGGTTATAGTATAGAAGCACGAAAACTCGACTTTGAGCAAGAATTTGGAATACCTTATTCTCAAGCATCATTTGTTAAAATAACCATGAATAGAAAAAGAATAAAGGAGTACTTTAAATCATCCCGGTTTTCCCTATTACTTATCATTGTGGCTCTGAGTTCGCTGGGAATGGTATTGCTTATTGCAATGGGACTAATCTCAAAAGAAGCATTTGCACCATACTCCTCGGTTTATTCCTGGCTTTCATATTTTCCAGGCCCAATTTTTCTATTAGTTGGTATATTGGCCGTTATTCTGGAATTAATCATTTACATCAGAAGGCATCAAAGGGACAAGATTGTTAAGAAAGTGCTTTCTCAATTCCTCATCTACGATGGAAAAATCATTCCTTCAACTGCGATCACGTCAATTTATGGCCTCACACCTAGTTCAACGATCAATGCCCTAAGAATGTTCATTCTTGAAGAGGTGATCACATTGGAGTTCTATCCAGAGGAATTTGCCGAAGAAAAAAATGGCAAAGGAGGATCATAAATGCCGCCAGCAAAATCTCAAACATTTACGCGGGAAGCAAATACCATCATTGAAAGATATTTGAGAAAAGTGAAGACAGAGCTTGAATCCATGGGCTTAACAGATACAGAAACCGAGTTGTCAATCAGAGAATTAAAAACGCACATAATTGAAATGTGCAAATTAAAGTCAAGAGAGGAGGTAATAACAACAGATGTTGTTGAGAAAACACTTAAGAAACTAGGAACCCCTGAACAGATCACTTCAGTTCTGAAACCCCCACAGAACGGAGACTATCATCAAGGGAGGATTATGGAAACACCAGAAGAGATTGGTAAATCGGCTCAGTCTAAACATTCGAGTTCACTCTTGATTGCGACCCAAATGACAGACCTCTCCATCATAGATTACTTGGGATTTACAGAATTTATTCGAGGCTTGATTTTGATTCTAAACACATTAGGAATTTTACCTATGATTATTATTTGGATGACCTACGGTGGATCTTACGAAAACGCATATCCTCTACCTACCGATAGATTCGTGGTGATATTTATTCTTCTAGGAATGATCGTGGCAATGCTGATTTCGCTATATGCCTTAATATTCGTCCAAGTGATAGGAGACGCCCCTCCAAAAGAAGCGGTAGGTGTGAAAGGAATCGAGGCGGATTCTCGAAATGTTTTCTCATTTCTTCTTTGGTTGTCCATATTTTTCAGCTTTGAACCATTTTCGTTTGATGAATACGTATTGTATTTCATTGTGCTTTACAACACATTGGCTTTAGGTGTCTTTTCGGGAATTTACATGATTAGTAGAATTCGGTTAAGCTGAGAGTTTCTCGTTTTTCAATAATTTTTTCATTTTCTTCCTTCTTCCTAATTTTGATTCACTGGGTTTTAATATATCTAAAATCGAGGTGTTTTTGTGGCTCTTTCGTGGCAAACGTTCTTGTTTGGTTTCATAATATTTTGGTTAGGGTTATTTCTCCTAGCTAGATGGGCGAAACTAGCCAAATATGGACTGTTCATTGGACCGTTTGTACTACTCTTTCGAACTGAGAAGTTGAACTATATTTTGAAGAAGATTGGGAGAAAACACCCCAGAGCTATTATTCTTCTGGGTAGAATTGCGGTTCCAACTAGCTTTTTTCTCCTCGTTAGTGCGCTGGTTCTCTTTACAGGAAATCTTTATCTTTTGTTTTTCTCCAAAACTGGAGGGTTTGGGATTATTCCGGTAATCCCGGGAATTACCATCGACTTGGAACAGTTCTTGTTTTTCATAATTCCTCTTGGACTGGCCATTCTTGTTCACGAGCTTGCTCATGGAGTCATGGCAACTGCAGAAGAACTGCCTCTTCGAAGCACAGGATTGATCTTATTAGGAGTGTTATTTGGAGCCTTTGTTGAGATCGATGAAAAAGCTGAGTTCGAGGCTTCAACTGACAAACTCCAAAGGGTGTTAGCAATAGGAGTGCTTGCGAATATATTAATGGCTCTCCTTTTTGTCCCAATATTTTTCGGAGCGAATACTATGACAGAAGCCCTATATGACCAAGGAAATGGGGTGCTAGTTGTTGGGGTTCAACCTGGAAGCGCTGCATATGATGCAGGAATAAGGAAGGGATGGGTTGTTGAAGGAGTTATTTTTACAAATGGGACTTTTGTTGCAACTCCCACGGTTAATTCGTTGGTTGTAATTCTGAGCAGTTTACTCCCAGGAGAAGATGTGATACTGCAATGCAAGCAAGGATATTTCGGCATGAAAACACCAGATTATGTTGACAGGAAGGGGATAACAGGTGGGAGATTTGGTTTGTCCCTGTACCAGTATTACGAGCCAAAGTTCGATTTCCTGTCGCCATGGTTGCCGTACATAGTAGAATCAGAGATTCTCCTCATCATTAATTTCAACCTCATGCTGGGCCTCTTTAATGTGCTTCCCTTGGTTATCACGGATGGAGACAAGGTGATGCGATTGGCCTTGAAAAAGTCAGACCACGCAAAGCTCATAATGATGGTGCTAAGAATCGGATCGTTAGCAGTGATATCTTTGAACATTTTTGCAACCGTGTTCCAGCCGTAAGTAGATCCTACAGATCTGCGAGCGGATAGCGGAGCAAGGCAACAATGCCACTCAAACCTTCAATCAACTTTCCCGTTTCGTGAAATGAGCTAATGATTGTTGTTTTTGCCCCCAAATTCCTTGCTTCTCGCAATATTGTTTCTAGTTCGGGTCGCAATTCCAAATCAGCCAACAGCTTGTCCAAGATGAGTAGATGTTCTACCGCACCATAGGTAACGGCTTTTGATACTGTTTCAAATCCGTAGGCCACGGTGTGTTCCCCTTTTCCAAGGCGTCTCATTACTTCACTGATTAGTTCAGATTCGAGAATTGCTCTTCGTTTTTCCGCTAGTTTCGCAGGAATTCCTCGTGATAATACTTCACTAATGCCTACCCGCCCTCCTGTTGACGCTGATGCGCTTAGGAGAATGCCTTTTAATTCAGAGAACTTTTCT
>JAJRWK010000008.1 GCA_024276795.1 archaeon | reverse complement strand
AGAGCCAGTGTTTGACCTAAGTGATGGTTTTAGCAAAGAAGACTTGCGTGCAATCATGTTAAGCCTTTGGCGATTCATTAAGTATTTCATTAAACTAATCCTTTACCCTGTTATCTCACTCGCAAACTGGATCAAGAAATCCGTTGTGTTCCTGAGAGTGCCAAGCGATAATACTCGAACCCTCACTGAGGACGAAAAGATCTACGTCGAATCAATCCCCGTTGTTATCTTGACCACTGGTATTGGACTAGGAATAACAATCAGTATCTTTGCATTGTTGCAAGTTAATTCTCTCTTAGAACAGATACTGTCATTCGAATTCACCAAAGCAATTGGGAAAATTTGGGACGCTTTTGTCTGGGTCATAAAAGGAATATGGACTGTTCTGAAATATATTGTGCTGGGAATCTGGTCCGTTATCTCCGCCGTATACGACTTTCTCAATAGTTTAGTCAACAATCCCTACGTTGCAATGGTAATTCTTGCGTTTATTGCCATGGTAATAATCCTATTATTCTTGGTAATGCTAGAATTGGAAGTATTCCAGAAAATCGCTGGCCTTTTCAGCCGCTCCATAAATTGGGTACTGGAACGACCAGAAGAAGCGTTGAATCGAATCACTCGTTTTATTCGGAAACTAAATCATGTGATCAGTGTGGTTGTTATTGGGGAAGACAAACTGAACACTCGAAGTCAGAAATACTTCAAAAGAGTCGTTGGCGCTGTATTGACGTTCAGCTTTGTGTTCCTCTTTATTGCTATTGCCATTGCTTGGGGATCTCCACAGCTACATGAAGGCAACGTGATCCAAGTTTTCTGGTACGCTATCTTCGTATGTGTTCTATTTGCGCTACTTGCAGGCTTTTTCATGTTTTGGATTACAGCAAGTGTTCTCGATCTCATTGCCAGAGGAAAATACACAATAAAAGCAGCCAAAACCGCTTCCTCCTAAAAGCAGAAATGTCACCTCCCTCCCCTCTTTTCTAACAATACATCGAGGCGTTTACTGAATGGACAAATCTCTGCCTTTCTCCACGAGCCACACCGGCGCCATAATCCGTGATGCTCAACCCGACGACCTTCCCCACATCGTCAGTCTCTGGCGCGAAACTCTCAAAGAACATGTCAACGCAGAATCTGACTATTATCAAATCAATGACCAAGCACTGAAATTCTACTTCAATATGCTATATCGAATTAGAGACACCCCTGATCACTATTTGCGAGTTGTTGTGATTAATGAATACGTCGTTGCCTTCCTTTATGGCTACATGCGTTATCTCCCTCCTGTGTTCAAATCCGATAAACAGGCGTACATCTCAGATATCACGGTTCAAAAAGAATTTAGGTCGAAAGGGATAGGGCGTTTATTGCTTAGTGATTTTGCAAACTGGGCTAAGAAACACTTCGCAAATAGCATAAGTCTAAATGTCCATGTGGCTAACGCTTCTGCTATCGAATTTTACGAGAAACTCGGGCTTAAGAAACAAATGTATGTAATGCGAGCTCCTCTCTCAAAGATCTTACCCCATCTGGATTATGATCCCGATGAAATTCCATAGAACATGGGAACCTCGTCTGATTCTCAGCGAAATGCGAATGCTAATTAACATCTCAGTTCATTCGAGGAATAGACATGGAAAACAACCGGTGTCCCAATTGTGGGATATTACTTCGAGAGGAATTTCGCTTCTGCCCTTCGTGCGGCAAACCTCTAGGATCTGGACCTTCAGAACAGGCCTTTCAATCGCAACAAGAAGCTTCAACTCAGACGGAGAGTTTGCCTCCAGCTCAAAATATTCCTACAACAACGCAAACAACTCCTCCAATTTCACCCACTCCTATATCCAAACAAAGCTTTGCTTCACCAGAATTGGATGAACAACGAATTCTGACCAGAGTACTGCCAACACAGCCTCTACCTCCCTTTTTTGTGAAAAAGGATCTTTTATCAGGAATAAAATATTGCATAGCTGTATCTTTTGGCCTTCTCTTTAGATATGTTCTACTCACCGATTCTTTGATATCCATGGCTCAAGTAATCGACAGCCTTCGTGGAGCATTCTTGATCACGATCACTGTTTTTCTAATTCTAAAGTTTATTACTCGATCGAACGCTTATTTTGCTGAATTCTCCTTTGAGAAGGCTTCTTTTGCAAGTGTTTTGGCGGGAACCTCTATTTTTCTTGGCTATCTCCCTGATATTGCTAGTCTCAAGAAAACAAGACTTCCACCTCTGCAGAAAGGCAAAATTGCCGCTCATACCAGTCTCGGGATACTCTTCGCAAGCATTGTTTTTCTGTATCTTGGCTTTGCCATAACACCAAATTCTGAGCTAATTTCCTTATTCTTGGGACGTAATTCTGGTCCCACAAGTGTGCTGTGGATCTCAGGTCAAGTATTGGCCGCTATTGCTTTTATGATGACAATTCCTGCTCCTTTCACATTTGGCAATGAGATGGCAATGAGCAATCCGAAAATTCGTAGCCTGGTTAGAATCGGGTCATTTGTTGTGCTTTTCTTCGGACTAAGCAGTCAAGGACAATCACTTCTTCCCGGTATCAGTTGAATCAAAATGAATAAGTCTTAAACAATCATCACACAAGAGGTATTAGACATGTCAAAACAAGAGATTTCAATAGGAACAATAGCTAAGAAATTAGAAAAAACTACTGCCGAGATAAAGAAAGTTATTGTAGGTCAAGATGACATCATAGAAGGAGTGCTTCTCGGCTTACTAGCCGATGGCCATGTTCTCCTAGAAGGAGTTCCCGGAGTCGGAAAAACGCTTCTCGTTCGAGCATTAGCAAAGTCACTTAGTTGTGACTTTAGTCGTATTCAGTTTACTCCAGACCTAATGCCTAGCGACGTTACTGGCGTCACTGCTTATAACCCCAGCACGGGGGAATTTTATTTCAAGCGAGGGCCGATTTTTTCGAACATCCTTCTTGCAGATGAAATAAACCGTGCACCGCCGAAAACACAAGCTTCCATGCTTGAGGCCATGCAAGAAAGACAAGTAAGCATGGATGAAAAAACCTATACTCTAGAGAGACCCTTTCTTGTGATTGCCACTCAAAATCCCGTCGAACAAGAAGGAACTTACCCCTTACCCGAAGCCCAATTAGACAGATTTGTGTTTAAATTACTCGTCGAATACCCACGAGTCGACGATGAATTAGAAATCGTTGAAAGATTTACTGCCGGGGAGGATGCCTATGCGAGGTTGGAACAAATTGTCCCCTCTCTAGATAAACGCGAAATCGTTCAAGTCCAACAAGTTCTCCGAGAGCGAGTCACGCTTGAGAAAGAAGTCATGGAATACATCGTCAAACTGGTAAACGCTACTCGTCAAAGCGAAGAAGTTGAAATTGGTGCATCTCCACGTGCTAGCCTCTGGTTAGCGATCACCGGGAAAGCAAGAGCATTGTTGAGCGGACGCGACTATGTTAGCCCAGGAGACATTCAAAGAGTTGCTCCAATGGTTCTTCGCCACCGAATCATTATCAAGCCAGAATGGGAATTTGAAGGTATTAATTCGGATACTATCATTGAGCGAGTCCTGAAATACGTTGAACCACCAGCTCTCGAAAAACCAGCTTGATGAACTTTAGGAGAGAAAATAATGCAAGTTTCGGAAATTGATACTTCGGGCAAAAAATTGTCCATAGAAGAGGTTCCATTAATGATTGGTTCCAGTGTGAAAATACTTACATCTATCTGTGCCCAGATTGGATCTAGGTGAAGCTCATGCAAAAATTCTTCTTGATCCTAGCACTAGTGTTGATCACAACTAGTGTTGCTGCCAGCGTGGAGCTTCTGGCAAATCAGCTTGAGGAATCCAATCCCCGTCTCGACCAGGAAATCGTCAGATCAACTCCGAGTGATGTTTACATTGAAGAATATGCCAAGTATGAGCGAGCAGTTGGGAATGAACGACCAAAGCAGTATCTTAGAGGACTAGTATCTTGGTTTCTGCTAGCCGGCGTTTCCATAGAATTCTATTTGAACACATCAGACATTATCGGTGAGCCCCGTATTTGGGATCCCGAAGCTCCCGATGACCCCTCAAGAGTTGAATTCACCATATATCCCGATCGGATTACCATAACACCTAGTAGTCAAACCTTCATGTATGAAATCGAAGCTTATTACGATCCTGACGTAATCGGAGACACAGGGTTCATTGTCATCTTTCAGACACAAACTGTAAACTTTCCCTTAAATTTTGATCCTGAGAATGGAACGACGATTTATGCATATACTGACTACAAATACACGGTCGTGCTCCCAGAAGGAGCAGGAATTGTTAGCTACGGACCAACAGATGCAGAACTCTTCAAGGAAGGGGATCGTTACGGACTAAAATGGGAATATCGGCACCGAGCTATGGATAGCAAGCATGATCCCTTTGTCGGAGTCATCACTTATGCATTTGACCCCATTTATTTGCAGTTCACAGAGATTGTGTACCAAAACAGAAAACAGCAAGAAATCCGTCAACAACAAGAGCAAAGACTTGAGCTTCAAAATCTTGCTCTCGTCCTCTTAGCCATTTTCAGCCTTATCGCCGCCTTATTAGCAATTTTACTTGCATATCTCATTGTGAAACGGCAATTCAAACCAAAGCTTGAAGAGGCCAGACAACTGCCTCGAAAAACAGCTAAGGATGTGGAAAAGACAAGAACAATGCAACGAAAAATTGCAACATTCTTAGCGATTAGTATCTTCATTCTTTCTTCTCAATTATTCATGACCTCTACATTGGCTCAAGAAACAATAGAACCAAAAGATGACCGCATCATTTGGGCAGGCGTAGTTGAATTATTCAAGGATGGCCTTTCCGAAGAAACCATCCAGATGGCCTTACCACTTCCACAGTCAAGAATCGTGATCTGGGCAAACACTTCTCAAGTAAGAGCCTTCACTCCCTATGATTCTTCGGGGGCTGAGCTCAACTATGAGGTCTTTTCCGATCGTTTCGTTGTTCATAATCCTGGAGATTACATAATGTATCGCATGACTAAGCCCTATGAGGTCTACAACAACAGTGGAATGTTGATCTACATTAATAGGTTCTGGCTTGAATTCGCGAATCCCAATGCACAACCTGATGATATCCCATATTTTCCTGCTGACATAACTTACGCCGTTGTATTACCAAAAGGAGCAATCGTGTACTCTGCATCGCCATCAGACCTCATGAAATTCGAGCGAGGAGAAGACGGAAGAAAGAGAATTACTTTCAGGGATGAGCTCCGTCAAATAGACGCCTTTCATGATCCATTCACATTACAAGTAACCTTCAGCTTTGAAGACGTACTAGATGCCATTGAAAACTTGAACGTCGAATTTGAACAATTTAAGGTTGAAACCCTTAACCAGCAAGAGCTCATCCAATCAACAGCTCAGCAACTGCTTCTAATCGCGCTTTTGGCAATTATTACACCGATACTAGCGTTTATTCTAGCGTACTGGGTTTTCAGAAAGCGTTTCCAACGAATGCTTGAGGAGCAACAAGAAAAAACCGAGGAGGAGCTTCTATTGGAATCTCCTCAGATACAGATTCTTCTCGAACTCCAGAAAAAACCAGAACGACAGGCTTGGCAAGCCGTAAAAGGTGTCCGCGACATGTTGAAGCACCTACTTGCAACCATAAGTCATCAATCTTTAGACCGCTTCGATCTCGATGCTGCTCTGCAAGAACTCATTGAGCTTGGCTATGCCGTGGACATTGAGAGAATTCGAGAAACCTACAATTTGCTCCAACCACTCGTTGAAACCATTGAACACACAAAAGGAACACCAATGGATGAAGATGAAGCCGCCAGAATCATCCAAGATACCGACGATCTGATTCAAGAACTGTGGAAAATATATCGGAGGCAAAAATCATGAAATCAAGCAAATTCTTTTCTATACTCATCCTTGAGATTCTCATTATCACAACCATTAGTTTATCCAATGGAGTTGCTGCCCCCACCACACAAACGTATGTCGAAGATTTCGAGGAAGGATTCAAACTTGAAATTCAAGTAACAGGAGAATTGCAGTGGCCCGAACAAGAATCCCAGAACATTAATGTTACAGTAATTGCTCACGAAATGCCTTTAGACGTAGCAGCCCGAATTTTCATCACTCTTATCAGTATTCAAGTCATTCAAGGAAATCAACCCATTGATTTGAAAGCAACCACTGTGAACAAGGCTCTTGATGCGATAAATCAATCTATCACTGAAACTATTACTCTTGACCCGCCTCCAATCGACAGTTTTCATCTGAATGTTACTATCATTGGCTCAACGGAAATCGGTGGAAACCAGTCTCCTCAAAAGCAAGTCGTGGTTCAATTCCCTAAAGAAGGATCAATCATTGTGTTGAGAGAAGAACTAAAGCCTTTGATCCAGCTCTATGGGTTCCCGGACCGAACTTCATTCTGGCTGTGGTTTAGGATATTTCTAGTTCCATTAGGAATCGTAACATTGCAATTTGGTTTCGTAGGAGCTTATCTTGTTATAAACAAAACGCGGAGGAAACAAAAGTGAGTGTAGCAGCCACAGGCCAAGAAAAAAAGCCAATAGATGCTTATTCAAGAGTAGTAGATAAAGTCAGAGCCTATTTGAAATTCTTTGGAATGAAAATAACTACGGTCAAACCAGGAAATCGACGAGCAAACATCTATGCCAGAAGAGGTATTCACCCTCCGCAAGTTAGGGTTCACATTAGAGAAACGATCAAAGGTACGGCCGTTGTTTTTCGACCCCACAATTCCTGGACGTCGATATTCCCTGGGCTTCCTTATTTTGCCTTGGGAATATTTGCTTTAGTATATCAAACACCGATTAAGAGATTCGTGGAAGATTTCTCATCATGGGCACTGATAGACCCAAGTATTCTTCTGTTTGGATCTGCCGATCCCAACTGGTACGTTGGTGTGATATGCTTGATATTAGGGATTGTGTACACCATTGCTGAAATAGTCGAACGTACTATTAGAGTCAGCAAACTCAAGCAGAGATTTCCTTACTTTACAAGAAATGCAATCTGGTCTCCTTCCGACACGCCAACAGTTATTGATGTAATCCGTTCTACAAACTCTCCCTTCATGCTCTCATATGTCCTCACAGTTGTGTATTTTTCACCTCTGAGCTTAGATAGTGAAATTCTTACCAAACTAATCTCGGTATATGGGATCTCTAGTGATCAGTTGCATCAAGCAATCGCCATAGCTTCTTTCATCGTCATAACATTTGTCTCCGGGATGTACTCTGGCGCAAAGATTATGCATCATGTTAGTTTTAGAGCACAAGTCGATCCATCTTCAAGGCTTAGGGGTAATCGCCGCGAAAAAATGTTACAAATCATTGCACTGGGCGCTGGAACTGGTGGCTTAGGGGTTTTGCTAACCACAATGCTTATCGGGGCTTTGTTTGGCTTTCCCACTTGGCAATTCCTTCTCCTCCTTATTCCTGTTCTGGGCTCTGTCGCCGGTTCTTTAGGAGCCCTCGCCGCAAATGAGGGAGAGGAGTGGCTAATAGGTTTCTCGGTTGCCTATTTCCTTGCTACTGACATGATCTTTGTCTTCAATACGGGCAAAAATGGAGGATTCGCATGGTTAATCATTATCACACTAATGCTACTCTTGTTCCCTCTTTCGAATTATGTCATGGCCAAGTTTATTCAGCAGACAGCTGCCGCTCATGATGAAGACCCTCAATTGTTCTACTCATTACTTCCCGTTTTCCTCTATGTCTCACTTTTCTACTCTAAAAGGGAAAAGAAAGCAGAACAAGTAATCCAGAAGATAATACAAACCGCAGAAGAATCGGCTGTTGTCCCCATAGAAGACATAGAACGATTGCGGATAGTGCTGATCGACAAGCAGAGATTGATTGCTAAGAATCCTTCACTTCCCTCAGTTGCAGAACTTTACCTCTCAATTATCTCCAAATACGCTGCCCAGCAAAAAGAAGCAAAATTAATTCCCACACCCGAAGAATTGATCGACTGGATCAAGAACAAAGTCCCAGCAACATCTACCGCATCTGTTGACAAGAGCATTCTACTTATTGATGCGGCTCTCTGGAATCCGGTCTTCACACCCAGTTCTGATGAATTAAGTCAAGCCCAAATCGAGTTGCAGAAGATCCTTGATCTGATCAAATAAAGAGTGAGATGAAAATGCTGGAACCCCTATTACGCCGTAAACTTCGCAATCTCTTCATCCAGTCTCGAATCAAAGTAACCACTTTTCTGCAAGGTCACCGAAGGTCTGTCTTTCTTGGACCAGGAACGGAATACGCTGATCTGAGAGAATACGTTCCTGGTGATGACTTGCGTAGGGTGGATTGGAGAGCAACTGCTAGAAGACCAGGGACTCTTATTGTAAGAGAGTACGAAGTAGAAAGGAACGTGAATGTCTTTGTTGCAATCGATACCAGTCAATCCATGTTGTTGGGTGAAGGATCTCCTAGAATTAGGTCTGCTATCTTAGCTGCGGCCGCACTTGGGCAGGCTACAATTAGTAGCAGGGACTTTTATGGAATAGGGCTTTTCTCTTCAGATATTGACTTGTTTCTTCCACCTAGGGGAGGAAGAAGACATCTTTACTCGGCGTTGTCAAAAGCTATCGGCGTCATTCCCAGCGGAACAACGACGCTAGGTTCTTCCGTCAGAGAAGTTGCTGGAAAACTCAAGAGAAGAAGCATAATCATTGTCATTACTGATTTGCATGATAATTTTGAAGAAACTATAAAGGGATTTAGGGCTGCTGCTAGCCGAGGTCATGATATCCACGTTATCCACATCAGCGATCCCCTCGAGTACGTTTTCCCCGGAAGACTGGGGAAAGTAAAAATCTTTGATCCAAATCAGAAAGAACCTGTCGTAATTGATCTTTCTGACCCTATCGACCGAGGGATCTATTATGAAGCACTAATTCAAGAGATTGAAAATATGCGAAAGTTCGTCAAGACCTTGCGGTCACTGAAAATACGGGTTGTTGAAGCCTCGACCAAAGACGTCGTTGATCAAATACTACTGACATATTATAGTGCAAAACGAAGAGGAAAGGGATTGCGATGAAAAGAATCATGCTTCTTCTGCTACTGATCATGATTCTTCTAGGGCTTTTCACTGTTCATTTCTCTCTAGTAGCTGTTGCTTCAGAGAGTGCCGAAGGAGACCCCACTCCTCCAAGTGGTGGCGGCGGCGGGGGTGGTGGCGGCGGAAGCCAAGTTTACTACTATTACTTGCCACTTGTGTTCACAAAAGAATATCCTACTTCTATTTACATCACATCCGGATTCCAAACTCAGATTCTCACAGAATTCTTGGTAAACAATACATCTATTCTGAACCTTGACCCTGGGAAAACCTTGAGAATTGCTCCTGAACAAATATCTAACATAAAAAACGGATCACTCATCCTGTCCTCTGCCCCTTTGCAAGTAATAGTTGCTTCCGAAAACATCTCACAAACTGAAGACTTGTCGTTTGGTTATTCGGTGCTCCCTGCAAGAATGTATGGCTATCGCTTTGTGAATACATTGCCTAATGCATTGATTCAAGTATATTCCCTCTCTCCTAACAATGAGATTTCCCTCATCCCCAGTAGCCTTGAACGGGTTTCCCAAATCTACAATGTTCAAGATGCAAGATCTGCCTACTCTTTTCAAGCAGAAATTGGAGACGAGATTCAGACTTCACGCCCCTCAATCGTTGTTTCTCTAACAATTAATTCAACCAGAGGAAGTGTTGCTACTCTTCTCCTACCGTCTTTTCTTAAGGGAAAGAATTTCCAAGGAGTTCCCGTGGCTTTTTCAAATAATACCGACGCAGAAGATATATCTTCTCTCCACTTATGGTCTAACACAACAAACAGAGTATTAATCCAATACGAGGACGGGTTTACCACTTCTCTAGCCATGAGCAACAAAACCTCCTACTACATTGTTCCACGAAATCCCGTTCACGGTCTGATTACTCAAATAACTAGCGAGAAAGACCTCACAATAACTTGGATGCCCACAGCCTTTTTCGGGGGTCAAATCTTTGGAGCCGCAACGCAACTCACCGCTTTAGAAGAAATGAATGCAGCTGAATTTTTTGCATTTCCAAAGCTAAAATTTGGCGGGACCTTCGCACTATTTGCAAGAGAATATCCGACGTCTTTTCTTCCCGTATACGCAACAGATACTTCCTATTTCTTATATTCTGAGCCCTTGAATCTAACCACGCCCGCGATTGTATCTGTTTCAGATGAGTCTTTGAATCAGACTTTAATCCCCCTCATGAGAACGCCTAGTTCTGGGGTTGGATACTCCGCAAGTCCAACTCACGTACCTCCACAAGCAAGCTTAGCATATTCTTTGTTTCCCCTCAACTCTGTCTCGTTTAACTCCTCGGTTACAGGGTTTAACTCATCGTGGTATCGATTCGCAGACCTAGTTGTGGCACAGATTACGTCGAAACCCGCTGATCCTGAAGAATTGAGTTCGCTCAAGATTTTTGTAACCGTCAAGAATAACGGAACCCTTCCCGTCGGATCATTCCAAGTTCAAATCTACATCGATGGAAAGCTCAAACTGGAAACAAGAATAAAATTTCTGGAGGGACTGGGAGAAAAAGTCTTGTTAATCTCACGATTTGAAAGTTATGGCCAACATAACGTGAATGTTCGTGTAAATATCGACATTTTAAATGAAGTCTCAGAATCATCAGAAGAGAATAATCAAGCATTTGCTACAATAAGAGTAGGCACTAACCCTCGGGTCCGCGTGACTGCTATTTTGCTTGCAGTCTTCATCTCGTGGAGAATTTCAAAACGTCTATCAAAGATCTTCAAACTGAGAAAAACAAGAGAACATGCTGAAGCCGATCTTGTGCTAGGAGCTAGTGAAATATGAGTCAGCCTCAAGATATAACTCAAGTACCTTTCAGTGGCCAAGTCGTAATGATTCCTCGAGAACCATCCAGATTCAAAATGACTTCGTTTCATGGACAAATACTAATCAGTCATTTATACTCCGTATACTTTAACGGTTGGATTCTTGGTTACCTCATCGGTGGATTCTTAGGTCCGACTCTGTATCAACTGATACTTGGAAGACCTTTTCCACCGCGAGCATCAATTGACGGGCTCGTGGCTCTATTTTCTATCATTGCTTTTATCACTGGCATTTCTCGCATCATTCTCGTTGAAATGAGAAGCTCATCCACGGGAATCGCGCTATATGGGCCCGGAAGAACCTCACTGAAGAAAGGCACAGTAGTGGTTCTCAGCGTCCTTTCTATTTACATCCTCATATTGACAGCGACACGGCTTTCTTTTCAATACTTTTTAGGCCCCGGAAGTGTAGTTCGACCAGAACGTGCATTCCAAATAACTACTCTGGATTTTCTCACAACAGCAGCGAATTTCAGCGCAGGGCAAGATAAACAGTCAATCGCTTTACTTGCTGTAGCATTTGCAGTTTTCTACATCGCCGAGGAATACCTCCTCCGAGGGCTGATTGGGGGGGAACTTCGAAAATGGAATGTTGGCGCGGGACCTGCAATCCTAATTCCGGCCTTCATGCAGGTTCTTATGTTTGAGCTCGAGTTATTCCAAGTAGCCCAGGGACCATTCTTTATCTATTCCTTCATTATTTCCCTTTCTGCAGGAATACTCGCAGGCATAGTTTTCTGGATAACTAAGAAGCTAATTTACTCCATCGCCTTCACCCTGTTGATTCATGTATTGCCCCGAGAAGAAGCCTTTCATGATGTTGTCATAAGGCTACTTCCACAAGCGCTTGGAACCTATGATCCCCTAGCACCACCTTACACGGTTGTGGATAAAATTGACAATCTCATCCAAACTGGGCTATTATTCCTTCTCTTCCTTGCCTTTCTTATTCCATTTATCTTTACCAAAGAAATGCTAGAGCTCTTGGCTCAAATAGTCAAGACAACTAAGGAACAATTCATGGGGATTCTAGCGGTTACCCTTACTGTCGTGGTAATCAATGTCATTCTCTACTACGTTTTTGGACAAGCAAGGACTGCGCTTCAATTATTGCTTGCCTTTCTTATTGCAGCGCTGCTCGCTGGGATCGCGGCTAGTCTAATATTTCGAATGCTCATGGGAAAACCATCGCCAGAAGTTCTAATGCTCTCACAGCAAAAAGAAGTAGTTGAATATGTTACAGATCCATTTCCAGAAGAGGATATTAGGGCTTTCACTCAGCCTATTCCTTTTCTATCATCCCCCCTTAAATTTGGTCTACTTATCTCTCTCGGATTCTTATATGCCGCTTTTCTAACAGCTACATATCGAAATTTCTATGGATTATCTATCGTTGCCAAGATCGATCTAGGCATTCGACTCTTGGTAATTCCTTCTTTCTTTCTGTTTTTTGTTGCTTATAGCTTTGCTCACTTCAATTATCGTCTTGACATGTTTGACCTACATTGGCAGAAAAGAATCAAAATCCTGTCTGCTTTCATACTTGGATTAATGTTTGTCAATTTCACAATTTGGAGCTCGACAGGTGAAATTCATTACAGAATGTATGGTTTATTTCCCATCTTTCTGTGGTTATTGATTCCACGTTCACAAGAAAACTTGCGAGAAAGAATACGTTTTACTCTGGAGACCCCTCATCGGTGGAATGCTATTCGCTTCATTTTAAGACATCCCGATTTAGTGCTACCTGAAATATGGAATGCCCATGCAGACCCGAACTATTCTTCTAATGCACGATCTTTGCTTCTTGCTTGGAGAGGGCTTATTCGATCATACACAAAAGAAGAAATGAAAGCTCTAGTCAACCACTACAAAAAAGACTCAACAATGCTCTATGGAGTGGCTCTTGCCATTTCTCTAGGCAACTATCCACTTCCTCATACTCTCCTTAGACTTGCGCAGGAAAAACAGAGAATTATCAGATATGCCGCATATTGGGGGTTTGAAAGAATTGGCACCAAGCAAATTGCACCACGCCTGGCAAAAATAATAGAAAGAGAAGAGGACTACTCTCTCCGAGAATTAGCAATTCGCACCCTGCTCAAACTTGATCCAGACTATCCACTAGTATTAGCAGAAACTAATGAATTCGAGCCAAACATGCTCCAAGAATCTCCGCTGTGAATAAGATTTATCAAGTATCCCTTCAAGAAGCCACATGGAATAAGACGTTTCTCAGTCTGAACTTCTGTGTTTTCCACTATTTTACAGTGATCTTTTTACCCGTAACCTTTCCACTATTAATGGTCTTGTAAAACAAGCCTCCTTGATTGGATCATTTGTATTTCCGTATTTTACTTCCTTTAAAGTCTCTCTGAAAAAGCTTATTTTACAATAGGAATAGTTTTCTCTTAGAGTATATCGAGGGGTGTCAATGACAATTCGGTTAGACGAGCTTTTAATTCCCGTAAACCCTGACGATTTTGTAGGTCAAGAGAAAGCAATCGAAGCATTTCAACAATATGCTAGAGAAATCATTGCGGGGCAGCCAACCCCTCATCTAGTAATAATCAGTGGTAGAGGAGGATCAGGGAGAACCTCCCTAGCAAGGAAATTTCATGCAATTGCACAGTTTGAAAGGATCAACACACTAGAATTTAAAATCCCCATATCACCACGGAAATTTCATGAGGTTTTCAATAACATTAAAATTTCCCTAGACGAGTTGAAATTAAATTGGAGGACTTTTCTGGAACGAGCAAGGGGAACTCCAGTAAAGCTCCTCCCTCCTTTTTCTAGTGAGCGATTAACTATCGGACAAATAGAACGTTTGACTGCCACATTT
Organism: archaeon; assembly: GCA_024276795.1. GTDB lineage: Archaea > Asgardarchaeota > Heimdallarchaeia > Heimdallarchaeales > JAJRWK01 > JAJRWK01. The sequence goes on along the minus strand of JAJRWK010000008.1, from coordinate 21,109 downwards.
ATGCACGAAATCGTCCGAATGGGTGAGAAACTTAGTGAAAAACGAATCAAGCTAATGTTGATTTCAGACAACGGCGAACGATTTTACCACGCCAACATGCCTGATACACTTAGGTTGTTCTTCTCAATCAGTACAAAACTTGAGAAGGAGAAAATCCCTATCTATTTTGTCATAACCGTTGACGAAGAATCCCTATCTTATCTCAAAGATCAGCCAGAGTGGGATTCAACAAACTTCCTCCATGTTCGGACTGATGTCTTCGAGTATTCCAATGCAGAACTTTTCCTAAGAAGAAGATCCGGATTAGTAAAACAGGAAAGAGAGGAAATTCTCAAAACTAGCCATCGCACTCCATTAGATTTGTTGCTTCGATGGGCGCTCAAAAATAAAGGGCTACATTTCGATGTAATTACTCGAGACAACTTAAACGAATTGTTCGGTTTTAGCAGAGAAGAACAAGCTGTTCTTGAAAAGCTTAGCCTCTTAGAAAAGAACTATTTCACATCCCAACATTATTCAGAAGAGAGCTATCAAAAAGGCCTCAAAGCTCTGGAAGAAAAAGGATTCATTGAATGGGATGAAGAGTCTGTCGCATTTCGTAGCCTTGGAATCTTCGATCTGTTTAGCCTTGTATACAGACCATCTGACATTTTCACAGATATTCAGTTCTCGATGAGAAGACTTCAAGAAGAGGTTACTAACTCTCTCAAACCTTCAGAACACAACCTAAATCGCCTAAAATCACTACTAACTCTGATTCACGATCACATGCTTGCTCTTGAAATTGGTAGCCAATTAGGACAGTTGTCTCAGCAACTCGTGCAAAAAGGCTATTTTCAATCGGGACTAGATGTCATGTTCCTAGCTCAAACGGCTCTTTCTCGTGGGGGCGACATTGAAAAAGTTGCTGAGCTAGCTGAGACAATAGGCCGTGCTCTTGCAAAAGAAAAGCAAGACTATTTTGGAGCTAAGCTCTTTGAGACCGCAGGAGAAATGTTTGGCAAATTGAACGTCAAATGGCGGTCTCAAGCCAATTATCGAGAAGCTGGGACAAGATATCGCAGAATTGCTCAAAGCCTAGATGAAAAACAACATTTCATGAAGAGATACCTCTACCTAAAGAGCATTGAATGCATGGCAAAAGCTGAAGAAACCCGCCGAGCAGAACAATTCTGCTCTGAAGCAAAGAAAGTCCTCAAAGATTATGCTCCTCATGAAAGCTTCTTCTCTATTCTCGAAAAGAAAATTGCACAAGGGGAAATGTCCGTATGAGCAAAAATGAAGAAAATTCACGTCTATTGGAATCCACAAAAAATCTAGATAACGCTATTGCTGCGTTGGAAAACTTGAGTAACTTGCTCAAGGATCTTCGCTCAACCATTGAAGACACTACGAAAAAAACGGTGAGCGAGGTCAACAGCACATTTCAGGTCTCAAAGCTTGGAGTCGACAACTTCAAGAACGAAATTGAAAATAACATTGAAAGCCAAAAGGGAGTAATTGAAAGTGAGAGTGCCCAGACCGCCCAAACCATCGAGAAACTTACTCTCTCGTATTCTAGCGATCTTTTAGACGCCGTAACTCAGCACATCACTGCTTTTCAGTCTTTTGCAACAAAGCTTTCTGATGGGCAAGAAAAAGACCTAGTAGAAAGAGTCACTGAGATCCGAGAACTAATTGACACGACTATCAGTGGCCATGCAGAGAGAACAACTGATATCGAGTCTCAGATGGTACAGACCAGTTCAGAATTTCCAGATTCAGTCCGAAATCACCTTCAGACTCTAACCACAACTATGGAACAGGAATTAAGGCAGATCTTGAAAATCAAGGAAGAAGTACTCACAGAAACCCTCTCCAATCTTCAACAAGAATTCCGTGAGCGGGTGACCAGTCAGATCGGTCAAGTGTTTGATGGTATCACAAGGATGAAAGCTCAGCTACAAGAAATCGTTGAAGACACTCTCAACCAGTTACGTGAGAACTTAATGAGAATTAATGAAGGAATTGACCAATACTTCCTAGAAGAGGTTAATCGAACACAAGACATTTTGGTTGAATACGAAGGTAACATGCTTGACGCTATCAAACATGTCGCTGAGGCTTACGAACAAGAAGCAGACCGGCTAATCAAAGTTCTTCGCGAAAAGAGTGCACAACACACAGATGAAATATATTCCGCTCTCACCAGAGACGCTACCACATTTAAGACCTCGATTACCCAACTGAAGGAAAAATACGACGAAGAAATCAGAGAAACCAGGCTGAAAGCCTTCCAATCCCTAGATGAAGTAAAGGAGACCATTATCACCCAGCAGGGGCTAATACGAGACGACCTAACGGACAAAGTCAGAAAACTTCTTGAAGATATCAAGAAGCTCAACGCCACACAAAACAAAGAGATCCAAGAAAAAATTGAAGCCCAACTCGCAGAGATCAGAGCACAGATCGATTCAAATGCTAGGGAATCAATTACTGCTATTAATTCTCAGTATCAAAGCTTAACACGTGATCTAAAGAACGGGGAGGTCAGCATCACTGGAAAGATCGGGTCTCTGAAGAAAACAGTTAATGAAACACTTGAAGCCAAAGAAAAAGAGATCAGTAAATCCATTGCTGCAGCTAGAAAAGAATTAGAAGAAGCCAAAAAGAAACTATAGAGGAGGAAGTGAAAATGACAGGATTAAAAACTGAGCTCGAGGGAACGGGGCTATCCCCTATCGAGGCAGAAGTCTATGAAGCTTTGGCAGCGTTTGGATACCGAACCGTGGGCCAAGTTCAATTATATATTAACAAACCATTGGAAGAAATTCAGCAAGCTCTCGAGCAATTAACCCAAAAGGGGTATGTGAAGAAAATCAGCGGAAAGAGCGAACAAGCCAACATATACATCGCTCTAAGCCCAAAAATAGTGGTATCTGCAGACATTGCGGCTAAATTAAATCGGGATTTGAAAGCAATTCAAGAAAAAATTGTTGCTGAATGGGAACATGCTTCTCAGACATTACATGAAAAAACTTCTTCTTTGATAACCCAAGCAGAAGCCACTTCAAACCAGCACTTGGAAGAAATTACTGCCAAGAAAAGTGAAAGAATACAAGCTCTTTCCTCATGGCAAACGCAATCCATCGAGAAAATTGCGGCGATTATAAAAACAAATACCGAGTCCCTTCTGAACTTACTCGAAAGCCAAGTCGATGAACTTATTTCAACAATTGACTCTAGTTCGGAAGACGTGCTTGAAGTCTCAAAAACTCAGCGAAAAGCTGCTTTGGATCATTATCAAGCATTCTCCTCACAGTTGAGAGATAACCTTGCCAATGCTCAAGAAACAATCACCACCTTAATGGGTGACCTCGAAGCAATGGCAGTAAATGCTGTAGAAGAAGAAAAAAAACTCTGCCTCGCCACGCTGGCTTCGGATGTCCAACTCTTCGAAAATACTGTGAGCGAATTGTTACAATCATATGAAACCCGTCAGAAAACTCTGGTAGAAACAGCCAATGGATTGGGAACCTCTTTGGCCTCAGAAACGAAAGCCACTTTTGAGAATCATTCACAGGCAGTTTTATCCTCCATAAAACTCTTCCATGAATGGTTGGAAGAACGACAACAAAGCTTGCATGAAGCCGTTGCTAAGGCCTCAGACCAAATAATTCAAAGTCTAAAAGACATCCTTGACGGTCTTCACAAACAATATTCTGAAGCACTTGGCGAGTTACACAACGGTTTTTCAGTTCAAGTAAATACAACAAAAGAAGTTGCGATCGACACCCTTGGGAAAACCGCGACAGAGGTTAGTAAATCACTCACCAAGACTAAGAACGGCTTGGAGAAAACCCTAAACAACTACCTCACTTCTATGAAAAACCAACTCGATACTCTTGAAGCGACCCTAAATGAATCTCTCTCAACAGAGTTCGCTTCTGTCAAAACAATGACACAAGAGTTTAGTGATACTCTCAGCTCCAAAATAAGTGACTTCTCAAGAACCTTGACCTCAAGCGTTGAAGACCTCAAACAATTCCTCATTGATTTCATGCAAAAACACGTCGAGCAAAGTCAAAATGCACTATCAAAATTCATCGAGGATCTTCACTCCGACCTGCAAAGAATCTTAGAAACAAGTAAGAGGAACATTGCAAATAAGAATCAAGAACTCAGTGATGAATTAGCCCAAACTATCCAGAGCTTGGAAGCCCAGTTCGAAGAGACAATCTCTTCTCTAAAGGAAAAGACTACTCACGCGACCAAAAACCTTGAAGACACCGCTAATGCAATCAGTGAAATGTTAAAAACTAGATCGCAATCTTCTCTTGAGAAATTCTCAGTAGCGATCAGTAACGCTCAATCACAACAACAAAAGATTCTCAGTGACATCGAAGCCGAAATCCAGCTCTTGCTCGGAGAAGCGGAAACCGCCAAGAAGAATTTCGTCAGGCTCTTGACTCAAAGAATCAATGAACTCTCTTCCGCCTACGAAGACGGTATCAATACTTCAGTGAAGCATATCACAGATCGCATAGAACGAGAATTCGACCGCCTAACTGAAAGACAAGAACGCATCGTCGAAGAATTTCTCGATACATTCCTCGAAAAAACTAATCGGTTCAGATACGAACTGCCAGATATCATTGAAACACTCTTTGAAGAACACATTCGCAGACTTAACTCCATCAAACAACAGTATAACTCAACTCTCCAACGCGCAGACCTAGCCCTTCAGGATTTAGTAGCAAGAGTTGAGCAAAATACCAAGAAGGTCTTTGGACCCAAGAAAGAAGCCGAAGAACAGTTGGCTAGACTTACGTCACTTAAGTCAGAATTAGCTAAAGTAAAACATGACTTGGACGCATTTCTGGAACCAGCTATTGTAGATTCTGAAAACGCAAAGGACGAAGCTCTCAATAGGGCTACCCGACTTTTCACTGAAGAATTTGATGACTTGAGAGAAAGGCTTTCCGAGGAAATCGCGAAACTCATTAAAATAACTCAAGATTCCAAGCAAACAGCCCACCAAGGAATATCGGAATCCTCTCAAACCTTTGCTAGTGAATTCGAGACAGAGAAAGCACGGCTAATCGATTCGATCTCCACCCAATTACAGAACTACTTCTCCACACCTCTTGAAACTATTATCACCAACGCAAGAACCGCAGCGCTATCCATTGACCCTGAAACTGAAAAGAACCTCTTGACTGAAGCAACCACCGAATTTGAAACACAAGTAAAGGCCCTCATCTCTGAAATTCAAAACGACTTGGCAGAACTAATCGAGCAGACCAAGAGCGCTGCTCGAGAAATGGAAACAACTTACGTGAAGGATGTCTCGGATCTCGCCAACAGTGCAAAAACTTCTGTAAAGGGAACTCAAACCGCTGCAGAAGTTGCGATAAAAAGCGCCGCAGAAGCATTGGTCGAAACTGCCCAGCAAGCCTTTGAAACTGCCCATCAAAAAGGTCTAGAAATGCTGGAACAGAGCAACAACAACGCAAGAGAAGCCTTGGGTAATCAGACAAAGCAGCTTGAAGAAACTGTCGCGGAAGGAGTTTCTCAATTAACTACTGCATCAAAGAAAGCAAGCGAAGACATTAGAAACGCTGTGGGGTCCTTTATGGAAAACCTAGATAACGCCTCTAATGATGTCTCAACCTCACTTCATGAACACCTTGCCGCCGCAAAGGCAGAGCAAGAAAAGACCGTTAAGACCACTACTACTGAAATCGGAAAAGCCATCGGAAGTACCGTTAAACTTCTAGATGGTACGAAGGCCAAGCTTGACAAAGAAATTGGAGTAAAACTAGACAATTCGCTCAAAAACTCTGAGGAACTCGTATCAACCATTGACGAGAAATTTGCAAAAACAACCGAAGATGCAAAAGAAAAAGTGTCGCTCGCTCAGAAACCCCTTACAGTAATTGTTGATGAGATCAACTCAACAACCAAGGGTATCGAAGAAAAGATCCAAGAAACTGATGCTAATCTCACACAAGCTGCTGAAGCTCTTGAAAATGAAGTGCGCAATCAAGTTTCGGCCACTAGAGACCAACTCGTGTCCCACCTCGATAGTCTAAAAGCAGAGTCTGAAAAAACAATAGAGGCTTCCCAAACCTCACTTAAGAAAGAACAAGAAAAAGCAAAACAAGCTCTGGAACAAGAAACCACTCGAGTAACAGAAACGATGGGCAAAGAAAAAGAACGAGTAATTTCCTCTGCGAATAAATCTCTTGAGGATGCCGTATTCGGGTTCGACACAAAAGTCAAGGCTGAGCTTGACGCACTTGATACTGGCGTTAGAGAAACTATTGACAAGGTTTCAGTCGAAGCCCAAAAAGCAAAAACAGGCCTAGAAGCTGGCCTAAAAGCCCAGTCCAGCTCTATTCAGACTGCTTTCAGCAATGCCAACAACGAAATCTCCTCCATACTCCAAACACAAACAGAAGAAGACAAGAAAGAGCAAGACAAGTTAATGCAACAATATGTGGAAGCCATCCAAACTTTGCTTGCGGAGTACAAAGAATCGATCGCTGGCCAAGCACAACAGTCTGCTGAAGAACTTACCACGGTCATTAATAGTATTCCAGAATCAATCAATCAAGCCCTACAACAAACAGCCAGCGCATTAGAAGTTCTTGATAAAATCAGTAAAGGATTGAGAGAAATCGATCCCAAAGCCATCGAACGGTCATACATCGAAGCCGGAAAGGATGCACTAACCTCTACCATGAATGCAATGCTCGCTACTCCCAAGCGATCAGTTACAATAGTCTCTTCCAGAATCTACTGGATGAGGGAAGATGTGCTTGACCAGTTAAAGGACAAACACCATATCATAATAATCACGGATCCTCAAGAACACGATGCAAGCGATGAAAAAATACTGGCAAAACTACGTTCAATTCCTGCCAACGTGGACATTCGAAAATTCTCTTCACAAAGAGCCAACATTCTCATTGCCGAGCGAGACGCTGAACAATTCCTAATTGGTACACCCCTCGACACACCTGCTCCATACGCCGTTATCACAACAGATGAATCTTTGATTACACAGTTTGGACAGCTAGTCGCCCCGTTAAGAGGCGGTTCGAGACTCTAGGGTGCCCAAAAAGATAAGAATACCCCTCATTTTTACTTTTCACGCTTTTTCTTTTTCTCATCTACACAAAACTCACTTTTCTGATTTCGTTTTTACTTAACCGAAAACCAAGTTATCAAGAGCAGTATTCAACGGAATGTAAGGGACATTTACACTGCTATCCTTCGGCATTTTTATCCAAGAAAACGGATCAAACGGAACCTCACGTTCTCGCTGTCGCCTCAAAAAAATACCTGTTTCTTTCATTATTTCCAACATGCCTACGTATAGAGCAATTCTTTCATGAAGCACACTGTTCTCCTGAATAGAATATTCCTCTATTATTCTCTGAGTCATGGTCTCTATTTCTTTAACGTGTTCAAGAAATTCTCCATGTTCAAGATAAATTGAACAAAGCTTCGTAATAATTCTGATCGCAGTCATGTGATGAGCCTCAAACTCGAAATACGGAGAAACTTGATCTAAAAAAGAAATTGACTGATGAACAATCTTAGATACATCATGCAACATGCCCCAAAAGGCTTCAAACACTCCAAATAGTAGAACGTTTCTTGGATTCCAAGGGATTGCTTTGTTTGAAAACACTTCATGGTACTCTTCAAGTAGCCATGGTAACCAAACACTTTTGGCAAAAATCAAGTCATGAAATGCTACACCCATTACCAGAAATTTGAAAAATTCTCTAAAATGGTAAAACGCGGTTGTCTGGTAAAACTCTTCCTCATCTAACGAATATCTACGCTTGAGCTTTTCTAGATTTTTGTGAAGAAGAAGAACGAATTTCAAAAGATTGTGCTCAAGTGTCGATTGAGTGGCTAAAGAAAGGTACTCCTCTTCCAAATCGGTGTTTACTTGTTTAAGATAAAGCCCTTGATCAATCTGCAGTGTTTCTAGGTTCAACTCAATTCCTTGCTCTTGGCAATGTTCTGCGGTCTCAAAATATTTCGCCATTATTTTTCCAAAATCCGCAACAAGCCTCCAAGTGTCAGCAATAAGGAGTATCCTTTGAATCACTGGATCCTCGCGGGGGTTATCATTCTTATTGATTTGACCATTCTGATACGCGTTGGTCAATCGACTCACGATTATTGCTGCTCGTTCAGAATTCTTGTGAATCTGGTCGCATAAAAGAGAAGTGATCTGAGTCGTTGATTGAAATGTAACTTTTTCCTCTGTCGGAGAGATCTCCTTAGGCAGTTCTAACCCGCTCAAAACATCAGCGCGAGAAGCAAGCGTTGAAAGAAATTCATTCATAAAAAGCTGAAAATTAAGCACATCTGCAATTGTGTCAAATGGATTATCCGGATGTTGTTCCACGTTATAAGCATAGAACATAATCGGATCAAACGAATCATCAATGAATCGTTGAACTTTTGCAAGTCCTGAGAGAGCTTTGCTGGCCCAACTACCCAAGGCGCTAATCGAAATTCCCGGCAATCCTGTTACTGCGGAAGTAAATAATCCCGCATGAGTGATCAAATAATTGTAAACTTCTTGAAACTGGTCATAGTACTGGCTAACGGATAGGCCCGGTTCAATTTCTGGAATGGTATCTTCATCTTCCTTCATCATCAATACTTGTGCCAATACATTTGACACTCCAATAACCATCTCCCGAGGACTCGACGCTGCAGTAGAACACAAATGATGTAGCACCAAATCAATGCAAGTCAAAAGTAGGCGGTCCGCTCGAGTATCGTTTCCTAGAAGCATGTTTGCGAGTCCAATTAAATCGGGATGAAGCTTCATAAGGAATTCATGTTTTTCTCTTGAAGGAATTCGAGGAGCTTCTAGGTAAATTGATAATAGATTTTGCAACTCCTTTAACTTGTTACGTAACACTACTTTTCTTGAGTCAGGAAGATTCTCTCCACTAAGCCTTTGCAGAAATCCTTTTACATCTTCCAGGTGATCCCATATTTCATCAGAAATTCGTTCTTGAGGTACATCTAAATCTACGTTCAGAAGGGTTAGCGGCATCTGCAAGTACTCATTTCTCCCGATTACATAATAATTCTTCGAGTTTTATGAGCAAAACTGAGACTGAGGAGTGATTGAAATGATTACAATTGGAAATACGCTAAGGAACTAAGATTCAAGACAGAAGGAAAGAGCTACAATAATGATCCCAAAGGAGAATTCTTTAGAAGTCGAAGATAGATTACAGCTTAATGAGTAAATCTCAGAGTCCCGAGAAAAGGGCGGCAGACATTCTTCTGAAAGGAGGAAAAATGCTCTCCCTTGCTTGTCCTATTTGCTCAAGCCCAATCTACCAGACGAAAGAAGGCGACACTATTTGTGTTGTATGCAACCGTCCCGTTAAGTTGGTTTCCAAGGAAGAACTGGAAGAAATCCAATCAGGCAAGGAGCAGAACCGAAAGGATAAGCTCTCTCTTAAGCCCTCTCCTGCCAAGAGAACCACGGGTAAAAAACAAAAACCTATTGGGGAGCTTTCAGTTCAGCCGAGAGTTCAGAGAATATTATATGAAAAGCTGGATTTTGTCCTTGACAGGATAGAAACAGAGTCAGATTTAGGGATGCTAAGTCAATTGCTCGATGTGCTTGAGCAACTCCTCACGTTGATTGAATTAGCAGGCCACACTTCTAGAGTCTAAAGATTAACCAAATTCTTACTTTACTTGTTAATTCATTTCATTATTTTAAACAAAACCTTATTATCCAAAAAAGCCCATTAATAAGTAATGAATTCACAAGAGGGTAACCCTAAATGCCCGAACTGTAACGAAGAGTTAAAGCTCATCATTGACAGAATCAACGGTCGGGTTTGGGGGATTTGTCCTTTCTGCAACTACCATTCAGAAAAAAAGCTTCTCTTAAGTTCTGAATAATAAAACGATTACGAGCGATTAGCAATTTCTACTGGTGTTTTCCTCGCCTATATCGGTGGTGAAGGTGTCGTACTATCTCGCTAGCTATTCGCGGGCCTATCCCTTTGATTGATTGCAAATCTCCCTCCTCTGCTTTGATGAGCTCACCAAGTGATGGGAACTTCTGCAGAACTCTTCTGGCAAGAGTGACTTCTACCCCGGGAATTTGGGATAACATGGAAACCAAAACCTCATCGCGAGTAACTGTTCGATCGACTTTACTCAGTCGAACTGGGCGACGATTTTCCAACTGCTCTCTTCTTGCCAGGGTGAAAATATACTTCGCTGTGTCTTCCGTATTTCGGGTCTGAATAACGGCAATTCCTAAATCGATGACAATTGCGGCAATTGCACCACGAATTGCTGCAGGGTGAGTACCTTGGCCGTATAGATCCTCACCCTCAATAATTAGTACTGGCTTTGGGTAATGATTCTTGAGCTCCTTAAGGATCGTAAATAGATTCTCCCTCCCCGGTTTTCGTAGGGTCGTTACGAAGTCCACTACTGATTTTCGTTGAATCCCAATTCTGTCACTCACAACATAATCTGCGGGACTCCCAGCAATTCCCCCTCCTCTCATCACATGGATTTCAATGTCAAAATCCATAAGTGCGTTGATAAGACTACTTGCTTTTTCTTGCGGATCTACCCAGATTTCAATGTTAGTGGTCTTGGTTTCTCCAGTTGTTTCGTCTTCATTTTCAAAAGTGGTCGTATCATCTGAAGTTTCGTCAAAATCCAATAACGAAGCTGGTTTTTTATTTTCTTCAGCATTTGCTTTTGCGGTTGGTGAAAGCTTTGTTTTTTTCTCGCCTGTTGGAGATGAGTCTTCCGCAAACTCTAAGATAGACTTTTGGCGGGGATCAATCGATTCTGCAAGTTCTCTTGCTGAAGATTTCATCTCGCGTTCTTTTCTTTTTGCCGCCCAAAAATACCCCTCATCTCTTGTTCCCTTAGCCACGAGTAAGACAACTCTTCCCTTTCTTTTTCTCCCTGTTCTCCCTCTGCGTTGGATCGCTCGTGTAGCGCTTGGAACAATGTCGTAAAACACCACTAGATCTACTTGACTAATGTCTAGTCCTTCCTCCGCTACAGATGTCGCCACGAGAACGTTGTACAGACCCTCTCTGAAGTTTTCGAGTATTCTTATTTGATCTTTTTGTGAAAGTCCTCGATCCTTTCCCTTAGAGGCTTGACCAACAAACCAGGTTGCAGAAACATTTGTAAGTTTGTTAAGCTCATCAGCTAGATTTTTTGCAGTATTGCGAAAATGTGCGAACACTAAAATTTTCGAGCTTGGAGTATTCTTCAATTGCTCTTCAACAATTCCTAATAGTTTCGGGAATTTAGGATGGATGAGCTTTTCCTCATGTAAAACCTCGACAAGGTGAAACACTTTTCGCATCTCGGGTGCATTGATAAGACCCACTAAGCTTCTTTTGGCATTCTGTTTGCTTGCTTCCTTTCTCATAGACTTCAAGTATTCATACAAGGATGGAATTCCTTGAGTCTCAAGTAATTCTAGAGCATGCGAAATTCTAATTGCATTAGCGCTGGCTCCTAAAGCCGCAAAATAGTCCTTTGCTTCAAGATTGCCCTCGTCCTTAAGCCTTACGATTAGTTTTTGAGCCTTTAACAAGTCATTCCTTTTGTTATTGTCGACAACTTCTGATCTAATGACCCCTACATCCTTCAACGCTACTAGCTGTTTCTTGAGGAGGGAACGTAAAATATCCCTTAGTTGCTTGAATTCTGTTGGTAACTCGACCTTGACGATTTCTTCCTCAATTGTTTGAACATAAGGTCGCACATCTGGAGATCTTTCGTCTCGATGTTCAACTTGTTCAATGTAAAGATTCTCCACAACTTCTCTCATGTTTTCTTCTGAGCCTGGCGACGCTGTGATAGCCAGTATTCTGCCCGCCGGATTTTTCTTTCGGAATTCTTTAGCAAGAATGGGGTATGCGTAGTCGCCGACTGCCCTATGGGCCTCATCAAAACACATCAATGAGACTTGGCTAAGGTCTAGTTTGCCGTCAATGACGTCGTTTCTCAGAACCTGAGGCGTGGCACTAATGATTTTTGCTTGGGTGTAGAGCTCTTGTCTCTTCATAGGGGAAATCGAGCCATCCAAGGTTAGAATTTCATCCTCCTCGATTGTTAGCATGCTTTTCAAAGTATTTGCATGTTGCTCGACGAGGGGCTTAGTGGGAGCAGTGATGATAACCTTTTTGTCTGGGTGAGACTGCAATGAGTGAGCCGCTAGCATTACGAACAGCACAGTCTTGCCTAACCCTGTGGGTAGAATCACGAGAACGTTCTTCTCCACAGCGGCTGCAAAGAGAACTTGTTGATAGATTCGTGCCTCGATTGCATTAGGCTTGATAAGTGGATGTTTAACGTAGTCCTTCATTTCCATCAACAATCGACAAGGGGGACGTTTCTCAGAATTACTTTGTCAACGAATGCCTTAAAAATTTGTATCGGAAAGGCGGGTATGGAGTTGAGGAAAAACTATGCCTTCTTTTAGAGTTGAAAGTATCTACGGAGTTGCACTAGCGAAACTCATCCTCGATCATTCAGATTTTGAATTGGTTACGCCGGATCAAGAACAAATCAAATTGTTGGGAGTAGAAAACAAAATCGCTAGTTTTGATGTCCAAATAGCAGATCTCGAAGATCATTCTGGAATAATATTGAAAGGTGACGCTCTCGCCGCTAAGAAAATCGTCACTTTGCTACAAGAACAACTGGAAGATGTTTTTGTTCAAAGGCACGGATTACAAGCTGAAGCCATCTTCAATGCAAGAGTAAAACACGTGAACCCGAGGAAAAAACTCGCCATCGTTTCTCTGGGAAACAATAGAGATGGCATTATCTTTACCTCGGGCCTCGAGCGAGGAGACGAAATTATTGTGCAAGTCAAGGAATTGACTACAGAAGAAGAAAAACTACCCCTAGTCTCAGAAACTATCCATCTTTCTGGTGAATATATTGTTCTCGAAAAAGGATAAGATTTCGTTCGAGTCTCAAGAAAGATCAAGGGCGAAGACAGAGAACGTCTCCACGAAATTGGAAAAAGGATCAAGCCCTACGGATTCGGGGTAATCCTTCGGACCTCCGCTCTTGAAGCCAGCATAGACGACCTTGAAGCAGAAGCCGAAAAACTAGTCGAGATCTGGGAAAAAATTGAAAGAGAAGCAGATAGGATTGGTAGACCCGGCCTTATTTACTCCGGGCAACACGTTGTTCACCTATCACTGTCCTACTTATCTAAGAAGAGACTAGAAGAAATCCGAGCATCGCTATCACCAACCTTTCCTGATTACTACGTTCTCAAGAGCTATTCAAGAAACACGAACTTTACAGTCTCAGTTCTCAATCGTCTTCTTGATCTGGTTCCTCTCGAAACCCTTTCAGATGCTCTGCGAGCAACACTTTTCGAGGAAGCCTACGTACAACAACACTACCTGCGTGCATTTCTGAAAACACCAGACTACAACGTTGAAACCTTCGGCCTTGGGCATATTACCTCCGCTGGAGATCTTTTCGAAACCGAGAGAGAAGTTTCCCTTCGCGAAAGTGAAGAGCTAAATGACTACGGTGTAAAAAGTGGATACAAAGTCATCACGAGAACAGGGATTGGATCTCTCATCATAGACGAAACATTCCTTTCACCGGGGAACTCAATCGTTTACAGAAGAGTAAAAGTTACCGCTCCAATCGATTACTCCTATCGAGGGAAGCTCCAAGCTCACTGGCTAGGAATTGAAGTACACAAGACTTCTGAAGATCTATGGATTGCTGAGCCCGATGCTCTTGACCTATGGATCGACGATAATAGGGTTTCCCTCATTATGGTGGAAAAACTTAGACAAGTCGCTGAAACCGTTAAGAAAAAACTATCTTCGGGCGAAAACTCAGTCATTAACTTCACTTATCTCGATTATAACAAACTGTGAAATAATTTGAAATATAGGATGGTAAGGGATATACCCATGGAATTCACTCGAGAAGAGCTTTGCCTCATCGCGATTCTTCGCGAAAACAGCGGACTAAAAACCGAAGAAATCCTTGAATTGACCAGCAAATATCCTAAGCTCTGCGAAGGCTGCGCTAGCGGAGGACACGTTATAGCGGCAGGGAGACGCTTGGAAAGAAAAGGGTTTGTCAAGAAGAAAATTGCAAAGGGCGGCTTCTTGTGGGAACTCATAAAAGATCCTGAAGTCGAAATCCCCCTAAAATAACTGTTCTGAATTCTCTTCTCTTTCTTCTTCCTATTAATTCCATTCAGTGTTTTTTCAAGACCCTTTCAATTCTTTTATTTACTTGTTCAGATGAGACGAAGTCGTTATGAGTATAGATTTCGAGGGCCAAGCCTTCTTGGTAACGGGTGGATGTGGATTCATTGGCTCCTATGTCGTCGACTACTTGGTAGAAAGAGAAGCAGATCATGTCATAGTTATTGACAATTTATCTGCAGGCACCTCTCAAAAAATATTGCAAACACACATTGACAAGGGAAAAGTAACTTTTCTCCGAAAGGATATTCGGACAATCCAACCTAACGACAAAGAGTTTGAAGGAATCCATGCAGTTTATCACTTCGCGGCTCAACCCAGTGTCCCTGTAAGTGTGAAACGGCCTTATTATGATTTTTCTATCAATGTTGAAGGTACCATTCGCATTCTTGACGCAATGCGTGCACAAGACGTCCCGTTCATGATATTCGCTGCTTCTGGCGGTACGATGTATGGGGAGAGAGGCGATCTAATTGCTGATGAGCAAACCTCTCTGCGACCAATTAATAACTACGGCGCGGCGAAAGCTGCTGCAGAAATGTATCTATCCAGTTTTGCTCATCTCTATGACCTTGGGACAATTTCACTTAGATTTGGGAATATTTATGGTCCAAGAAGCACTCACGGAGTGATGTATGATTTCTTTCACAAGCTAAAGTCAAATCCTCATCAGTTAGAGATTCTTGGAAACGGAAAACAAGAAAAAACATATCTCTACATTTCAGACCTCATAGAAGCCATGGATGTTGCCTCGAGAGCACTAAAACAAGGCCACTTTGAAGCTTTCAATATCTCGAACCCCGTTACCGTTACAGTGGACGAAATTGCACGCCTCATGGTTAAGGCTCTAAATCTCAAAGACGTGGAATTCCTCTACACCGGAGGAGAAAGGGGCTGGCCTGGGGACGTCAAGAAAATAAAGCTTGGTACCTCTAAAATCAATTCAATGGGATGGAAGCCTAAAATCTCAATAGAAGAAGGAATTAAACTTTATGTTGATTATCTTAGAACCACCGAAACAAATGGAAGGGAAACATGATGGAAAGCGATCCTCGCAATTTCCCCGATCACAAAATTGAAGATGGCAACCCTCCCCTGTCTTGGACAAAGTCAATTCAACTAAGTGAACAATATGTCATTACTCTGCACATCCAAGAATTCCAGAATTGGATACTCGCATTCGCATATCACGATAAGCCATTTGTAGGCTCACTAGCCATAGTAACTCCCGAGCAAGGGGGCCCCATACCTTTTGCATCTCCCATTGGTCAAGGAATTCAGTTTCCTCTAGCGCACGCTCTAGCTGAAGTCATTAGTGGGAGAACAGGGAAACTCACATTAAGTTCCATCAATCTAGCTGAAGACTCACCCGCATTTGTTCAAATACTTCACCGTCTAATCGCCACTTTTCTGAAAGACCGAGCAAAAATGCTCCAAAAACAACCATTAGATGATTCTGCCAACGCATCGAATTAAATGCAAGTTTTTCCATGCTTTTCGAGAAAGGCCAGTTAATGCAACAATGGAACAAGCTAAAAATCTTGCAAAGAAGCTTTAAATATGAACCCATTTAGAAAAGTTAGTCGAGTCCCCACCCCACAAAAACTTCTAGACCAGGCCTTCTCTAGAGCTATGGCAACAAAGAGACCAAAAGGCCAAATGCCAAGTCTAAAGCGCTATAGAATTCACGAACAAGGACGAGTCAGCACTGCTGTCAATGTGCTCCGAAGCAGAATCAACAAGATCGTTAAAGAGTTCCCCACGATTGAACAAATTGATCCTTTCTACAAAGATCTCTTAGAGCTCCTTGTGGGTGTAGACAAGACCCGCCTAGCCCTAGGAAAAGTACAAGGGACTATTGGCGCTCTTGAAAGAATAGAAGAACAGATTAATCTAAAGCTTCAGCTTGCAGAACACCCAAGAGCTCTTGAAGCAATTAGAAAAGAAGCATTTGGGAGAATTTCCTCGGTTATGGAACAGATAAAACCAGACTTGAAATTATTGAGCAAGGTGCGAATGCAGATGAAACGCATTCCTGATTTTGACCCTCGGTGGCCTTGTGTGGTCATTGGTGGTGCTCCAAACGCCGGGAAATCAAGCTTGGTAAGAATAGTTTCTTCAGGAAAACCAGAAATAGGTGCCTATCCTTTCACTACGAGAGACCTAGTATTCGGGCACCGAGATTTCGGTTTCATCAAAACACAATTCGTGGATACTCCTGGGCTATTAGACCGTCCCATGGAAAAAAGAAATAAAATTGAAAAACAAGCTCTTATTGCGTTGCGCAGAGTGTCGGACATAATCCTTTTCCTTATTGATCCCTCTGAGTACTCGAGTCTACCCTTGGAAGATCAACTCGACCTCCTTCACGAAATAAATCAATTCTTTGAAGGCACTGAAATAAAGATTGTCATCAGCAAAGTTGATATCACCCCCCCAGAACAATTAAAGAAGCTTGAAGAACAATTCAGTGATGCGCTCTGGATAAGTACTGCGACAAGAAAAGGCATAGACGAATTACTCAAATATCTAGAAACAAAGGTAGAAGAGTTAATTGTTCAGCCGAAATTCAAGCAAGAAATTAGCAAATCCATGGGCTACACATTACAAAAACACTAGCAAGGCAAAATACGCACTGACTAAGATTACTGGAATAGGTAATCCCGGCAATGGACTGATATGATTCAGAATGCGTAGAGTCAAGAGGTGCCCGAGTCCTATTAAGAACAACGTCAATAAGCTAACTCCTATTCCCCACTGAGTGATCGCTTCAAACATGTACAAGGCAAAAAATACAAGATCACCTATCCCAATTACCGCTCCTTGCCCCATTATCACAACGGGGAATCCCTTTTTATTCATCTTCTGTACGAGAAGAGCAAACTCTGATTTGGAATAGGTCTTCGTCGTTTGGTGAGACGATTTCTTCGGTTTACCAAGGATCCTTCGAAGCGGGCCGTGGAAAACAGACCAATAATCGAAAATGGCAAGACCAATTCCCAAGAATAAGACGCTCTCAGTTTGGAATAGTAAAGACACTAAACGACCAAGCGAAATGGACGCCAGGATAATAATACTATTTCTCAACCACAAAGTCATCGACCCCTTCATGTAAGCGTAGCAAGCAATTGTCAATCCAACAATAATTAACAATCCACTCGACGCAACAAATTGTCCCCTCAAGCTATCAATACTCGACTCTTTCAACGACAGGCCTAACACATCTACGATGAGTAATAATCCGGAAATCCAGATGACCGTTCCGTAGAGTATTCTAGTAGCAATTGCTTTCAACCTAATTATCATATACACCAATAATCCACTAACAATAATCACTCCCACCAAAACCGAAACAATTAGAGGCAAATCATATTGGCCTCCTTCACGACCTGTCGGCTCACTCACGAAATAAATTGAGTCCTCGTCCCACACCAAATACATCAGGATTACTCCTAGCCATAACAGGAGAATAGGTGTTAATCCCCGAAAATAGTAGCTAAGAAACTTGCGAGTGCTAGACGGTTGCAAGTCAGACACAAGTTTCTTTTCTTGTAATGGTTCAAAATCTCTCCGATATGCAAGAATGACTACGGATCACTTGCCAAGATCATCGATCATGAATGCGAAAATAACCGTTCAAAAGGAAAAAATCTCACCCCTCGGTTGATTAAACATGAATAACTGCTTATATAAGGCACATGGAAATACCGAGAGCATTTACTACAATCATTATTATACTAAATTCGAATATTTGCTTGTCTTTCATTTCCTAAAATAGTTGGGTGACAAGATTGACAATTCAAAAACAAGACGAAATCCCTCAAGAATATCTTCTCCTCTTAGAACTCATTCCAGAAAACGAGATTGTGAGTTTCAAGCACAGCTACTCAACACTTTCAGCAACCCTCAACCCCTACATTAAGCTCCTCAACGCCATAAAGGATACTATTCGTCTATTCACAAAACCATCTCCCTATTGGTACTTCATGCTTGGCCGAATTTCGGTTAATTCGTGCTTTTATGATGAAATCCTAGAAGAATACGAGGAAAAACACGAATTACTTCCCTTTATTGGGAGAATATTAATGTTCCAAGGCCAGTATGAAACCGCTCTAAACTATTGCAACAAAACCCTCGAAAAACTAGATATTGAACGATCCCCTGGCCCAATCGAAACCCTTCTCTATTATGAAGCCATGTTCACAAAAGGCCTAACTCTAACTTATCTTCGAAAGTTTGAAGAAGTAACACAAGTAGCCCAAACTCTTGAAACTTACTTATCAAAGTATTTTATTCAAAAACAATTACCCAAACCATTACTCACAATTCTACATTCTTATTCCTACCTAATAAGCGCTTTAAAGAATCTCTACGAGGGAAAAATTCCCGATCTCATAGAACTTATCGATAGTTTCGCAAATTGGGTCGAAGCTGTTGAGGACCCATGGATAAGAGGCTACTACTACAACCTTGCAGGGATATCTTACTTCATTCGCCAAAAAATGATAACGGGAGAAGAAAAGCTCCGGCAAGCCTTAGACGATTTCAACAAAGTTCGAGACTTGAGAGGCTACTCCATAACTGGTGCTAACCTCGGCAATGCTCTCATACTCCAAGGCAGAAGAACAGAAGGATCAAAAGTACTAGAAAACGTGGTACGAGCCTTAACAGAGCTACAAAATTATCCTATGGCTCTAGGAAATATTCTCTCACTAAGCAAAGTCTATGTTGATGAAAAAAACACCGAAAAAGCCCTTGAATACGTGAAGATGGCTGAAAATATCGCCGAAAAAACCAATATTGGTGACTCCGCAATACTCTCCCTCTTTGTCTACCTTTACTCCAAACTAGACCAGCCGGACAAAGCAACCTTTTACTTGGAAAAGCTTCGAGAGGCAGCCGGTATTTCCCAAGATAAATCACTAGATCAAGCATTCAAAGAAAATAGCTATAATGCCCTTTGGTACCTCACCGCTGAAGCGACAATGGCGATGTCTGAAGGCGATCTCAAACGAAGCATGAGCATTCTCCTGAAAGGTCTCTCTCAAGCAGACCAATCTGGTCACTATGACTCCAGCCTTGAACTAACAAACCTTCTTCTAGAAGTACTGATCAAGCGCTACCTTCTTGACCAAAACCCTAACGTGCTACATCAAACAATCGAAATACTTCTAGACCTCAAGCCTCTCGTGGCCACCATCGACAATCCCTATTACCAAGCTCTTTTCAATCTCATGATAGGCTATCTCTACTTGGGAATAGACAACTACTCCGAAGCCATGATGCAATACGAACTAGCAAAACGATACGATATCGAGCACGAAGAAAGCATTCACCACTCCGAAATCGAAAGATTCGAGCAAAGAATGAACTTTTTCTCTCCTGAAAACAAAAACTCTGAAGAATATCAAATGGAAAAAAGCATTCTGAAAGTATGGATTACCGACGAATATCTCTCCATCTTCTTCGCTATGGAAGCTCTACGCCTTCTCCACAGCCTACAGTTTCAACAAACTTCCTTGGGAGAAAAAATTGCTGAATCAGACGTCCTCCCAACTATGCTTCTTCTTCTCAACACGGAAGGATACATCCTATACTCATATCATTTTAATGAGAAAAACACGGTCGATGAAGTCCTCATTGGAGGATTCCTCGCAGCCGTTTCCGGATTCTCGAAAGAACTTTTCGGTGAAGGATCAATCAAACGAATTGAACAAGAAAACCAAGTCCTTCTCCTCGAAAGACTGGGTCCCCGCGCCATCATGGTTCTCATTGCGGACAAAGAGACTTATGCAATCCGCAAAAAATTCCGAAAAATCTCACAAGAGTTTTTTGAAATGGGAGTCGTAGAATACTTCAACGCAGATGTTTTCCTTTCAAACGATGACATAGCCTGGCAGGAACTCGATATTCTCATTTCCCAAGTATTTGGAACCCCACCCGAACAATAAGAGACCCTGTCCTCCCGTTCCCGTTCTGAAACTATGGCTAATATTTTTGATTTCATAAGGAATTTATGCAAAAATGACTTAAACTTAACCCTTTTTCTTGTCATGCTTGTATGGGACAAGTATCTGGGCGTCCCTACTATCCAATTTTGCATATAATCCGTTGTCGTGTTTATACACTCGGAGTATGTAGGAATCATTTTCCCAAAAGCCTTTTAACCACATGGTCTTGAGATTTAAAAGTATTTTTCACTGGAATTGTCCCCTAGAACTGATAAATTAAATCAAGAGCCGATATTATATTGTCAGTCCAAACTGACGAGGGCAAGTAAATGAAAATCAATGGTAAACATTTGTCAATAGTTGGTATTTTTTTTCTGGTAGTTAGTTTCGGCTTTGCCCCTAACCTAACCCTATCCTCTTCTACAACAGCCGAACCGTCATTACTTGCTCCTGGGATGTTTTCAATACTAAATGGTCTTAAGGATCAATCCTTCAAACTAAACGACATGAGGGCGGGTGGTTTTTCGGCCGCTAGCTTTTCGACGGCTCCATTCTGGACCACTCCGTTCTGGTCTACGCCTTTCTGGAGCACGCCTTTCTGGTCTACGCCTTTCTGGAGCACGCCTTTCTGGTCTACGCCTTTCTGGAGCACGCCTTTCTGGTCTACACCCTTCTGGAGCACGCCTTTCTGGTCTACGCCTTTCTGGAGCACGCCTTTCTGGTCTACACCCTTCTGGAGCACGCCTTTCTGGTCCACGCCTTTCTGGAGCACGCCTTTCTGGTCCACGCCTTTCTGGAGCACGCCTTTCTGGTCCACGCCTTTCTGGAGCACGCCTTTCTGGTCCACGCCTTTCTGGTCCACGCCTTTCTGGT
>JAJRWK010000087.1 GCA_024276795.1 archaeon | reverse complement strand
GGTGGAGGAGGCTCAGGATACAAGCATCGATAACATGGGCCCTTTGTGGGATCAAATACTGTTACCTGCCCCTCGAAACGAAAGATAGATCCATAGATATTTGGTTTTCTCAAAAAAACACAAGCATCGTTAATCAGATATCTAGTGGGAAAATTATCAGTTCCGTCAATCACCATGTCGTACTGGCTAATGATTTCAAGAGCATTTTCGGAGGACAACGCGGTCTCATGAGTGTTAATAGTTACGTAAGGATTAAGTGCTGTCAATGTCTCCTTTGCAGACTCAAGCTTATTCCGACCAACATCATTAGTTGTGTGGAGAAGCTGTCTTTGTAAATTGGTGTGGTCGACAGTGTCAAAATCCATCAACCCAATAGTTCCTACGCCAGCAGCAGCGAGATACATGGAAATAGGAGAGCCAAGACCACCAGCACCAACAATGAGAACTTTGGCATTTTTAAGACGCTTCTGTCCTTCAATCCCTACCTCAGGAAGGATTAGGTGTCTACTGTATCTTTCTATTTCTTCTTTGGAAAGTGATGTTGTCTCTTCAACAAGCCCCGCAGCACTATTCGAAGTAGCATCGGAAGAAGAATCAATGGTATTGTTGATATCAAGCCCCCCGGCGATGGAGGGGATGATCAATAAGACATCATTTGCCTTAAGTTCAGTAGAAAGCCCATTGCTGTAGCGAATATCCTCGTCATTGACATAAATATTCACAAAGTTCCGAAGTCTTCCTTGTTCATCGAAAAGATGAGGCTTTAGCCGGGGGAACATTTCGCAAAGCTCAGACAAAGCTTCTCCAGCGGTCTCGGCTTCCAATTCAATGATTTTTTCTCCCTCAGTATAAGCTCTCAGAGGGGTGGGGATTCTAATTTCAATTATTTTTTTTTCTACTTCCATTAGACAGCCTCCGCGGTTTTTTCTACAAAGATTAATTCTTCTTGTTCAAACTCTTTCTTCTCATTCAAACGCCAAGAAGTGATTGCCTTGGCTTTTCCCTTCTCAATTGACATAACAACATATGAGAGATATCGCCAAGCATGATCATGGTCATACTTGGAGGGGCGAGCAGGGTGATCGGGATGTGAATGATAGATACCAATGATTTCAAGACCTTTCTTTTCTGCTTCTGAATCAGCTTTTGCTAATTCCAAAGGATCAACATCGTAACGTCGGGTGGGCATTTCTTTATTTACATTTGTCAGTCGTTGCACTTCCATTACGATGGCAGAATTGCCAGGAATACCGATAAGGACACCACAGCACTCATGAGGATAGGATTCTTCTCCATGTTCAAACATCTTCTTGATATCGGATTTAGATATTTTCAAAGCCACCACTATCATCTCCAAAAACTATCGGTCAGATAACGCTCACCCCTATCTGGAAGTATTGTAACAATAATACCTTCTTCAATCTTTTCTGCAAGTTTAATAGAAGCAGCAACCGCTGCGCCCGAAGACACGCCAACCAGTATTCCCTCTTCTTTAGCCAAGCGAAGAGTCATTTTCTGAGCCTCTTGGGTTGAAACAAATATAGTTTCATCAACTAGATCAGGATCGTATATCCCTGGGACTAGGGCAGATTCCATGTGTTTAACTCCCTCAATACCATGAAATGGGCCGTCCGGCTGGACAGCAACTGCACGAAAGGAAGGAAGTTCTTTGCGAAGTCTCTTCGTGATCCCAACAAAAGTTCCTGATGTTCCCAAGCACGCAACAAAATGGGTAACCGTTTTTTGAGTATCACGAAGAATCTCGGGACCAGTAGTCAAATAATGAGCCATAGGATTCATAGGATTACTGTATTGGTCCAAGTAATGGTACTTATCAGGATCAGTTTCTGCAAGCTCCTTTGCATGCAAGATTGCACCATCGGTGCCTTCTAGGGGATCCGTAAGAATAAGATCCACCCCAAATGCTTTGAGCATTTTGATGCGTTCTGGGGAAGCATTTTTTGGAACACAGAGCGTAACACCAATTCCCAGAGAAGCACCAATCCACGCATAGCCAATACCCGTGTTGCCAGATGTGGCATCAAGAATTCTCTTTCCACCGTCAAGATGACCGGAGTTAAGGGCATCCAATATCATTGCAAGAGCAGCACGATCCTTAACAGAGCCCCCAGGATTGAACCATTCAGCTTTTGCATAAATTTTGACATTATCCAAAGAAGAGGACATCTTGCCGAGTTTAAGCAGAGGAGTGCTCCCTACCTGTGAAAGAATGCTTGGAGCGTTTCTAGGAAGAGAAAACACCTTCTCAAAAAGGGAATAATCCTCACCGGGATTGTACTCAGGCGTATTGTTAAGCCACTCTTGAATGAAAGGAGTATTGTCTGCACTCATAAAAGCATGTGAACTTTCTTAAACAACCTATAAAATAAGTATGTTCAAGGTAATTTTTCTTTCCCAATGAAAACAAACCCTTCAAGCGGTGAATATTACAAATATCCGTGAAAAGTAATACGATGCCTCAACTCTTCATGATATACTCAAGACCAATCAATAGATAGCAAATAACTAAAAAGGCAGATGTTTTTACATTTTTTTCATCTCTATACAAAACACAACAAGGTAAAAAAAATTACCTAGTCTCTCCTTGGCTGCTCCACCTAACAACACAAAAGAACGGTCAAAAGTGCGGTATCACAACAATATTTGCTCAATTAAGCTATTCACCACAAATTTGAAGAAAGATTTTTTATCAATTTTGGAGACTCTCATTCCCTCTGTTGAAAACACAGGGCTTGATACCATGACTGCACCATGTAGGGTTCCCCAGAAGTAATAAGCAAGATATAGGGGATCAGCCTTTTTCAACGTACCTTCCAAAACACCTTTCTTCATAATATCTAGCAAGGTTTCAAAGACAACAGGCCGATGATTCTTTTCAATGGGGCCAATCTCGTCAGCATGTGGCGGCCTTACGACAAACATCATTTCGTACTCCCAAGGGTTGTTCATTGCAAAATCCAGATGGAATTGTGCGAAACTCTCAAGAAGTTGGGCGTTCACGATTTTGATTTCGCCAAGCGTTTCAAAAAGAGCTTGGAGATATTTTTCGAATTCCATCGATACCAGAGCAAACCACAATTCTCGTTTTCCTTGAAAATAATTGTAGACATTACTTGGAGCCATGTTTGCGTTCCTTGCTACGTCACGGAGTGAAAAATTGTTAAAGCCTTTTTCAGTAATCAATGACTTGGCAACCGTAAGTAAATACTGATACCGTTCTTGCTTTTTCTGCTGTCTTTGGCCCGTCATTAAAATTAAAACATCTTACTTAGATTTAAGGTTGATGAACATTGTTCGTCAAATAACAAGGCTTATAAACGAATCACCCCCCCCATTCGATGAACAGTATTCATTAAAGTGATAGGATGAGTAAAACAGTGATTATTTTGGGCGCGACAGGCGCAATAGGGCAAGAAATTGCCACGCAGTTACGTGAAAAAAACTACCGGGTGGTCGTAACAGGAAGGAATGCGTTGAAGCTGGAAAAAATCTTTGAAAAAAGCCAATATGAGTTCCTGGTTCTGGATGCTATGGATAGGGAACAAATGGCTAGAATAACAGCCGATGCGGATTATGTTTTCAATTGTATCAACCCACCATACGACCAATGGGAGAAATACTGGCCAACGATTAGTAAGAACATAGTTTATGCTATGCACAAGAATCAATTCAAACATGTGTATATCGACAACGTCTATTCATATGGGAGAATCGTAGGAGAAAAACTTGTGTCGCAACAACCCATGCGTCCTGTAGGCAAAAAAGGCAAGATAAAAAAGAGAATCATAAATGATCTTCAACAGGAAGAGGAAATATGGAAAAACACCGTAATTGCTCAATTTCCAGATTTCTTGGGACCAACCGTAAACAATGGGTTTTTTGAAAACTTCATAATTTACCCGATGCAAGGGAAAAAACCCTCATGGCTTTTCAATGATAAAGTCCCTCATTCTTTCATCTACACAAAGGATGCAGCCGAAGCGGCGATAAAACTGGGATTAGATCATTCAAGCTATGGAAGAAAGTGGATCGTGTCTGGTGACGAGTCTCCAAGTGGTAAGGAATTTTTTGAGATAGTCTCTTCTCTGCTTAGCAGAAAGTCAGAATACAGGGTTCTCAAAAGATGGCAAATCCACCTTATAGGAATCTTTATCCCAATAGTAAAAGAATTCCTCGAAAATTACTATCAGTGGAATGAGCCGTTCATCCTAGACAATAGAGAGTTCTTAGAAAAATATCCGGAGTTCTCCTTCATGTCCTTAAGAAAAGCGGTTCAAGAGACCATGACTCGTCTTTCAGAAAAAGAACCGTGATGGAAAGAACAAATGGGCTGGTGAAAAGAATTCAGAAAGAGACTGAAAATGATCCCCTAAATAACGCTTGAGTGTGCTAAAGCATAAATATGTAAATTCCATTCTCAAGCGCAATGCAAACGTTTCCTCGAATTATGCGAATAGATCTCACATCAGAAAAAGTGACCCGAGAGCAATCATCTTCTGCACTACTTCGGGATTTCATTGGGGGAAGAGGGCTAGGAACATGGGTTTATATTAATGAGGCGGGATACGGGCAAGAGCCACTGGCATCTTCAAATCCAATGGTATTTGCTACCGGTCCACTAACCGGAACAACTTACCCAACTGCTGCTCGATCTGTTTTAGTAACTAGGTCTCCCCTCACAAGAACAATTTCTTCAAGCAACATGGGAGGACGATTCGGCACGATTTTGAGAAAAGCCGGGACAGATGTCCTAATTGTTGCTGGAAAAACAGAAGAGCTTTCAATATTAGTTTTTGATGGTGAAAATATCGAGATTAAATCGGCAAGGGATTTAAAAGGACTAGATACTCACCAAACAGACAAGACGCTTAAACAAACATATCCTAAAGCCGCAATACTTTCCATTGGACCAGCTGG
Organism: archaeon; assembly: GCA_024276795.1. Taxonomy (GTDB): domain Archaea; phylum Asgardarchaeota; class Heimdallarchaeia; order Heimdallarchaeales; family JAJRWK01; genus JAJRWK01. Next base: position 3,101 of record JAJRWK010000087.1, on the reverse strand, counting down.
GGAGAAACTAATACCTTATGCTTCAATAACGCATGATCTCGAACACGATTTTGGGAGAGGTGGACTTGGAGCAGTTATGGGCTCAAAAAATCTAAAAGCCATTGTAATTGAGGGAAAACAAAAAATCCCCCTATATAACGCAGAAATCCAGCGAAAGCATGTCAAGAAAATGATTAAGCAGTTAAAGAAAAGCGAACTTTATCGCCTTTATAATTCCTATGGCACTAAATTCTACACCTCAATTTACAATTCACTTGGTGGAATGAGTGTCAATCAATACGAAAGGAATCGTGATGAGCGAATCGAACAACTTGCAGAAGTAGAAATCAAGAAATTTGAGATCGCGCATAAGAGTTGCTCAAAATGTCCCGTCGCCTGTAGACACACCTATGAGTTGAAGGGAGAGAAAATTTATACACCCGAATTTGAGACGATTGGAACCTTAGGGCCAAACTTGGGATTCTACAATCCAGAAATCGTACTTCCACTAGGAGAGAAGCTTACAAAAATGGGAGTAGACACCATTAGTGCTGGACATACTATTGCTACATTTGTCAATCTAGTCAAGGCAGGGAAAATAGAACAACCCGATAACAAGAGATGGAATTTTGAATCAGAAGACATTCTCGAATTATTCGACAACATTATTGAGACAGACAACGAAATAGGACAGTTACTCGCAAAAGGCAGCGCGAAGATGGCTCAACATCGTGGACTTCCAGAACTTGCCCCCCACGTGAAGGGGATGGAATTCGCAGTATATGAACCAAGGAAATTTATGGGGCAAGCACTGGGATATGGAATCTCTCCCAGAGGGGCTTGTCATTTACACGGTGGGGCAGCAATCGCTGTTGAGGCATTAGGAACACCACTAAGAGTCGACAAGTTAACCTGGCGCGGAAAAGGAAAGCTGGTAGCCAATTCATTGAAAATCGTTACTTTGATAGACTCATTGGTAACTTGTGTACATGCGTTTTATCTTTATGTAGACTTAAACATGATGGCAAAAACAACCCCAAGTGCGATTTCAAGTAAGTTTACCAGCTGGGTACCGAGCATCGCGTTGAAGTTTCTCAATTATTCAACAATGGCAACCGCACTTCAAAACGTAACGGGAGAAAAATTCTCAACAGGAATGCTGGATAAAGCAGCACAACGAACCATTACGTTAGAGCGGATATATAACATAAATGCAGGCTTCTCCAAAGACGATGATTACTTACCACGCCCATTCTATGAGAAAAAGACACCCGAGTCAGAACCCATCGACAAGAAACAATATACAAGAGAATTGCAGAATTACTACGAAGCAATGGGGTGGGATAAAGAAGGAGTGCCGAGACCAGAAACAATCAAGAAGCTAGGACTCGAAAAAATAGTCTCTGTGGCCAAATATTAAGCATGATTCCAATTCCAACTAACACCCTCCACCAACAGGGGGATAAATGAGAATAGTATCACCAGAATGTAGGTGATATTTGTAGAACTGCCTTTTTTCAAGACGTTTTTCATTAACGAAGACGGAATAGTCAGGCCGTAGATTCCCATTTTTATCAAAGAGTATCCCATTAAGTTGGGGGAAATCTGCTCTTAAATCCTTGAGCACATCACCCACGGTTGTATCTCCTTCTATTTTTACCTTAACGAGGTCTTTTCCGACCACTTCACGAGCAAATGCAAACAATTTGACAAAGATTACGTAGCCCATGTTTTCTAAATCGATGGTGGATTCGGAGACTATTAAGAACTAGGTTTGCAAGAATGAAGCGTTACTATCAAGAAAAATCAAGAAGAAAAATAAACAAGGGAGTATGCTAAGAGTATCTATTCCTTCAGAGCTTTAAGATGTTCCTTGAGCTCGCTGAAGGGAGGATAATCACCAGCATTATCAGTTACCCACTTGTATGTAATCTTCCCCTCCTTGATAGCAAAAAGGGATCGTTTTGCTACCAGATGAAGGCCAAGAAAGTCGTCGTAAGCAATGTCAAATGCTTGAATCGCTTCTTTGTTAAAATCAGAAAGAAGATCATAAGTAAGATTGTGTTGTTCAGCGAACGCTTTAAGTGTGAACGGACCGTCTACGGATATCGCATACAAGTGGGCATCTAGACTATTGAAATCTGCTAGATCATCTTGGAGAGCACAAGTTGATTTTGTACATACGCCGGTGAAAGCGGCAGGGAAGAAATACAAAACAACAATTCCCTCCGAATAAGCATTGTTCAACTCAAAGTCTTCATTAACAACTCCTTTTGCAACATTTACTCGTTTCACACGGGCATTAGGGGCAGGATCACTAATATCTACCATTAACGTTAGTTCTCAGAATGAATCATTTAATCTTTTGCTTAACTTCAGCCTTAGAATCAAGTTTCAATAATGTGATGAATATCATATTCTTCGATCTTATAATTTAATGTGTTAGTATCTAAAACAATAACACTTCCCTTTCCGAATAACCACCCACCAGCTTCACCTGGATTGAGGTGAAGAACTCCGTCCGTGGTTTCAGTTTTTATTCTGTGTGTATGTCCTGAAAGAACAACATCAAATTGCTTGCTCATGATCAATGATTCAAGGACATATTCATGGTGTCCATGAGTAAAAGCGATTTTTCGATCATTGACCTCAATTTTGCCCACTGACTCGAAAATCACTGCATCATTACTAGAAGAAAAGAACTCTCGAATAAGCCTCCTTTCACCATCATTGTTTCCAAATACGGCCCTGAGAGGTATTCCACAGTCGAGTAGTCTCTTCACCGAAAAGGGAGCTACAAAATCTCCGAGATGAATAATAAGACCAACGTCTTCTGCTTTGAAAAGATTAATCGCATGATCGATTGCTTTCAAATTATCATGAGTGTCAGAAATGATTCCAATTTTCATGGCGATCGAATAAGATAACATAAGACGATCTATTATCTTTTCCGAAATCATAAGAGTAATATTTCGTCTAAGACTGTCCCAAAATCTGCAATAAGAGGACAAATCTTATTGCTTCAAGAAAATAAAGGCGCGTGGTGCGGAATGAATTTCGAAGCAATCCGAATCTGTAAACATCATTGGATAGGAAACAATAATGTTCACTGGTTTACTCAT
>JAJRWK010000086.1 GCA_024276795.1 archaeon | reverse complement strand
TAAAATTTCATCAGGGGACAGCAATAATACTTCGGGGATCTCTGTATTTTCCTCGATGTTGTCCTCGCTCTGATTTCTTGACATGGTTCTTCTCCTTTTTGTTTCGCGATTTCTGAAGATTCAAAACTTCTTTGCCATATACGATCCCAACAGACTATACCCATTTTTTCTATAATATCCTCTCACTCCCACGCCGCTAATTACGGCTATCCCATCGTAGCCTCTGTCTTCGGCGATTAGTTCTGCCTTTTGAAGCAATCGTTTTCCGTAGCCTCTGTGCTGAACGGAGGTTTTTTCTGAGGGGTCATCGCCAATTGGGATTGCTTGTCCATACACATGTAGTTCTCTCACTACTGCTTTGCCCTTTAACTCTTCCATGAATACTTCATCTGGTAGTAGCCTAAGCCTTAGAAATCCGATCAAGATGTCGTTTTCTATATCTTCATAGGAGATGAATAGTTCTGTTGCCTCCGATGCTTCGAAAGATCGAACAATTAGCTTTACGGCATCTTCACTGAATGTTCGTTTTTGGTAGTACACTCGGTGCCCAAATTCGCGGCAACGAATACATCTACAACTTTCTCCGAGCACCCTCATTCGTTCTTTAACAATTTCTCTAGCGTTACCTTTTGTTGGGCCAAATACAATAAGCGGAGCCGGCAAGTCTCTCAAGGCTCGCTTGATTCTCACATAAGGCGGTGTCATTTTCTTGGCAGCGTGTATTACTTCAAAAGCATATTCATTATCAATGGGCTCGTACTTCCCTTGTTCAACCCACTTTGCCAGAGGCGTGTTTTCAATTACTTGGGTTGGATATATCTTAATTTCATCTGGAATGAATCTTGGATCATAATATAGGCGACGAATGTCCTCAATATCTGATTCAAGAGAACTACCAGGCAATCCTGGCATCATGTGAGCGGTTATTTTGAATCCAGCATTTCTCAAGTTTGCAAAGGCCTCGATTGTATCTTCTATCGTGTGATCCCGTCTAACTAATTGAATAATATTTTCATTAAGGGTCTGAACACCAACTTCGACACGAGTAGCTCCAAACCTGAGCAGATCTCTTACATGTTTTTCTTTGAGCCAATCTGGTCGGGTTTCAATGGTCAGACCAACACACCGGTGCTTGGCTCCTTCGTTTATTCTGTGAGCCTTTTCCAATGTTTCAGACCTTACCCCATTTAGCGCTTCAAACACCCCTAGCAAGAATTCTTGTTGATATTCAATGGGCGTGGAGTTGAAAGTTCCACCCATAACGATTACGTCTATCTTGTCAGTATTGTGTCCTGTAGCTTCTAATTGTCTGATTCTTTGGGATACTTGCTTGAAAGGGTCGTAGTGGTTCATTTTGGCTCGCATGCTAGCCGGTTCTTTGCCCGTGTAAGACTGTAGTGTGTCCCAAGACGGTCCGCCGGGGCAGTAGACGCATCTTCCGTGAGGACATGCAAAAGGCGCAGTCATAACTGCGACTACGGCGACCCCGGATATTGTGCGAACCACTCTTGTTCGCAAAAAGGGAGAAAGAATTTTTTTCTCTTCCTCAGAAGCCACTGCAAGAATGTCACTATTTCGAGGATGTCTCGATCCGCCATGTCTTCCTATGACCTCTCGTTTGATTTTTTCAATGTCGGAACGCGAAAGACTGTTTGAAACTGCCAAGCGCAGTAACTCGTTTTTGATCTCTCTTACTGTCTCGTAATCCAGTTCTTGCATGAAATTCCACCAACTCGACTAGACAACATATGGGAAGAAAGTATAACGTCTTTGTCTAAAACGCCTTTTTTGTCCCAAACTAAGGCTCAAATGTTATGAACCAAAAGAAAAAACCCATTGGGAAATGCTCGTTCTGAGTCTTTCTTATCTTCTTCGCTTCTGAGGCTGTCCCCACGGCTTGCCTTTAATAAAACGATTATAATATTTCTTTCTCAGACTTACCCGTGGGATAGGGGTGTGTCTTTCTTTTGCTGGGACTTTCGGCGTTTTCTTACGAACTATGCCTGCGTTTTGGAGACGACCGTGAGTCATGTTTCTTCAAATTTTTTGTTCCTAACTGGTATTATAAAATAATCGATAAGAGAATTATTGGCAATGACATGTCGAGAGTTTTTGTGTCCTGAGCAAAACTAATATCCCAACAAGGACCGAGTAGTGATTTTTCGCTAAAATCAAAGACAAACATTTTTTATTGAGAGAATTCCATTTCGCCAACGTGATAGACATAAGGATGAGGGTTTTGGCATTTTCGGGTTCTGTGTTTGCTATTGAAGCTTCATTTTTCGTCTATTCCCTCTATTGGAACTCTACTTGGGGTTGGAATGAGCTTCGAGCTAGCATTTCATTGCTATTATTCTTTCTAGCGAGTTACCAGCTCTCAGAGGTATTGATCTGTTCTTTTGACAAGAAACGCTTCGGCAAGATCTATGGGCATTTCTCAATCACTTTGCTTCCTCCTCTGGGACTCTGGCTGATTCGTTCTTCTCAGACTCCTACTTATGGTTTAGAGTATGTTGCAACATTTTTCGCAATAATGTTTCTTGTGGTTTTTTTCCAGGATGCCGACGCAGTGCAGATTATTGCGTGTGAGAAATGCTTTGTGCGATACCGCTACAAGAGACGCGCTGTGCATTACGGCAAGTATTATTTTGGGGCAATTGTTGCCGCACTTCTTTTGCTTGTTTCAGAGATTTTGAGAAACATGGCTGAAAAAGTTGCTATTCAAGTGGCTGATTTACCTGTTTTAATACTTGCCGGGTATTTAGTTTTCCTTATTCCCACCAGTATTTCTGTTTATGTTTTCAAAATGGATGGAAGTCTCGTTTCTTCAACGATGTGCAAATGGGCGTCTTTGTTTGCAATAACGCTTGTTATTATTTTGCTAAGAAGTACTTGATGAGAGCACATGAAGACTTTGTCCGCACACAAAGTTAGTTCATACCCTTCTTTCTTTGGTTTCTATGAGTTTTCCTCAAGTGAAAAAGCAATTAATCTTGCAGAGAAGACCTATGTTGAACAATGGTTTTGAGAATCGTCAAGAATGTTTCACACGATGTCTTCTACAATCTTGCACTTGAGCAAGCGCTCTTTGAATACTTCTACCTAAAACCAAGCGCCGTCATGATCCGATTTTGGAAAAATGCTCCTGCTGCTATCGTTGGAAGAAGTCAAGATCTGCTAGCAGAGGTAAATCTCGAATTCTGCGCAGAAAACAACATTGATGTCGCTAGGCGGGTTTCTGGTGGAGGGGCTGTTTATCATGACCTGGGGAATTTGAATCTGAGTTTTTTTATCTCTCTTCGCTCACTTTCCAAATGGTCTATTAGAGACATTCACACAGCTCGGGAGTTCCTTTCCAACGAAGTGGCAAAAGTCTTAGCCAACCTAGGGTATGAAGTAACCGTAGGCAATCGAAGTTCATTATTCTTGGGAAATAACAAGGTCTCAGGGTCCGGGGCTTATTTCAGAAAAAATATCTTGCTTCACGAAATGACATTATTGCTTGACGTCGATTTGTCTCTGCTGGAACAAGTATTGAATGCGAAACCTGGATATTCAACAAGCCGGTTTCCTAGCGTGTATTCACCTACGACAAATCTAACGGGACTGTCTGAAAAAAGATTCTTGTCAGAGCTGACATACCATTTCAGTTCTCTATTTCACTTGCCAGCGGAAATCATCGACTTATTACAAAAAGAGAAGAACCTTGCATCTTATCTTGAAAGGACTCTGTATAGGAACAAGGACTGGATTATTTATGCGGACAGAAGCGCTCTTCCACCAAGACTGCCTTTGTAAACTTATCCAACGATTGTTTCTCAGAATTCCTGTATTGTCGCATCATTCTTTATTATTCCCATGTGATTTGCATTGAAAGGAATGTACAATATGTTTCCAAGTTGTTTCCCTCTCGCGTATTTTGAAAAGTCCGGAATCATCCATGTGTAAGGATCCAAGATGTTAATCTCAATATTACCTGGGGCAAAGTCATATGACGGTTCGCTTCCTTGAGCTGCTTGGAGTAAGGATTGGTAATAATTGACGAAGGCTTGTTCAAGATGCTTTTGACCTCCAAGCAATATCTCGCCTTGTAGCGTTTCACCCATTTGTTGTTCTAGTGAACTAATATCATATTCCTCAAAAATCAGGGTTAGTATCCAAAGTAGCACCTTTGTAGCAATGCGGTGGCGGGGCCAGAAGGGAGAGGTTTCTTTCGCTAGTTTGCGCAAGTTGTAGATAATTCGAGCGTAATTAAGCGAGTCTCCTACTTGCGTATCGACGTAAATCTCGGCAAGAATTCTTAGAACGTGTAAATTAGCGTTTTGACGAATTGGCACCTGTTCCAATAATGGCAGAAAAGGTGCGAGAGAAGTATGAAATACTCCACTGTTGTTCAACTGAATACTTTTTAGAACAAATAGTGGAATCAATTGCTCCACTACTTCAAGAGCTAGCTGAGTCGCTATTGAACTTGTTGAAGAATCAGATTCTTGAGCAATTCGCATAACATCGTTAAACGCTTCTTGCTGAGACTGAATGGCTATCTCGACTAGTTCTAACGATTGAGGATCCTGTGTGATCAGCACTTTATAAAGGGCTTCGATGGTTGCTTTCCATGTTTTGAAGATATGCCTCCCAATCAAGATGATGTTCTGTATTGACTTTATTTTTGAAGGATCTTCGTTTCTATCAAGAATGCCTTCGTCATAGAGTCTTTGGAGTTCATTCAGTTTTTCATCCAGCCTAGCTTCTAGCTCATTTGCTAGTTTGATAAGGCTATCATGGACGGGATAACTAATGAATCCACTTGAATCGATAGC
>JAJRWK010000085.1 GCA_024276795.1 archaeon | reverse complement strand
ATCCATGCATAAACAAAACCTAGGAGCCACGGGTAGAGTTTAGAAGCTGTTCTCTTGCCAAGTCGTACGATAGATGTTCTTTTTCCGGCCAACTCATCAGCGTCCATGTCTTGAAAGCTATTCACGTATAGGATCAATGCGCCAAGAACTCCTATGGGAACAGAGGCTGCCCAAGCGTACTGGGAAGCTCAAAGCTGAGCGTTCCTGTCTGAAGATAAAATGCTCCCAAGACAGGAAGAGGGCCAAAAGTAATCGCAATCACAAAATCTCCTAAGCCATGATAAGCAAACCTAAAGGGAGGCGCTGTATAGAAGAATGCAAGGAACCCTCCAATAAGGCCGATGATCAAGATTGTATGACCCGGATAGATCGTATCTAGATAAAGTCCGATAGCACCTCCGGAGAGGAGAAGGAATGTTCCAGAAATAAGAATCTTTGCCGGCGAAGCCAGTCCTGATTGAATGAATCTCGACCCGCCATTAAATGGGCTTCCTAAAATGTTATACTCGTCGTTGGAACTTGTGTGGTCATAATAGTCATTGACAATGTTTGCACCTGCGTGTATGAGTAAAATGCCCAACAACGTCAAGAAGAAAATACCCCAATCGAATGTGCGGGTAGCATAAAATGCTGCAACAGAACCAACAAGGATGGGAACTATTGACGCTGTGAAGAAAGGTGCCCGAGACGCAAAGAGCCAGTATTTCATCCGAGTACCAATCGCTTGCTTGATCTGTGATCCAAGTGTTGGCTTCTTGTCTGGAACTTCGTAGGTTTCAAGTTCGGTCTTAGCCCCGTATTTCATTCTATAAGGAACGATCTTGACAATACGTGTGGTTTGAGCGAGTTGGTGCACAATTGTGTAAACCGCTGGATCTTTCTCTGCTAGCTTAGCGATCAGTTCTTCCTTCTTTGATTTGTCTTTGACAAAGCTTGCGTTGGCGTCAATTTCAACTTCATGGATGCCTCTAAATTCACTTGGAGGAGTGAGCAAAAGCTTCACATTGGGATTGACGTCAAGCTGTCGAATAGAAGGCTCTGGAAACTGGCCAAGGAAATACATGTTCATGTCTTCATCCACAATATACTGGATCTCTCTTAGTTGCACGATTCCATCAACGCTTGTGATAAGCTTAGCACGATCATTGCTTGTGAGCGTGGCATTGAATAGTTTCTCATTGTAATCTTTCAAATATTTCTTTCCTCGAGGAATCGCCCTCTGGATAAGAGACAAGAAGTCAAGCTCGTTTTCATCCCAGCCCCTTATTTCCTTAATGTCAAGAATGCCTTCGTTTATGTAACCGTAGATATGGACGTAGCGACGGTTTCCGTAGCCTCCTTGTTCAAGTTCATCAACCTTGTTGAAAAGAAGGCTAACTTTCTTGTCTGGAGTAAGAACTTGGGCAATCTTTGGTAGATTAACAATCTTGATAGTCTTGTTTTTCCCGATATTAATGACTTCATAGTCAACAGGGACGCTAATAGGATAGCCATCCTCGCCATGAAATGTCAAAACTGGTTTTTCCAAAGTAGCTAGTTTTCGTATGATTTCCTCAGTTAGCAACCAGATCATCCTCCTCTTCGTAAACAATAGGATCCTGGCTCATGTCGCCATCTTTCCAAGCCATTATCCTTTTGGGCTTGATTCGAATGACTGAGCGTTTCCAGAATTCAGGGAGAGCATTTCGCATGTCGAAATAGTACTTAATCAGCGGTTCTTTTTTAAGCCAAGCTTCTTTGTATTTTTCCCAGCCGTGATCTAGGTCAGATTCATCAACAACAGCGTCGCCTTGGATGAGAACGACATGCCTTTCATTCATTCCTGACGCAGTATTGTTGGAAAGTAATAGGCTAACCTTGGGATTCTTCTTGATTTGAGAAACCTTCCCGCTGAAAACAACTGAAGAAGTAACCACGAATTCTCCATTATCGTAGAAGTAAAGCATTGGATAAGTTCTAGGCCACGTAGTCCCCGGTTTTAGGGAAGTGGTCAGCTCTCCAATAACGTAGTTTTCTAATGTTTGCTTGATCCATTCTTCCATTGGGCTGATCGCCTCGTTTCAATGGTTATGAGCGCGTGAATTTTATCAATATAAGGATTATCTGTATTGCTAGCTAGCAAATAGCTCTTGAGAATCGATCGCTCTTAACAAAACACCAAGTATTGCGTTAATATCTCTTGTGTTTTAATTGCCATTAATCCGGAAACACACGAGCTATTTATTGTAAAAACTTTCTTCTTCCGAATTAGTAGTGAAAAAGTCATAGCTTGCAAGAAAAAGGAGAGGAGGAAGCTAGCCAGATAAGCTAGCTTGAAGGGGTTGGCTTTAGATTTGAGGGATCTTTGGTTAGTTCATTGATTTAGCTTACATAAATGCTGTCAGAAGTTTCAACGTTGTTCGACGGCGTGTAGGTGTAGCCTGTCTTTGTTAGATCAGTTACCGTACAAGTATACCATCCACCAGGACCATTGTCATAGTACAATGTTACAGTCCCATCCGCACCGGTGTCTGCTGCGCCCGTTGCAGTTCCTTCAGGAGTATCGAGTGAAACAGAGACAGTAACCCCCGCTAATGGGCTACCGTTACCATCGTAAACGGTGATCTTCATGTAAACGTCATACCAGACCCAGAACCAGAAGCGGAATTTCTCATACCACATGTCAATGGCGAACACATACATTGTGTTGGCTCCGCCTCCAGCATCAGTGGTGCCACTGGCGGGAGCAGACTTCTGACCTTCGTTACCACTTGTATCTACTGCAGAGACCTCGTAGGTGTATGTGGTTGAAGGAGTGAGTCCAGTGTCACTGTAGGTTGTTGCAGTAGTTGTAGCAATCAATACACCATCTCTGTAAATATTGTAGTAACTGAGATCAGGATCAGAAACTGGATTCCATGAAAGATCCAATTGCGTTGAGCTGACAGTTGTAACAGTCAAACCAGTTACCTGTGCGGGAGGAGTGGTGTCAGGAGGAGTTCCGCTGCTAGGAGTCATGCTGACTGCAACGTCTGCTTGAACACGTCCATAACCGTAGTATTGATCCCATCCAGCAGCACCTAGATCTAGAGCAGAATCATGCAAGATTTGTCTAACGTCTGCGGGAAGCATGTTGGGGTTCTTGCTTAGCATTAGAGCCACAACACCAGTTACCATTGGGGTAGCCATTGAGGTTCCACTGAGTGTCTTGTATGTGTTTCCCGGATAGGTTGAGTATATATTTACACCCGGAGCAACAACTTCCAGTTCAGGACCATAGTTAGAGAATGAAGCACGAACGTCTGAACTGTCAGTCGCACCAACTGCGATAACAGTGCTGTACTTTGCGGGATAACTAATACTGTTGGCATAGTCGTTACCAGATGCGGCAACGATGACGATTCCAGCATCATATGCTCTCTGGAGGGCATCTTGCATGGCGACGTCTCCAGTGGAGCCTCCCAGAGACATTGAAATGATGTCCATGTTGTTGGAAATTGCCCAGTCGATACCGGCAACAATGTCGGAGTAGGTACCGGAACCTTGAGCATTCAAAACTTTAACTCCATAAAGATCTGCTTGAGGAGCGACACCAATCACGCCAATGCCGTTATCCTCTGCTGCAACAATGCCGGCAACGTGTGTACCGTGACCATTGTCGTCATAAGGATCGTTGTCATTATTTACGAAGTCATAACCTCCGAAGTAATTATCGTTTAGATCTGGGTGGGTATAATCAATACCTGTGTCAATAATTGCCACCTTTACACCATTTCCAGCGTAATTT
>JAJRWK010000084.1 GCA_024276795.1 archaeon | reverse complement strand
CTCTTGTATTCTTTGTTCCGGACAGCAATTATCTGGATCCAGAAGAGGTACATAGCTTAAGAGCTATCGGTAGGAGATTCTACGAAGAAATAGAAGACTTGAGTATGATGAAAGAAAGCCACTGGGAAAACTGGGTAAAAAAATACTTAGGGATGTAGATGTATTTACCATGCCATTCCACTTGGGTGCTCGAATCAATCCCATGTGCAACAAAGAGGATTATTTCATTCCTTCATAAAATCTGTTAGCTTGGCTTGTGAGAGAATCAAACTCTGCCGCTGATATTCATGAAATGGTGCTCTAAGCCTAGGTTTCAAGTATTCAATTAATTCTTTTTTTGTTTCAAATGTCTCAAAGTTCCCAGAGAGGGCACTACGAACGTTTTCACGAACCTGAACCACGCCAACAGGTATTATGTAATGTGGTCCGATTTCTCTAATCGCAAGGACGGCTGATTGTTTTTTCAAGTTATTCACTAAGAATTCCATTATAGCGAGGCGAGCAGCATAATACCCTCCTGCTTGTTGGGAATATCTCCACCTTGTTTTCTTCTGCTCTTTGCTCGTGAACCCTTCACCATCGCGAGTGATTTTCCAGTTATTCTTTCCGAGCGTAAAGATTGATCCTGGCATCCACGCTTCGAAATGTTCGAAGGCCCATTTTCCAGGTAGAATAGCTATCCAATAATAATTGTCTAACAAAACATTATGATACAGCCTTATCTCACTGTTTTCAGGAAGAGAAGTAATAATTGGCAGTAGTTCCTTTCCAAGGGAATCATCAACAGCCGTAATGCTCCATCTCGTCGGAACAAGTTTACGATGCTCTCTTCTTCCGGTGAGCCCAACACTGAAAACTTGTTGAATGTAATAGACATCGAACCCTTGCCAAAAGAGCTCTGCAATTTGGTCATGTGACATCCTGTTTTCCTCGTCAAGAATATTGTCTACTTTACGAGGAATCATCGGGTTATCTACCACGGATGTTTTTATTGCAGGAGCAACAGGTCCTAGCGGGCTAGATATTGCATCGACTTGCTCTACTGGGCGAGGAAGCCTTGCTAGAACAACCTCAACATCCAAGGGCTTTACAGATAATGCAATTTCTTGCATCGCTTCAACAAATCGATTAGTCTGGAATCTGTCAGCTCTTAAACTTCTTTCCCCCCGAATAGAGGAAAACCGAATATCAAGCAACATGGGTAAAGGAAGGCTCAACCATTGTTTTGGATTGGAAAAGATTTCAGCCTTCACTGTGGATTCAGCGGGTAAGACAACATTACTACTGTTTACCCAGGGATAAGTTCTTGACCCGATGAATACTTGTGGAGCTTCACCAAAGAGATGTGTTGTTCGAGGAATTTCGGCCTGAACCTCCAAAGATAACGTTTCAAGGATAGGACATTTACCTAATCCACACAACAATTTTGTCCCTTTGCAATCCACACACGCGTCAATTACGTATCTTTTGGCTTGTTCAAGTCGCGCGCGAAGTGACTCAGGTATACCGGAAAAATCTTGGCCGAAATTCTCCACGTGAAAAAGTCAACTCCGAAGGTATTAAATGCTCTTACAGAAATCCAAACGCGTTTTCTTAGTTAAATCAAGCCAAAAAAAGAATAGTTAAAAAGAAAACAATTTGACTAATTAATTCGGATATAAGCATTTTATGTTGAAATTTTCAAATTTTGGATTAAATAAAAAAATTTTATTAAATAGGGAATTACCATTTGTTTTAACTCTTTTTTCAGTAATATTAGAAACTCGAAATTCTAAAAATTTCGCCGTTTTCCAAAACCTAAAAATTTTCAAGAGAGACGGCCATCCGAAAGCCCGAGGTGACCTTCGTCGTAATATATTTGATGACAAACATTAACCGCTATCGATTTCATCATCTTCCCAAACGCCAAATCGGAACCTACGTGCCAGATTCGGATCTTTCAAGGATTCTTGGCAGAAGAAAATCTCTTTCTAACATCAGAATGAACATGATCAAGGGGGAGATTATTGAGAGCAAAAGAGGTAGAGCCGTCCAGAGACGAAAGAATCAAATCGAAGAAGTTATTGGTCTACTCTATGACCATATTAGTAAGAGTGTCTTTGAATGTCTAGTTTCAGCCACAGACCGATTGGCAGACGGTTTGCGGAATGTGAGAAGAAAGAAGATCCAACAGATAGTTTTTACTCTTGCAAGAGTAATTGCTGTTGAGAAAAACGAAAATTTGCCTGTATCTGCATACAACAAAGCGTTCGGAGGGAATATTCGTCCCTCTGAACAAATCGAGGCGCTCGCACTTTTGCTTGATCTCAACCTTATTCTCGAGCTTGAAGATCCACGCCCCCACGAACAGCCAGTCTATGAGTTAGCAGAATCATTAGCTAGAGAGGCAGAGTTTTTCTTCAAATTAGACACAAAAACCTTGCAAGACATTATCGAGTCTTTCAGGGAGAAAACAATTGTTCCCAGAGTAGAGACACTTCGCGCAGCTCTTATAATGGTAAATTCTGCTCTGATAGAAGTCGGAATCTATTCAGGAGACAGACTGGTTTGGATTGAGGAAAAATTGCCGTACGAATACAAAGGGAAAGCGAAGCTCATTGATAGGGCATCTATGCGATTCAGGTCTTATCACGGAATGACTAAGAAAAGTTAGAAACTCATTATTATTGAGCAAGTCTATACATAAGGACTTGGTGAACAAATTCCGGACCTTGTTTACCAAAGGCGTTGTCGACAAATACTATTGTGTTCTGGTATTGTCTTCTTTCAATAGTTTCTTTTAGAAGCCAATATTGCACTTCCGAGTCTATTTTTCACCCATCCATTACCCATATTCTCAAATATTTTCTGATAGAGACTCAAGTGATACAAAATGGATGAAGATCAAAATTTCAAAGTTCGCGATCTTTCACTGGCAAGTCAAGGAAAGAAAATGATTGAATGGGCCGAAGCCCATATGCCTGTCTTGATGGGGCTTCGTCGAGAATACTCTGAGAAAAAGCCTTTGAAAGGTATGAGAATTGCTGGTGCATTGCATGTCACCAAGGAAACTGCAGTATTAGTGAGAACATTGATTGCTGCTGGTGCAGAGCTTTCGTGGGCTGGATGCAATCCCTTATCCACAAATGATGCAGTGGCCGCAGCATTGGCCGAAGAAGGGATAAGCATCTACGCGTGGCATGGTCTTTCAACTGATGAATTCTATTGGGCACTAGACAAAGTACTAGAAATTAGTCCAACACTCACCTTGGATGATGGTGCAGATCTGATATTCAGACTCCATGATAAACATCCAGATCTCTTGTCAGAAGTTATTGGTGGAACAGAAGAAACAACTACGGGAGTGATTCGCTTACGTGCCATGCATAAAGAAGGTGCTTTGAAATATCCTGTAATTGCAGTTAATGATACGCCGACAAAATGGCAATTTGACAATGTCTATGGCACTGGTCAATCTGCTCTCGATGGAGTACTCCGAGCCACTAATGTGCTCCTCGCCGGGAAACAACTGGTGGTTGCTGGATACGGTCATTGTGGCAGAGGAATTGCTATGCGCGCCAAGGGCATGGGAGCCAGAGTAATTGTGACCGAAGTAGATCCTGTAAATGCTTTGAAAGCAGCACTGGAAGGATATAGTGTAATGAAGATGGATGAAGCAGCTGAAATTGGCGACATTTTCATCACGGCCACTGGAATGAAAGATGTCATTAGAAAGTGGCATTTTGAAAAGATGAAAGACGGTGCCATAATTGCAAATGCGGGACACTTTGATGTTGAGATCAACGTAAAAGAGCTCGAAGAAATCGCCGTGTCGCAACGTGAGATCAGACCTAATAACGAGGAATTTGTGTTACCAAGCGGCAATAGAGTATACTTACTTGCAAGAGGAAGATTGGTTAATCTAGTCGCAGCAGAAGGCCATCCAAGCGAGGTCATGGATATGTCATTTGCTAATCAATTCCTAGCCTTGGTTCGCTTGGCACAAGGAGAGGAGAGGTTATCTCCAGGTGTCTATCTCATAGACCAAGAAATCGATAACATGATTGCTCTGCGCAAACTAAAAAGCATGGGATTCGACATCGATGAATTGGCTCCTGAACAATTGAAATACTTGGAAAGCTACCAAGAAGGAACATAGACTTATTCAGTGTCTTTTGTTCCAAAACAAAAAAGTGAGAGCCAAGAATCTTCTTGGCTAATTACTTTATTCATCTTATTTTTTAGAAGAATTCCTTGAGAATTGGATCGTTTGTTTTAAGCCCACCTTTTTGGTGTGCTAATGGGCCTTTTTTCAGTGCCGGCTCGTGATCGACGTAGGTCGGTCGTTGAGTTTGGTAGAAAAGCCCAATGGGGACTCGCTCCAGTTCAAGTGATTTTTGGAATGCTGCCATGAAATCAGATGGATCATGACCCTCATCTTCTAATTTGTAAACGCGTTCGCGGTAGAACTCGTATGTTGCTTGCTTCTGCCATGTTACACATGGTGAGAGCACGTCGATAAATGCGGAGCCCTTGTGTTGTATCGCTTTCTTGATCAACTCGGTAAGATGGGCTCCTTCCCCGGAGAAACCCCTTGCGACAAATGTCGCTCCAGCAGTTAGGGCTAGAGAAATAGGATTCAGCGGATGTTCATGCACTTCGTAGCCGGGAGGCGTGGATTTGGTTACCGTTCCTTCGAGCGTTGTGGGAGATGCCTGGCCAGTGGTAAGTCCGTAGATTGAGTTATTCATGACCATGTATGTAATATTCATGTTTCTTATGCAGGAATGTACAAAGTGATTGCCTCCGATACCATATCCGTCTCCGTCACCACCAGCTACAAGAGTAACGATTTCGTGGTTTCCTAAGTGGACACCCGTTGCCACGGCTAATGCTCTGCCATGAATTGAGTGAAAACCGTATGTTTTGTTGAAATGCGGCAGATTGGAAGAACAACCAATTCCAGAAATGATTGCCACATTGTGTGGCGGTACTTGAAGATCCGCCAATGCTACTTGGATGGCTTTGTTGAGACCAAAATCTCCACAGCCAGGACACCAAGTGGGTTTTACGTGTGATTTATAATCTTTTGCAGTTAATTTTAATTCCATTTTACAAGACCTCCGTCTTAACAAATTCAACAATTTCGATGGGTTTGAGGTATGTCCCATCATATTTTAGGAAAGCATGTTCTATGTGAAAACCAGTTTCTGCTCGAATGTGTCTTCTCATCTGTCCAGAATAGTTTTGTTCCACAATTGCTACTTTGTTTGCATTCTCAAGAATTGGCAGAATTCTCTCGGTATCAAATGGATAGATGTATCGAATGAAGAGTGCGTTCACTTTTTTCCCTTCTGAATTCAATCGATCAACTGCTTCTTCGATTGCGCCTCGGGTAGAACCCCAGCCAACGATTGTGAGGTCATCATCTTCTGGACCATACATAACTGGTGGTTTATAGCGTGATTTCACTAACTCAAGTTTTTTGGCTCTTTTTTCGACCATTTTTTTCCTAATTTCAATGGCATCCGGAAGTCCAGCCCTAATATCTGAGATAAGGGTAGAGTCTTCGTCATGTTCGTCGGATGAGGCAACGTACATCATACCGGGTTCGCCAGGAATTGATCGTGGCGAGACTCCGGTTTAAGTAAACTTATAGCGAAGATAGGTTTCTCCCTCCTTAATTTGTGGTTTTTCACGCTCGATTATTTCGGGTTCTAAGTTGAATGGTTTTACTGTTTCAAAATGTTCTGAGAGATAAGTGTCAAGAGCGACGAGAACTGGAATTTGAGCTAGTTCAGCAAAATTCATTGCCTCTACGATGATTTCGTAGCTGTCTTCTACATTCGTGGCGGCCATTATTGCTCGCGGAAAATCGCCTTGAGATGCTCCAAACAACTGATTCAAGTCTCCTTGTTCAGTATTGGTAGGAAGCCCAGTAGATGGCCCGCCCCTCATGCTATTTATTACAACAACGGGTAGTTCAACCATTCCAGCGAGGCCAACTGCTTCGGTCATCAAAGCAAAGCCGCCTCCAGAGGTTGCACATGCAGATTTAACACCACTAAATGAAGCTCCGATTGCCATATTGATTACGGCAAGTTCATCCTCTGCTTGCTTAACAACTAGATTATATTTGGGTGCTTGCTTGGCAAGAAAATGCAGGATTGAAGTTGCCGGCGTCATTGGATACGCGGCAGAAAACTTAAGCCCCGCCGCCATTAGCCCTACTGCTGCGGCTTCATTACCTGAAATAAACATTTGGGGTTCATTAGAAAATCTAAGTTCATGAGGATACTCTGGAAGGTCTGCGGCCATTTGATAACCAGCCATGGCAGAATCCAGGTTCATTTTTACTACTTCTTCACCCTTTGAACCAAAGGTTTCTTCTAACATGTGCTGGAATATTTCAAAATTAATGCCCAGCATCCGTATAAGTATCCCTAATGCGACAGTATTCTTCAAGACTTTCAAGCGTAAGTCAAAGGTTTGAGCGGTTTTCACGAGAGGCACTTTCAATATTTGGGCATTAGCAGGAAGAACGGATTCGTCAAACCGAATACGTTCATCAACAATGAGAATTCCTCCTTCTCTGAGTTCTCTCCCATAGGTTTCGGCAGCGAGGCCTGTCAAAGCGATAACGATGTCGATGTAGTCCCCTTGAGACCGTACTGGATGGTTTGCAGCCCGGACATTCCATCCGACGTTTCCTCCTCGAATTACAGACTGGTAGTAGTTCAGACCATGAACAAACAAGCCTTGTCTTGTGAAAATCTTGGCCAATGACTGGCCCATGCTGGCGACTCCGTCACCAGCCGCTCCACCTATTCTAACAATAATTTCATCCTTTCTATACATTTTTTCATTCCTCATGGTTCTCATTTACGAGAATCAACATAGTTCAATTTCCGGATTTTTTTCTGCAATCGAACCGGGTCACATAAAAGTAATCCGAGTTCGAGTGCAACACAATGTCGAGTTTAATAATGGCATATTTAGAATTTTGCATTAGGCTGATTGATTCCCGCGAATTATAGGATTTTATGACCATAGAACCCCGGGTTAACTTGCATGTCCAATACAGCGTTGGTAAAGTCTCTGACGTATTTCGTTCCGAATTGCTGTGAAGCGATAAATTATTCAAATACAATGACGTTTCTATTTCCGTTGGTGATATGATGGAGTTATTTTCACAAACAGATTATTCACAATCGCCTTTTGAAAAATTCATAGCAAATGAAGAAACCAGAGATTCTTTGTATGCAGAGTTCACCGAAATCGACGAAGCTCACGAAATCGGTGCGAGATGGATTGAGTTCAGCAAGGAGTGCTTGGAAAACCTCGACCTCCTTTCTGATCTGTCTCGACTGTTGTTCATCCGGTTTAGAGACGAATTCGAGAAAGAAAGGACTCAGATCGAGCAAGACCCTGAACGGAAAGCATTGATCACGGCAAGGATGATGAGCCTCCTCTTACTTGAAATAGATGCAAGTTATCTAATGCAAATCTACAATGACATAAGAGTCAATGGAATATTCGGAACTAAGCCCGAGGAGCAAGTCAGCGAGCATTTCATTCATTCGATTCGCCATATCTACGAAGTGAAATCATTGTTCTTCGAGGACATCCCGAAAGAAACACTAGCCCCAATTAGTGGAGTCTTGAAAATGCATATGAGAATTGAAGACCTTGAAAAACTCATCCCAAGAATGGAAAAATATCTCTCGGATTCTCACAAGTACATGATACAGCAGGAAAAGGGGAGAGAAGCAATGCTGAAGGGAGAATTCTACGGCTCAATCCTTGGTCCGATGCTAGTAAGGCTTGGGGACACTTGGTGGTGGAGAGACAGTATTTCTCAGCACTTCGTTTTTGACAAAAGTGTTTCATTCTTGCTCAAAGCAATTGATGAGTGGAGCGAAGTCATGACTTCTGACTTGAAAAAAGAAGCTGAAGAACTTCAGAAATATAACGTGGCAAAGGCTTCAGCAGAAAAGAATTTCTCGTTGGCATTGCATTATCGGCGACTAGCGAGAGAAGCTGCATTCAAAGGTGATTTTGAAGCCGCAGGCTCCTATTTTGCGGACAGTCTTTCTCTTCTTGAAGATGCTCTCCGATCTCTAGAACACGTCAAGGATAGAGAGGATATTGCGCCTTTGTACAAGTTAGTCGATTATCGTGTTAAACACACTATGCTTTTGAAGGGAATATCTGGTTTATCTCATGTTTTCTCCAGACTGCTTTCTTCTCTAGAAAAGGAAGACAAGGAAGGGGGTGAGAAGCTAGCTCAAATTATTAAGCAAGAGGCAGGAAACCTGTCAGACATAATTGAGGAGGATTACATTAGTGCGATGCCAATGATTTTCGAGTCGATTGGTGAGATTGCTGAACTCATCATCAAGACAGACGGGATATCTTTTGAGGAAGCTAAAAAGCGATTATTCCGTTCATTCGTTCAGTTTCGCAAAAGAATAGATGGCAAGGCGAATCAGATTGTCCAACAATGGGAAGACATGATATCAACAAACCCATTGGAGACTCGCGTGAAGTTTAGTTCTTTAGAAGAGCAACTCTTGTACATGTTCGAGGCTGCTTCACTGATGCCGGTTGAGATTGAGAATAGGGACTTGCTTCTCAAGCGACTTAAGGTAATGAGGGACTTGGCAATTTCGATGATTTCTGAAATAGATTCTATTGGAGTAACGAGAGAAAACAAAGTCTTGGAGCTGCTTTTGAAAGCGAAAGCTCATCACCATTCTTCCCGAGCCAAGAAAATAGCCGAGGAAATCGGAGATAAAAAACTGGTTCCGATGGATCGTATCAACGCTCACTTTGCCGGTTCCTTTGTGTCTGGACTTAATACTCAAATGTCTGTATATATCTTGGCAACTCAATATCTTACCTTGAACGTGGTTCTTCGTGCACTTTATGATTCAATGGTTGTAGTGGAGCTAGCTTCAAAGGAGAACTTAGAACAAATCCTAGGCCAAGTAGAGAGAGACTTCGAAAGCCTTGATGGGTTCAAACAAATGCTCAAGAGAATCGCTCAAGATTGTGAGAACCTATTGAACAAGAAAGACGAAATGGAGTCCTTAGTAAAAGGAATTCAATGGCAGGGATTAGAAATACGCCGTTTCATGGTGGATGCTACACTGCTCGTTTTAGATGCTTTGAAAAACAATTTGCTCGGCCGCGCATATGCTAATGTGAAGGATTACTCCGATGCCAAGGGCTACTATGAAGAAGCGAAAGACGCAGCATACAAGGCAAGTGACATCTTGGCTAAAGTAGCGGAACCCTTTGGGCCCAACAGTCCTGAAGCTCAACTTGCACAAGGAGTGTATGCTTTCTGGCAACTCTGTTTTGACAACGAGAGCAGAACATCTAGCAACAGAGAGCCGCAACCGGTTCCACCTCAGGATTTCTTACAATTGTTTAGAGGGATCGTTTTCAGGCTGTAAAGTGAGCTTGAAAATGAACTTTTGACGGGTGGTGAAGTGACAGAAGAAACAATAAGACAAGAACGGGAGCTCGGAGGAGTAAAGTATTTTCTTTGTCCCCCTACACGGGAAGGATCGAAAAATCCTTGTGTCATACTGATTCATGGGGAAGGCCTTGATCATAGAATCTGGAATACTATACCAGAAGGTTTGGCAAGTCATGACGTTCCTTGTTTAAGTGTCGATCTTCCAGGGCACGGGAAAAGCAAGCTTAACAATTATTCATACTCCCTTTCGTCGTATGTCGAAGCTGTCATGGATATTGTGGAACATCTGAATTATCGAAATTACGTCCTTATTGGCCATTCCTTTGGAGGAATTGTTGCCTTAATGGTTGCGGCAAGTATTCCATTAAGAGTTAGTGGAGTGGTTCTCCTTTCTGTTAGCAAGTCGTTTGGCTATGCCAGGTCTTTGTTGAAAAAATTTCACAAAGACGTGGACGACGCTGTTAGGTTCTTGATTAACAAAGGACTTGCCCCTAGGTATAGAACCGAGGGAAAAAAAGTATTAGAGGAGTATCTAAGTGAACCGACAAATCTCGAGGCGTTCATCAAAGACCTTGAGGTAATTAACAAAGTTGTGGATTCATTGCTCATTCCTTCGCTAAAGATCCCGATGAGAATCATTGCTGGGGATCGAGACAACATCATGCCCTTGAGCGATTCTGAAGAATTATTACTCGAATTTCCGCATGCTGAATTTGAACGGTTTCCAGCTGCTGGGCACTATATACCATTCGAACGACCAATCTTGCTTATTTCCGAGTTGCTCGATTTCTTGTCAAGCTAGGAGACATGGATCAGTGAAGCACTACAATACACGGCCAATTCAAATATTAGTAGTTAATCAAATAGCGCAGAGTGAGATGAGTTTCCGATGACAGCAACTGCGGGCAGATATGGCTCAAGAAGTAAAACGGTTTCTCTCCAGACTCGAGGAGAGATTGAGATCATAGATTTGACTGATCAAGTTGAACAGTTCATAAAAGAGATAGGATTGCTCGATGGCATAGTCAACCTTTTTGTCCCTGGATCTACGGGAGCTATTACTACCATCGAATACGAGCCAGGTTG
This sequence comes from archaeon, assembly GCA_024276795.1. GTDB lineage: Archaea > Asgardarchaeota > Heimdallarchaeia > Heimdallarchaeales > JAJRWK01 > JAJRWK01. Next base: position 126 of record JAJRWK010000084.1, on the reverse strand, counting down.
CATCAATGATCTGAAACGAGCAATTCGAATGATCCTCCCAGAAGAACAAGGATGGGAACATGATAGGATAGATAACAATGCCCACTCACATCTTCGTGCGGCATTTCTAGGACCTTCTCTTAGCAT
>JAJRWK010000083.1 GCA_024276795.1 archaeon | reverse complement strand
GTTTGCAACGAATGTGTAATTATTCACAAAGCGTGGGAAAACTTCAAAGAGTTTCAAACTAATTTAATATCGATGACTGCTAATCTCGTAACTCACGGACAGTATCACATCAAGATTGAGGATTTGCGTCCAGAGGATATGAAGCCCAAGTACACTGACGAATCAGCCCTTGGGTTTGGGCAACTTTTCACTGACCGCATGTTTTTGCAAGAGTACAAAGACGGTCAATGGCAAGATGCTGTTATCAAGAAGTACGAGCCCTTTGTGCTTGATCCCTCGGTTGCTGTATTTCACTACGCCCAAGAAATCTTTGAAGGTTTGAAAGCATATCGCCATCCCGATGGTAGTGTTGCTCTTTTCCGCCCTGATAAGAATGCTGATCGTTTTAAGCAATCGGCGAGAAGAATGGCAATGCCGGAAGTCGATCCTGGGTTTTTCGTGTTTGCCATTGATCGCTTGGTGTCGCTGGAAAAGGACTGGATTCCTCGATCCAAAGGGACTTCTATGTATGTCCGGCCAACAATGATTGCAACTGAGGCCGCTTTAGGGGTGCATCCCAGTGATTCGTATTATTTCTACATTATCTTGTCCCCATCAGGACCCTACTTTAAGAGCGGGTTTAACCCGGTAAAAATTTACGTGACCAAGGAGTATACCAGAGCTGCTCCTGGGGGTACTGGTGCCGTGAAGGCAGGAGGAAATTATGCCGCGAGTCTTATTGCCAATCTTGACGCTAAGAAGTTCGGAGCATCCCAAGTCCTCTGGCTTGATGCTAAGGAGCACAAATATGTTGAAGAAGTCGGAGCGATGAACATGATGTTCGTTATTGATGATACTGTTGTTACTTCTCCCTTGACAGGTACTATTCTTCCCGGCGTTACTCGTGATTCCATTCTTCAACTTGCCCCACATCTTGGCTATAAGGCTGAGGAAAGGAAGATTAGCATTGACGAAGTTGTAGAGGGAATTGAATCAGGTCGCCTTACTGAAGCCTTTGGCTGTGGAACCGCTGCAGTCGTTACCCCCGTTGGTAGCTTGTATTATGAAGGCAAAGAATACGTGATCAACGACGGTAAGGTTGGTTCAATTACTCAGCAACTGTACGACGAGTTGACTGCTATTCAGTACGGAGAGAAAGAAGACCCGTTTGGCTGGGTTCACAAGATCGAGGACTGATCCTGCCTTTTTCTCAGACTGCTTCTTTTAGCTTAATGTTTTTCTTATACTTCTGATTAATTAGTTGGGGTTTTTTCTCGCTTTTCTTTCTTCGCCAAGACAAAATCATAAATCTTTCAATGTATTTATGTTAACTGAATGTCAAGTCTAGTCGCCCCTCCAAGGGTTGTTTGCGAAGTTTGTTTGGAAGAGGAATTTCCAGGCTACGAACATATGAGATGTGCGGTTTGTCGGAAGTGGGTCTGCTCAAACTGTGCCCGTTTTGTTTCTGTTCGCCTCACTCAGGATAGAGGGAGAAAACCAATTGTTTCTACTAAGCGTGTGTGCCCTGACTGCTTTATCTCACAGACCTAGTCTAGACTCAAGAAACAGTTCAACGGAAGTATTTCTGTTTTTCTTGCATTGAGACTATTCTTTCAAATAACAAAAAATAAAAACATGTAAGAAACTCATGTGAATGGGAAAACGAGAACGTTCTCCCCTTGGGTTGTTTCCGTGGCTTAGGGGGTTTAGCGCAGCCCGGTAGCGCAACCGGCTCCAGACTCGGTGTCTTCTGACACCTTCGAGAAGAAACCGGTTGGTCGTGGGTTCAAATCCCACAACCCCCACCATTCTCATGTCCTCTTACCCTATTGTGGAGTGAAAAAATCGGATCTTGCAAAGGGCTTAGGCTCTGATTGCCCTTCGTTGAGCGGTTCTTTTCTCAATTTCATTGCTTTTCTTCAGCGTTTTCTGATGTGCCCTCTAACAAGAATGGAAGCCTTGGTCTTCTTCAAGTTGTTGCTTTTTTTAACACCTTTCATCGCCGGAGTTAGAAACCCTCAGAAAAAAGGCCAAAAAAGTACCAAATTAAATCTGGTTTTTTTTGGTGGAGAATCTATCATGTCTAATGTGAGAGCTTATTTTCTCTCTCTTACGGGTCTGTTAATCATGTCATCTGCATTTTCTTGCCATTAATGTATGATTTTTGTGATATTAATTGCTCTGGTTAGGTATGTGCGGCTATCTATAAAAAATGTCCTGTGTCAATGCTTGATCTTATTGGCGTTCTGGTATCACTTTCACCCAATTTGAGAAGTGCTGATCTAGTGTGGCCACCCAGGAGTTTCTAAGGGAATTAGCTACAGAAATGATGACACAGTCCGTAAATGACAAAAATTTTGTTTTTTTGTCTTGTCGTCTAAAAAGTAGCCATGCGTTACGAAAGTCACGTTCGCCACAAAATGATAAGGCTAAGTAATCCTTTGAGTCATGCAAAATGTTCTCGCCAATCTGGGCAGCTATTTTTGTGTTTCTTGTCCGGGCAGAGATTAAAGTAATTAATTCGTCAAAGACATAATCTAGTAAGATGATCTGACCAAACTCTCCGTCTAACATCTGAGAATACACTTTTTTAATTGTTGTGTGTTTTGGATCATTCTTGTTGTAGAAAACATATAGGAAGCTAGTATCTAACAAGACGCCCATTTATATTTCCCCGTAAATGATTTCATCTATTTCTTCGGCTGAAATAACTGGTAAATCGTATCCTCTTGACAAAATTTCCTTCTTTTTCTTTCTACTCATTACAGTTGATGATTTTTCAATCATTTGAAGCAACTCTTTTTCTCCTAATTCAATTAGTTTTCCCAATAACTCTTCTTGGCTTAATTTAATTCCTTTCAATAACAGTTTCGCCCGTAGTTTGTCAATTTTCTCTTTATCCTCGACTCGTATCTTAATACTGGCTCTCATTGTTACTCACACATGATTTCATATTGCGTTATTTCTACTTTTCTACAATTCTGCTTGTCTACTAGGGCCTTCAATTGTTTACTATCTGATTTCTAAAACTAAGGACTGCTTCATTGCTACAAGCTACATACGAGCCCGAACTGGATTTGCTTACTGTAGACGGTTTTCATGTTTCTGGATTAATGAAAACAATACATTGGGAATTCGTACTGTGCTGTGTTTGGATTACTGATTCTTGTTGTGAGCTGTTGAACCTAGCACGTTGTACGGCTTCTGATGATAGGATCTTTTTTTGGGGTAGCCATATGAATCATCTGAATCATCGCTCTGTTAGAACGGAACAGCAAGAATACGCGCTGTTTTTTCTGCCTTGCCAAAACTTTCCCAAAACCATTTTCTCCTCCCCTTTTGGAATTTGAATGACTCCCGGGTGTATTCTTAACCGATATTACAACTAAACTGCTTTTCGTTTAGAAGTAGTGTATGTTATTCTTGAAAGGTAATTATCTTTGGCAACGTCGGTTTTGTTGTGCTCGAGGTGGTGGAAGTAAGCTTAAGCGTTGACTAGCATTCTGTAGGGAATAGATCTAACTAAATAAGCATGCGAGGATCATCTCGCTTTTTTCGTAAGGCTTGTTGAATAAGAATAACGATATTAATCTGAATTTATTACCATCTTGTAATGAACTTGGGCCGGTTTGGTCATAAATCATGGGTTCGATCGCTTTTGAATATAATGGAACAAAGCACCGGCGATGCATGCCTTAGAGATTTCCCACCAAATACTCGGGTGCTTGTTGGAAAAGAACATATTAATCCGGGTAAATGGGAGGCGTCGTTAGGGATTTATCGACAAGTGAAGCATGAGGCGGCGATTGTTCCTGAGTTGGTTGGGGGGGTGCTTGTTTTTCCCTTGAAACAAGAAGAACGCGACAAAAAGGAGCCCGACATACTTGTTCTTGACAAAGCAGGGATTTGGCTGACAAGCCTATTTCCACGAGCAACTAGCCCTTGGATCACCGGGTTGGGGGAAGAACATGCTAGAACTTGGCAAACCGTTGATGGAAAAAAATGGAAAATGTTTGAATCCTTTCTTCCTCTTGATTCAGCGGCTCCTTTGCTTCGCGAGAAACTAAAACGAAAAGCCTTTCCCCGCAAACCTACTGCAGTTCCTGTAACTAGTATTACAGCAGAAGGATCGAATCTGACCCACACGTTTTTTGCCATAAAACAATTAGACTGCGGCGATACTATTGTAGATCGTGAAGGAAATGAAATTCTCAAAATACAAAAAAACTCTTGGTGGCGATCTCTTATTGGTTGGGGTCCGAAATTCCTAGGGATAACCTTTGCACAGGAATCCTACCCCCATCTTCCTCTCCCTGTTCTTGTTTCTGTTCTAATCATGAGCTTCTTATCGTGTACGATGGGTGAATATTATAGTGGTGGATAGAGCCCACTATTTATTGCTTAGCCAACGTATCCTATGACCGCTCAGCCAACACTTAGTTGCTAGGAGTTGCGTCTGGTTCTCCTTTTCTCATACCAAGAACTAAGAGATCTATTCTCCACAGCCCGTGTCATTTAATCCATTGAATTGGTCTAGTTGCTAACAATTCCAACTCTTCTTACGCTCATTGCTTATTTCTTTGTCATTTCTTCATAGTAGGCTAGTAGTATTGCGTGTATTTGTTGCTATTTTTGATCCTTTTTAAGCGTGAGCCTCTTATTTTGCGAGAATGTCCGCCCTTTAAAAAAGAGATCTCTCAAATCTGCTTGAGGTGAATCAAAGTGAAAAAAGAGTATCCCCTCGTTTCTCAATCATGCTTTGTTTAGCCATTATGCTGACCTTTTCTGTTACGAGTACTCCACAAGCTCTGCCTGAAAGTATTGAAGTTCTTGTATTGACGATTGGTCGAGATGTTGCATTAGACGTTGCACGGGAGACATTACTTCAAGAGCTGACACAATCTGCATCTCCACCCCTTCAAACCTAGTATTCTCCATGCTACCATGAGTACTGTACTTGTCTCCCCTTTGGAACTTAGCATTACACCTACTTCTTTATCTGTTCGTTCCTTAATGATCGGTGCTCACTCTCTTGACAAAACACTATCCCAATTTTCACCCCAGATTCTAGTGATCATTGGACATGGAACGCCTCAAGGCATGTTGGATTCAACCACGGGCTCAGAAATTCCTTGGCATATTCTTGCTGAAAGGTTGCAAGGTCACAGCATTCCGTCAATTAGCATCGCAGCTTGTTATAGCTCTCAACTTAAACAATACATGCCTTTGGACATATCGTTTGAAGGGCTGGTTGATTCTCGTCTGGCCTCCCTATTCATCGCAACATCGATTTTTTACACTATGTATGGTAGTTCTGCATTGCAGACACAATACACATTTCAAAAGATGATTGTGCTGGGAAATAAGATTCTCCGTGGAGAGATCAAGGCATTATTCTTAGCGCCTATAAACGGCCAAATAGCGACTTGGTGGGAATGGATCGTACCCCATCTAAAGATTACTATTACATATAATACCATGTACCTTCTAACCGCGTTAATCTTGGGTATCGCTGTATTTACCTACTCTATTCTGAAGGGCAGCATGTCTCCTTGGGGTTTTGTCTATGAAATCATTGGTTTTGTCCTGAAACTGATTGATTTTGGTTGGTGGTGGGTATCCATTGTCGTTCCTGTATTACAAATCACTTTGACCTCTTTGCTTCTCTACTATCTCGCTCCAATGACTCAGGCCTCTTTTAGTGCAATAACAACGCTAGGGTATACTATCGAATCTATTGCGGTTGAATTTCTTATGGCTTACACTGCAGCTAAGTTTTTTGTTTCCCTTTTCAAGCTCTTAGCTAAGATCTTATTGGAACCACTTGGTTTGTACAACAGCTATACCAAAGCATTTCTCAATACTTTTGGTTACAAGGCACAAGGAGAAATTCGAAAATACCTTTACAAGCACTGGACTTTTGGAAATAACGCATTCGCAAAAGCAATGAGTTCTGTCTTTAAAGGCATTCCTTGGTGGCTGAAAGGGCTTCTTTATGATGTTGCAATACCCCTCCTAGACTATTTCATCTGGGTTGAGGGCTGGTTTTCAAGTTACTCCGTCCAATGGAATATGCAAGTCTTTTAAACCATGACAATGATGTTTTTGCTGTTTGCTTGTTTGCCTTCTCCCATTCTTAGGTAAGTATTTGCTCTGCCAACTTTTTCATGTCTTAAATTGGCTCCTCGAATGGAATTACGTTTCCTGGTTGCGATTCCCCGCGCAATCCTGAGATCCTGTAAATAACAGACCCCTCTGCTGAGAAAGGAGGATATGTTTCCAAGATATTCAGTGCTTGGGAAAGCTTGTGCTCGCTGTCGCTGTAAATCGTTATTGCCACATCGCCTTGTTTTATGAAGTCTCCCATTTTACTATGAATCCATAGGCCCGCTCCTTTGCTTTCTGGAGCTCCTGCTGCCTTCGCAGCAAGAGAAATGATTCGATTGTCAATTCTACTGATGTAGCCATTTCTGTGTGCCAAATATGTTTCTCTGTATGGGCCTAGTGGGATTTCGTCGGGGGTGGTGTTGGGATTGCCTCCTTGAAACTCGATGATTTCTTTGAATTTTTTCAATGCTTTTCCTGAGCTGACGTATTCTTTTGCTAGTTCATATCCTTTTCCGGGTGGTGCGACATTTCCCATCTCGAGTAGTATTCCTGCAATTTCTGCAGATTTCTCGAGAACACTTGAGCTTCCTTTGCCCATCAAGGTGCTTAGGGCTTCTCTTGCTTCTATGGCTGGTCCTACAGCGTGTCCCAATGGTTGTTCTCCGTGTGTGATTACGGCTTCTGCATGTATTGCGACGCGTCGGCATAGGTTTACCACGTCGTGACCGAATTCCATGGCTTCTTTTTCTGTGGTTAGCTTAGCTCCTCTTCCTGTTGGGAGGTCGATGACTAGTCTGTCGATGCCTAGGGCCAGTTTTTTCGCAATAATCGCGGCCATCATTTGGTCTTTCGGATCCACGCCAATGTGTCGTTTAACGTGTTTGATCAGAATATCGTCAACGGGTGCGAGGTCGAGGCCTCCCCCCCAAATAATCATTCCTCTGGCTTTTGGTGCCATTTCTTCGATTTCTTCCTTGCTGAACTCTACAGGAGCTAGGACCTCCATCGTGTCTGCCGTTCCTGCCGGGCTCGTGATCGCTCTACTGCTTGTTTTTGGAATAAGTAGTCCTGCTGCTGCTACGATTGGGACGATGAGGAGCGTTACTTTATTTCCCGGAATGCCTCCGATGCTATGTTTGTCATAGGCTGGCTCGTCGAAGCTTAGTCTTACTCCGGATTCTGCAATTGCTCTCGTAAGGTATTCTAATTCATCGGACGCTAGCCCTTTGAAAAACTGGGCGAGGACGAACATTTCTAACTCATAATCCGTGTACTCTCGCTTCCTGATATCGTTCACAATCGTGTAAATATCACTTTTTTCCCATTTTCCACCAAATGCTTTCTTTTTCACTAAATCATATGATGGTGGGGGTCTTCGTTGCAAAATCGTTACTGGTGCCCCATCGGTAAGGCCTAATTTCTCCATCAATTCAGGACTAATCCCTATATGATCCGGGGGAACTATGTTTTCAATTGCTTGGGCGAAAGCTACAACTGAATGGTCTCCCGCTTTGATTTTGACAGGCATTTCGAAGGAGATTTTTCCACTTTCCAAAAGTGCTGGAGATGCTATTACAAACTCTCCTTTTCCTTCAATGCGTTTTGCTTTTAACACTAACATGTTTATCCTTCAAAGGATTAGAGCACAGGGAGTTTAAGGGTTTCTATGTCCATCTTTCACCTCTTCTCATATGTCATGGTGGATTTTTACTCACATGTTTCTCTCACTGATTTTATGGCTTTTATGGATCTAAAGAATCCGTCTCTTTTAATAATGAAAAGCATAATTCTCCTTTTCTCTTTCCTGAAACTTCTTTGGATCGCTTTAAGTCCCTAATTCAAAAAAGCTTAGCTAATAACTTTTCGAATTTTTGAAAATCCGTCTTTTATTTTGTCATCAAACTCACACAAAAGCAACTGATCTATTCACGTGAGAAAGGTTTGTTTCGAAAAACTCGAAAAATATTATTGAAAATGAAAAAATCCGCATAATTGCTGATTACGACCTTTCGATAACACTAGGAACTAACAAACTCAATGAAATGAAAGAGCCCTCCCCATGATTGGATATTCAAGAAATTCAATGTCAATCTCGTGTGAGCTTCTAGGCCGATAGTCTGTCTTAGCTCCCAAATAATTTAAATATTCATTGTAAATGTCTTCAAGGTCTTCTTTGAGGATTAGTAGGTTTGAAAAATGGGCATAATATATTCTCGAAACAATTGTTCTTCTAAAACACTCATCAAGAATATGACTATTATTTGTTAAATTTGGATAGTTCTCTCTACTTGGAGAATACAACGCTTCTTCCAAAAAAAGCGATATCTCTTAGTCGCTGAATTTTGAATGGTTTTTCATCATTATTATAATTGCTCACTCTTCATCCCATTTGAGCGTGAATATGAAGTACTTATCGATATCTAAGGGTGTATTCTCATACCATAATTCTTCATAATCTTCAAGTGAGATAAGAGTTGAATCTTTGGTTTTCGGGACATATAAGATTAATTCAAGAACATGTGGGTGATCTGTCAAATCAGAGGGAATAACATCACCTGAAAGCAGAATTGAGTTTTTTTGAATCCTTAGTTTTGGAGCGAGGTGCTCTCTTATCAATAATAATGCATCTATCGCATCATAAAATATATGGTGGGGTATTTCTGCGAAGAACTCTTGCTCGCTGGAAAATATTTTTTTAGATTCTGAATTATCCGCTCATAATTCTTGTCTAAGGAATATTCCACTTCCTGATTTTTATCATATTTCACATAATATTCTCTTTCGAAACTGGCATACTTCTTATCATGCCACTCGTATCTGCTTTTTTGATCTAACATTTTATCCCTTCCATTTAACCGTTCTCATTGGTGAATTGCAAGTCAGCTTCTATTGATTCTCTAAGATTCTTAAGCCGTTTTCTAGAGACCCTAAATGTTGTTGCTTTTCTCTCAGATATTGAACCATGGTAAATATTTAGCTCATAATATCTACTTTTTCCTAGGTTTGTAACACGTTTTTCAATTGGTGCGATTTGAATGTTTATGTCTTCGAACATACTTTCATGTAATATATCTCTTAGTTCCTCATCATCCCGCAGTTTTTCGATTATCACTGTCTCTAATCAAAAGCTCTCTTTAAAAACAAATCAATCGAAATTGTACAATCAATTGCTGTTGGTGCATGAGTTTCATAGTGTGTTGTTGCATAAGCATCGATTAATGTATCCTTTTAGTTTTGTGACCTCAATACTTCCAGCCCATCGTGTACTGTTATCTATTGCTATGTGATAGAGGGTTCTCCTAATCTATCTTGGCGGAGACTGCTTTTCCTGGATTTCTGCGAAATTTACAATCCTCATTTCTAATTCTGCTAGATGCATAGCAAAGATTTCTTTTTCAGTTAGGTAATCTATTACATCTTTTCTTATCTGGAGGGAGGACATAATCGGAATGATGGTTTTTGCATTTGCTTGTGGGAAAAAGTCTAAGACATCATTCGATTCAATAAAGCTTTTGAATGCATCTACATGGTCCTTTTCAAGGTTGCTTTTTGTTTCATTAATGATTAATATTTCTTTGCACTCAACAATTGCGTCAAATTCTCTTCTTTTACCTGATTGGCTCTTTTTCTTTATTCTCGCTCCACTAAAAATGATGTCTTCTTCTTTACAATTGAACACATCTACTACAGCTACAAGCATCCCTGGGAGGACTAGGTCCTCAACAAGAGTTCCCATTTTATTTGCTAGTTGTCCCCACTGCATCGCCCAGTATTTACGATCTTCTTTCATTTCATCCTTAAACTCTTTCATTTCGTCTTTGAATTCCTTCATTTCATCCTTAAACTCTTTCATTTCGTCCGTCAAATGTTGCAACATCATTTCTGTCTTGAACTGAGCATATGCCAATTGAGTTATCATTTTCTCAAGATCTGATACTTTTTTTTCTAAGGTCATCTACCTCATGTATAGTATTCTAACTTAGCTATAAAAAGCTCTCATTGTGTTAGCTTTTATTACTTCTTGCGCTTCGTTAGAGCAACGTGGAAAGAACCTCTTCTGGGCTTTAGAAGAATAAGACCTTTTTTCTGACAGACTAGTTACGAGTAAATTTTTTCATTCACTATGATTTATTGCAGTGTCTAACTGGAAACTACTGTCTGTCGTCGTATTTTTGGAGTTAATTACTTTCTAGGCTTTGTGATTTTTTCCAAGATGGGAAACTTAATTTGGATTCTTCCGCAAAGAGGAGCTTGAATATACGACTGGTGATCTTATGGAGCAAGAGCTAACATCATTTTCAAAGGAAGAAATCGAAGTAGAAACGGATCGTTTGTTCGTTTCACTTGGAAAGCTAGGCTGGACAAGAGAAGATTGCGAAATCATTGCTCCGCTTACTCTTGAAATCAATCAATTGAAAAAGGAAAAAAATGCCATTATTTTGGCTCATTCGTATCAGCGACCGCAGATTGTTTTTGGCATTGCTGATTTTGTTGGTGATAGTTATGGTTTGAGTAAAGCCGCAATGGAAGCAGATGCCGACACTATTGTTTTTTGTGGCGTGAAGTTCATGGCAGAGACTGCCAAGATTCTTAATCCCAATAAGACGGTTATTTTGCCCAATTTAGAAGCGGGGTGTTCTCTAGCTGATTCCATTACTGCTGAGGATGTTTTGCGTTTGAAGGAGCAATATCCTGGTGTTCCCGTAGTTTGTTATGTGAACACAAGTGCAGAGGTAAAGGCCGTATGTGATGTTTGCGTAACATCATCTAACGCTGAAAAAATAGTTAACAACCTCCCCGGGGATACTGTTATCTTCATCCCTGATTATCACATGGGGCGAAACCTGGCGGAGTCAACCGGGAAGAAGATCATTCTGTGGAACGGCAAGTGCATCGTCCATGATGAATTTACAGAACAACATGTGAAAGAAGTTCGTCAAACGTATCCTGATGTTACCATAATGGCTCACGCTGAGTGTGATCCAAGCGTTGTTTCGCTTGTTGACTTGGTTGTTGGGACTCAAGGCATGATCAATTACATCAAGGAACATGGAACCGGGACTTACATGTTGGTAACCGAGTGTGGTCTTGCAGATCGACTCCAAGTAGAATTTCCTGAGAGTAAATTTGTCGGTACTTGCATGCTGTGTCCTTACATGAAGAAGATCACACTGAAGAACACTCTAGATGCTTTGAAGAATCCGAGTGCTGAGCAGATCATTGATTTAGATCCAGAGACGATTGAACGAGCAAAACGTTCCTTAGAGCAAATGTTTGTGGTCGAGAAAGGCCCTGTTTCCGCGTTCTAATCTTACCTTCGCTTATTGTCTATCTTTATTTTCTCAAGGTTTTGCTCATTGTTATGAGCTCGTCTCTTAGGTTCCATCCTAGTTTTTCGTAAAAATCGATTACTCCTTGGTTTCCTCTGACGACTTCTAGTTTGATTTTCACAATGTTCATTGCTTTGAATCTTTTCTCTAACTCGTTCATTATTTTTCTTCCAAGTCCCTTTCCCTGATGTTTCGGCATTACCGCGAGGTGGTGAACCCAGCCTCGTCGTCCGTCAAATCCACCTAGGACTGCTCCTATGATTTCTTCTGTTTTAGTGTCCTCCATCACTAGGCAGAGGCCCGGGTTATGGTCAATCATTCTTTTGATCTCTGGTTTGGTGTCAGAAAGGCCAATGTCTATTCCCGCTTCTTCCCATACTTTCAAGACGTTTTGATAATCCTCGATTGTCATTTCTCTAATCCTAAACAAGTCTTGGTTCTGAGTCATTGGGACCAACTTCATTAGAGTATGGTCTCCTATATAATTGCTGAGGAGGGGACTTCGCGTCTACGCTAGGTGTTTGAGCTAGTTTTCGATTAAATGTCTCAAACTAGGCTTATTATAAGGAACCTTTCAAAGTCTTATTTGACAATCACTATGCCTGGAAACGAACAGCACTCATCACCTCTAAAGCGTTATAGTTTTACGCTTCCACCCGATATTGTTGACGCAGTGGATTCTGCTTCTGATTTGTTGAAGATGAATCGCTCAATGATTGTGCGTGAAGCGCTCACAAACTGGCTTTCAGCTCAGGTTGGAGCAAAGGATTTGCAAGGAACTGGTGTGGGGATTATTTCCTATATTTACGATCACCATGATTCGAGCGTTGTTGCAGAGTTAATGCATGTCCAGCATGATCATGAAGAAATCATTACGAGTACAACACACATTCACCTCTCTCACTCTAGTTGCTTTGAAATTATTATTTGCAAAGGAGAACTGCGAACTATTAAGAAACTAGGCGATCAAATTAGGAGCATTAAAGGTGTAAAGTACTTTTCCTCTAACTTCGCAGTTGAATGACTTGGAAGTGAGGGATTTGCCATTTTCACTACTAGAGCTTAATTCTGCAACGGAAATCAAAGAATTCATCCGTGACCGGCTTATTCCTCCCCACACCACGATTAATGCTTATTCGACTCATGAATATCAGGGAGCAGTCCTCTTTCCTCTCATTTGGGATGACGGGTTGCAGGTATTGATGATACGACGAAGCGAAACCCTTCGCCGAAATCCTGGGGACATGGCTTTTCCCGGAGGCGTTGCTGATCCCGATGATCACGATGTGATTGGTGTGTCTTTGCGGGAAACCTACGAAGAGCTCGGAATTCCTAGTAGCAAAATAGAGGTGCTTGGTTCCTTAGGTCCTTTTGTTCTCGCCGGTGGAATACTGAAAGCCATTGCTGTGGTTGGCTGGCTTGACTCTGCAATTGACCCGAAGCCTATGACTACAGAGACGGATTTTGTGGTATCTATCCCTCTTCACGCTTTTTTGAATCCGAACAAATATTTTCACATGTTCCTCTACTGGGGTTCGAGAGCTGACTACGTTCGTTTTTTTGACACCCGAGAATACGCTAATCACAATGTTGTATGGGGGATGAGTGCAAGAGTAATTCGTAATTTCCTTGATTTCATGATACCAGATCACGGGCTACCCTTTGAACCAATTACTCCCTTGCTCCCCGAAGAGCTACAGCCCGTGGACAAAGAATAGTTTTGTATCGAGTCATTAGTTGTGGCCATTAATCCAGTTTTTGAGATCTTCTAACGCGATTTCCTTTTTCAGTTCATTATAGACTTCGTGTTTGAATCCTTCGTATAGCTTGAATTCTTTATCCGACGAGCCGATGGCGTTGAATAAGGGTTCCCAGGTTTTTGGATGGAACGCTCTGTCTTCTGAGCCTATTTGCATCAACGTGGGTATCGTGATATTTGGGGCTATTTTCATTATCTCGGTTGAGGCCTTCATTACTTCTGCAGCAATTCTGGGTGTTACTTTCATCTCGATCATCGGGTCTTCCACGTAGGCCTTGACAACTTCTGGATCATTGGAAATAAAGTTTGGATCTGTTCCCGCGGGAAGATGAATTCTTGGCAGAATGACAGATAGTAGCTTTGAGACATTCTTGATGAACCATGTAATATCTGGTCCCGGCGCTGCACCAGTCCCTGAAAGAACTAAGGACTTGATTTTTTCCTGGGTTTCCAAGCTTGCAACATAGTGGGCCACGATGAGGCTCCCCATGCTATGTCCAAGAAGATGAATCCCTAAATCTGGATGTGCATTCTTTACGATTCGCTCAAATTCTTCTAGATCCATTAGGAAGTCTTCAAAGCGATTAATGTATGCTCGTTTGCCTTCTGATCTTCCGTGTCCTCTATGGTCAAAAGCCCAGACTGCGTAACCCTCGGGGACAAGTGTGTTTACAACGTTTTGATACCTGTCAGAATGCTCCAATATTCCATGGACCACGATTATTGTTCCCTTGGGATTCTCGGGAATCCATGCTTGATAGAATAGTTTTGTGCCATCCTTACTTTCAAAGTTGCCTGTCTGGTGTTTGGTGCTCATATTATTTAGCTAAACCAAAGTATGATTGAAAAATCTTCCCTACCCCGAGGCCTTGAGTGCTCCTTGGAGAACTGTCTTGCCTCGGTTATCCTGTTTTTGGAAGTTCAAATATTGCATAGACTGGCCTGTGGTCTGATCCCGTGTATCCTTGAATTACTCCACTTTTCCTTAGTTGAAGCCCTCGATAGAACACGAAATCAATTGTTGCGTTACCACCGATTACTGTTGGGATATGTCTCTGATTGTGCATGATTGCATAGGCATCGATCAATCCTGTTTGCAGTATTTTCTTTATCTGAGTCGATCGCGGTTCTGAATTGAAGTCTCCGAGTAAGATTAGGGGGCCCGTCATTGCTTTGATTATCTGAGCTGTTTTTTCTGCTTGGGCTGTTCGGTCTTTCTCGGTTTCTCCAAAGTGGGCAACAAGAACATTCACAATGATGTTGTTTACATTGATTTTCGCCTTGATGAGTACTGCTAGTTCTCCTTCTGAAGGGAGAATAATTGTTTCTGCAGCGACTATGGGGAATGTGGAAAGAAGTCCGTTTCCGAAAGTGCTATCCCTTGTTTTTGGCCCTGCGTAGTAGTGCATCCCTAGTCGCCAGCCAAGCCATTCCATGATGTCTCTGCCGCTTGACGTTGGTCTCAGGGTATCCGTTTCTTGCAAACCCACAATAGTAGCTCCTAAGTCTTCAATTATGTTAGCAACCGTTTCAAAATTGACAAGGCCTTTCTCGTCAAATCCTTGCTGAATGTTGAAGGTTACTGCAACTAACTCATTTTCAGCAGCTTGAGCCCTATTGCTCAGAGCGAATCGCATCCCAAAGCTCATCGGCAGTAGCAATACTATTAAGATAACAGCTATTATTGTTTGCTTTGCGGGTTTCTGAGGCTTCTGTTTTCTAAGATTTGTAAGTAGTGTAGGGGAGAACTCTTCTTGAGCATAATGAAAATATAGAAACGCCGTAGCTAATACGAGGAATAATTCTTCTCTTTCTCTGAAGAGTTCTCCAAGTGGAACGTAGTCATATACCGTTGCAAATATTACTGCTAGGGTCAGGAAAAGATAAATGCCAATTGCGGTTGGAAACTCTCTTTTCATATCCATTTCAGGAAATGTTGAGACTACGGAGTTCCAGAGAGAAGGTATCAGGATTCCAAGCAGTATTCCCCCGATTATTCCAATCCATCCACTTGCGTAGTTAATTAGCGTTACTCCTATTAGTCCAACGATTCCAGCCAAGGAAGTCCTTAGGATTGCTGAGTTCAGAAACACCATTCCTGTTGTAAGGGCTAAGATTACAAATATTCCCGTGCTTGGAGGATTCGTACCAACCCATCTTGGTATTATCCCATAGTTTGAGAATAGCAAATGTGAGAAAAACAAGGCTACTGAAAAGCTTGAAATTCTGAAGATCCGAGATGATTGTTCGTCTTTGCCCTTTTTTTCCAACAATTCTGGTGTTTTCAATCGAGCGATGATAGCAACAAGTGTTAAGATAACGGCAATCACAATGGAGACACTTGAGTACCACAAGATATTGCGAGAGAACCAAACGAATCGGGCTAGGAGAAAAGTCAACAATCCAGTTACAAACCCTGTCGAAACTTGGCTACAATCTATTCGTTGATATCTCCATTCTAGTGTCCAGAAAGAGTAAAAAAACAAGAAACCGACAGCAATCGCCATTACTCTCATTTGCAACTGTTCAGAAAAATAGTACGCGAATCCAATCAATCCAAATAGTGGAAAATACTTGTAACGCTTTTCTAGTATGTTTTCAATATTTTTCACTCCAAATATTGTCGGGACGAAAAGAAAAAGCAAGTATAATATTCCCGCATTAATGGACAATGTTGAAAGATTGAGGAAGTAAACCATGCTGAAGAACTCAACGAGGAAAGACCAGAAAACATAGGCAAGCCAAGCAAGACTAATCGTTGTTAGAATTTCTTCCCTATTTTTCTCTGAAATCATACGTATATAATTAGATTTACTTACTTAACATTTGTTACATGCCGTTTGAATCTAGCCTTCTGACTGCACTCTTTTTTATTTTTTTAGGAAAACTGGCAAATGAATATTTTGCACGTCCTCTTTTTATACGTGCTGGTCACTTTAGATAAATCCGAATTCATTGTTTCTATTTCATTCTTTATTTGGGGTTACCCACTGCATGTTTGAGAGTAGCTTTTTTTGAGAAAATCTCTTAAGTGATAACGGGCATGAGTAGTTGTAATGAGCAATACGCCAAATTCTTCATCTACTCAAGAATCAATCGAGACTCAAGACACATCTCGAAACGAGGAACTGGGGCCGCAATCCGGGAACAATGCTTTGAGCCGCTTCAAGAGCTATATCGTGGAATTGTTTTCAACTCCTCCGCGGGAAGGAATCGCTGATGATTTGGCCTTGATACTTCTGGTTATGGCCGTACAGCTTCCCATTTTCTTCCTGTACTCTCTGGTTTCTTTTTCTGGAAGTTTTTCTAACTGGATCAGGGTTCTTACGGAATCAATTGGTTTTATGGTAGTTATAGACGCAGTGTTGTTAATAATTTTCTGGGGATTAAGAACAAGCGTCAAATTAGTGGAAAAACAATTCGGAGTGAGGATTTTTGCAGGACCAAGCATTACCGTTTTACTCGGTGAATTTGCTCGCTTTTTCCTATATGTTTCAAATAAGTTTAGGCGATCTATCCAACCTGTCTATTTCTTTGTTCACGAAAAGCCGAAAGAAAGAAGAGTAATTGACATTTTTTCAAGGGGCCTTGTTTTGTCGTTTCTGGCTTTGATCATGCCTTTCCAAGTAAGGGTGGTCACAAGCGATGATCCTGCGAAATTGAGTCTCAACTCTCTTGACACATGGCTCTTTGTTCTTTGGTCGCTAGTCACGATTTACTTCTTTGTTGCGTGGGATCTATTAGGGCGATCTGATCTTAGGTACCTTGATCAAGACGACGCGACGATGAAGAGATTTAGCTCTTGGTGGAGTCCCATTATAGCGTTCGGCATTGGCATTTTGGCGTATTGGACTTTTACGACTAATCCTTCGGGAATCACCTTTGAATACCTCATTCTTGGGCTTGTCTTGCTTAGCGTCGAATTCTTCTTGATTGTGCAGATTCTCCATAACCAAGAAACAGAGCTAGATGAACTGTTGGCATGGATTCGTGAAGGATACGAGAAAAAATCCGTTCGGCTGAATTAGATACATTAACCAAAAAAAGCTGTTTTTCCTTTTCCTCCTTGAAATGTCTGACGAGGATTTAGCGGAGGAAAATTCTCTTTCTTCGGAGAGATTTTGGTATATCGAAAGGCCTGTTTTGGTTTTGTTTTTTGTGGTTTTTCTTGTTAGTTTGGGTGAACAACTCTGGGCAGAATTTGTTTCAGCATATTTTGTTGCTTCGGGTGGGTCTATTTTCTTCCTTGGTGTTTTCAAGTCTCTCTCGGACGTTCTAGACGCAATCGCACAGTTTCCCGGGGGACTTATTTCTGATCGGGTGGGGCGACTTCAATCGGTCATGCTTTTTCTGGCTTTCGGCGTCTTTGGCTACGCTTCTTACTTATTTGCACCTTCGTGGGAATTCTTATTCTTAGGGTTAGTATATGTTCAAGGAACCTCAAGTCTTTTGCAACCCACAATATTTGCAATGATCGGAGACTTCATGCCTTCGAAACGCCGGACGAGTGCTTTCTCTGTTCAATCAATTTTGAAGAGAGTTCCTATTATCGTTTCTCCCACGGTTGGTGGCTATATTATCGCCTCTGAGGGCGTGGTTGGTGGGGTTCGAATCGGCCTTGTTATTACGATTCTTCTGTCTGTTATTTCTCTCGTTTTTGCCCGGGTTATGCTGGGACAGATGCTAAATTCGTCTACGTGGAAGCATAAGTTGACGAATCAGGATAACGGTGCTGCTTCTCTCTTTTCTCGTAACTCTTTGGTTCCTATTTCTGGTTTTTCTCCTTCTTTGATTGAAAGAGACTTGCTTAGGCTCCTCATTGCTGATATATTTGCCCGCTTCGGTCAAGCGGTTGTCAAAGCATTTATTGTACTGCATGTGATTGAGGTTTTGGGTCCTCAAGAGTTTGGAATTTTGGTTTCAATCCAAATGGCGGTTAGTGTCGCTTCCTACATTCCTGCTGCTGGAATTGCGAACCGAATTGGAAAGAAACCTGTTACCATGGTCTCTTTCTTGTGCTTTAGTCTTTATCCCGCGTTAATCCTTTTTTCTAACACCTTGCCTTGGTTGGTTCTTGCATTTAGCGTCGCCGGTTTTAGAGAGTTTGGAGAACCCGCTAGAAAGGCTATTCTGGTTGATCTGGCTCCCACTGAAAAAAGGGCTCAAAGTATTGGATTATATTACACATTTCGATCTCTTAGCATTGTACC
>JAJRWK010000082.1 GCA_024276795.1 archaeon | reverse complement strand
TAGGGATTTCTGCGAATAGCTTTCGCAGGGAGGTTATTTTCTTGACTGAAATTAATTGGCATCCAGTTCCACTAAAAGTAGCGATTCTGAAAATTCTCGAGCGACGCCAGGGTGTAATCCTTGATGACGAGCTGATACGAATAATCAAGCGAGAAGTTGGGGATTTTTCAGATACTGAATTTAACAAGGCCCTCATGCAATTAGAGACAAGAGGTCGGATTCATGTTTGGCGTATAACGAAAACTAAACGCAGAATCCAACTCATCACCCAAGATGATGTTTTTCTTGGCGTGGAAGAAGATTAAGTTGCCATTGCTGTGCTGTTTTTGAATGAGCTTCATTGTGTTAATTACAGGTAACTAGCGTAACCTAAAAATCAGGAGATACCCTTTTTTTCTTAAACCGAGGAAATTATAGAGGATAAAAGAGTTTGAAAAAATCTACGAATTCTGTTTTCGTTTTTTCAACATTTTGACTGCTAAGGTTATGATACCCACAATGATTCCACCTGTTATTGTTCCGATTGCAAAAAGAAGAAGTTTACTTGGCAGTCCGTTTGAATCGTCAAGTGTATCGTTGCTAGGTTGATCAAGCGAGCTATTAGTATTCTGCTCTTGAATGACTACTTTGAAAAAGTCGCCGTTATTGAGATAGGTACCCGTATTTTGACTTGTCGAGTTGTCCGTAGCTTCGAAGTAATAGTAAACCATCGATCCAGCGCTGAAGGAACCAATATCAACATAATATAAATTGTCGTCGGAAAGGCTCTGGTTCATGGTCTTGACGTTCCACTCTGAATAATTTGCCCTGTAAAATATTTTTGCGCTCAAGATCCCGCTTGGATCTGAAATCAACATGGTCAGTTGGATGGTCTGATTCTCACGTGGATTGAGAGGAGAAACGCTTTGACCATGAAAGTCTGGCGGATCTAGGTCCGTTAGTTCGACAATGAATGAATAAAAATTACCGGAGTTGTTTTCAACGGCGGTATTCCTTAACAGAGACTGGTCTGTTGCTTCAATATAGTAACGTACTTTGGAGTTACCAGAGAATGGTCCGATTGTAGCTTTGTAGAGATCAGGAGTATTTGTTGCATTCATCTCGACTTTGTTCCATCTACCTTCGTTTTTCTGATAGTATAATGATGTGGTTTCGATTCCACTATTATCTGAAATTGTTGCAAACACAGTAACGTCTTGTTTTTCACCAATGGTTGTTGGTGAGTGGTGCACATTTGTGATTGAGGGCTTGACAAGCTCATCCATGCTGAGGACATCAATACCGTGTTCGTTCAATGAAACATACAAGAAGTCATTTACTATTAGGATGTCCGTTATTTTTCTGTGGACCTCTTCTATACCAACAAGGCGGGGAGCCGAGACGTTCGCAATGTCAAAAACGTAGAGTTTTCCTTGAGAACCTCCAGCAATAAAATAGTTATGAAATATTACAGCATCAGTGACTGTATCAGACCCGATTATATTAGTTCCAGCTCTTCCCTCGATAGAGGGACTCCATGGAGCGAAGAAATCTAAAACGTAGAGATCCTCAGATTCTGTAATTACCATAACGTATCTTCCCACTGTTTTTGCAAATTTTACACTCTCGCTGACAAGACTCTGATTCAATGAGGTAATTGAGGAAAGTGTTGTGACGTTAAATGAATAAACGTCAGAAGCTGCCCCTACAGCATACTTTTCACTCAAAACATCAAACGAGGTGAAATCCTCCGTGGTTGTGGCGTAAGTCCCTATTTGCGTTATTGAGTTCAAGTCAGTGGTATTGAAGACCAAAATTCCGGTTCCACTTTGCGAGATATAAACAATGTCATTTTGAACGAAAAAGTTTGCTTTGTTGTACTTAGGCCCAAACTTCACAAGGAGAGATACATTGTTGCTGTCAGTAACGTTAAGTACTTCTATTTCGCTATAAGCAGAACTGGCATATAGAATCTTTCGTCTAGCATCTAGGATTATTTTGGAATACTGTACTGCTCCCGGGTCATACTCTGAGATAAATTTTGGGTCGAGAGGATCTGAAACATTGAAGACAACTATGCCATGATTTATATCTGAAATGAAAAGAAGGTCCTTGTCTAATGCCATGCTCAAAAGCAAGTCATAAAAAGAAAAGTTGGATACCAATTTAGGAGAAGCTATATCAGAGACATTAACTACAATGACGCCCATATTGCTTGAGAGGAAAGCATTTGTGCCGTTTATTGTGGACTTGTAACTATACCCCCAACTTTCGTCAAAAGTTGAAATTCTCACAGGAGCTAGTGGATTACTTATATTGAACGCAATCATGTCTGAGAGCCCGTCATTAACAATCAAGTAACCATTGTAAATTGATAGATCCCGCGCTGCATTGTCTGTAGCAATTGCTGTAACATTCTTTGGGTTAGAGACGTCTGAAACATCGAGTATTGAAATCCCGTGAAAAATTGTTGATAAAAACGCATATTCCCCAACTCTCACAACGTCATAGACAGAGGAAACCCCAGACGAACCGACATAACGGCTTACCATTTTCGGTGATTCGGGGTTAGAGATATCAACAACCTCGAATCCTGCCGGAGAAACAATAATAAAGAGCAACTCGTTGTCATAAACTGATAACCTGCTTGGTGCTTCGTACATAGGATAGTATCCAACAAGGGTGAGCGTTGTAGTCTCTGAGATGGCAAGAACATACATCCCAAAGTCAAAGGAAGTAACGTATAGGTAGCCGTCTATGAGCTTTAGGTCATTCACAGCCCCTAGGGAATATTCAGAGACTCTTATAGGGTTTTCAGGGTCTCTAACATCAAACACTATGACTCCCTTCTTCTCGTCAGCAACATAGAGATGGCCGTTGCTTAATGCGATGCTTTGAGCAATAACTCCATCACTAATTCGGGAGATTACTTTCATAGATTGTTGATCCCACTCGAAAATGTAAATGCCTCCTCGGGATCCGGCAACGAAGACAGTGATACCATCAACAACAATGTTTTGTACATTAGCTACGTACGGGAAAATAGATTGCTTTTGGAATCCAAGAGGGAATTCGCCATTAAGGGAAGCTTGGTGAAATTTCTGAATGTAATCACTTCTTGTAGATAGAGTTTTTTCGCTTTCATTTCTGCTCATGGTGCTATCCCAATTTACTCTGCCAAGTATATCCTGGTTCTTTTGGGAATTCGCATATTCAATATGTTGATCGCTCAAAGAAGTCGTATTTGTTGGCGCAACAATAATGATTAGCAAAATAAAGCTTGGGCTTAATATTTTTCTAAGTCGATTCTTAGAATGATTCTGGGTAAAATACACTTCATGGTTCCTCCATTCAAACACATTCAAATAATGAGATCAATTTTCTTCGACCAGATCACACAGAACTAAGTCAATCAACTGGAGAGATTCTGTCTTAAGTATAAAAACGGTTCTCCACCTTTATGCAGAAACGAGACTTACTTCCAGCCTTGTTTCCAATGTGAAAACGCAGGTTTGACCCAATATGCGTGCCGATTTGTTTGTATTAAGGCAATAGACCAACCAGAGGAAAAAAGAAAACTAACCCATCCAATTTACATTGCGGCTCGATTCAATTCGAATGTAAGAGATCTGACAGTACTTATTCTTGGGGTTTTTGCGAGAACATTCAATATTTTTAACAATCAATGGTTACCAATTTATTTGGTGGAGTAATGGAAACTTACATAATTAAGATTCTTGCACCCTTAAGGTATTGGTTGAGACTAGCCCAATTCTCCGAAAGCAATTAACGTGTTTATAGGCTTCGTTACTTTTATGTTCCTTCTTATCGAAAGGTCTCTACTTTATTTTTCATTATGACAACACATTGAAGCTTAACAGAACCGAGATATTGCCTTAAGACAGGAAGAAATCACGTTTTCTCCAATTAACAACATCATGCGAACAACGACCATGGTATGCCAGATATCGAAATTCGATGGTTTGACACAAAATCTTTTCCATTTTTCTCATCCCAAAAACTGACACTTTTTAATTTACATGTTTTTGATTCTCATGATGCAAAGACTCTTTTCTAGTCCCAATTTTTCTGTTCTCTTCGTGATTCTTGCTATTGGATTGTTTCTTTCACCATTGACCGCAAATGTGAATAGCCAAGAAAAGAATCCCATAACGGACGGAATAATTGAGCAAAACGAATATGAAGGGCTCACGACTACTAAGAATGGAGAATTTTCTCTTCACTGGAAGATTGTTAGTGAGTTCATTTATTTTGCATTAGTTGGTAAAACAACAGGATGGGTTGGAATTGGAATAGATCCTATTGGGTATATGAAAAATGCTGATATGATATTTGGCTGGGTTACAGCAACAGAAGTTATTGCATTTGACGCCTACTCAGAGGGTGATTTTGGTCCTCACGTCAGGGATGTTGATCTAGGCGGTGAAAATAACATTATTGAGTTTGGAGGAAAAGAGAATTCCACCGTAACCGTCCTAGAGGTAAAGAGGCCTCTAAGGGCTACAGACAAATACGATAAAGCGATCCCTATTAATGATACCATTACTATTTCTTGGGCTATTGGTAAGGACGGTGAAGACAATTTCGAATCAATGCCCAAGTCAATGGGTCAGTTCGATCTGAATACAACCTATTACCAGAAAGTAGTAGCTTCTTCTTTCTGGTCCGAACTGAAACTACGAAATATCATGATATTTGTTGGAGGAATTGCTTTTGTTATAGTTGCATTAAGTGTACTGCTTATTAGAAAGTTCATAGTCAAAAGACGAAACAGTGAATGATGACTCAGGGTATCTTCGTTGTTAAAAGATCCAAAAAGCTTTGCAGATCTGATTATAAATCACACCTTGTTCAAATCAACGCATATTACTGAATTGTTCTTACTGATGCGATTTGCGAATAGATGACTTTTATTTCTTTAAGTTCTGCTAGCTCTAGGACCATTTCTGGGATTTCCATTGCAATAAGCCAGAGCTCTGGTTTTTGCTTCTCATAATACTCGAATACTTTGGCTTTGGTTGTGAAATATAACACATCTGCTTTGGATGGTTTATATTTAATTTCTAGAAGAATGATTCTGTCATTTCGAATGATTCCGTCAAACTCGACTTTTGCGCCGGCATGGAAAAACTTTCCTTCCTTGTCTCTTAATGAGAACTTCTCAATTTTTTTGATTGTTTCAGCAGCAATTCCCTCATTCATTATAGCTTCTCGCATGACCTCAAGAATAGTTTTTTCCACAGCAATTCCTGTTCTTCCACCTATACTTCCTATTTCTGCTTTTACCGCTTTTAACTCTTTAATTAATTCTTCGAAGCGTTTATCTACTGCTTCAAAACGCTTGTCTACTGCTTCGAAGCGTTTGTCCATTTGTGAAATGATCTCCTCGAAGCGTTTATCTACTGCTTCAAAACGCTTGTCTACTGCTTCGAAGCGTTTGTCCATTTGTGAAATGATCTCCTCGAAGCGTTTATCTACTGCTTCAAAACGTTTGTCTACTGCTTCGAAGCGTTTGTCCATTTGTGAAATGATCTCCTCGAAGCGTTTATCTACTGCTTCAAAACGCTTGTCCATGGTCTCTATGAGTTCTTCAAATCGTTTGTTACTTTCCTGTCTCAAGAGCTTAATCTCTTGAAGGATTTCGTTCATTTCGTCTCTTCGCACATAATCATCAGGTTTTATGACTTCGTACATTCTGCGTCTAAGTTCAGGATTACGACTGAGAGTATCAATGAACTTTCTGATTTGATCTTCAGTAAGACTCATAATTTCCGTATATGAGTTGCTGGAAGGTATTTATAAAATCCATGTTAAACATAAATAGACCGCGAAGGGTTTTTCCATAACCTAGAGCAATTGAGAACTGTTTAGCGATCAACTTGTCAATTGTTCTATGGATTATAAAGGAAATATGCACAGAGATTTTTGTGGTGTGTGAGCCTTTATAAAAACAGAAATGGATTATCTAAAAATTAGGATTTTTTAAAACCAAAATTGAGAAATTGTTTAATATCTTTTCTCCAAGACACTCGCGATGAGGCCTTATTCAGTCGCGATCCAAGCAAACAATGCATCTCTCCTAAGTGCTTGGTATTGTGAAAACTTAGGATTCGAAATTTTCGACAAAGAAGAATTTGATGATTATAACATGAAAATCTATTATCTTCAGCAAAATGATTTCATCTTGGAAATAATTGAACGAAAGGACGCACCAGCCTTAGATAAGAAGCTCAGCAAGTTTGGAAGGTCTCAAGTCCCAGGTTTTTCAAAGATTGCATTTGAAATAGACAACCTTGATTCCTACATTAATAAGTTAAAAGAGAGAAACACTACTTTCTTGATGGAGAAATCAAGAAAAAAACAGAAGAAAATTCAGTTTTCAATGTTTTATGACTTGGAGGGAAATCTTATCCAGTTAATTGAAAAAGTCGAATCGTGATTCCAGCGTATTTGCAGTGTTTCAAATCTGACGAAAATGCCGTATTGTCAAGGAATAAGATTATTTCACGACTTGGTATGATAAAAACTCTTTACAGGGATCACGCTTCTGGTATCTTCTTCTTTGCAGAACCATCGTCATGTTATTTTCCGAAGTTATGGCCAGTGCTTCAAGTGTATATTTGTTGATATTTTTGGAATTGTTCTTATTTTCCCACTATGCTTAGCTCATGGGTTATTTTGCTACAATCTTGCAAAAAGAACCTATTGACAAGATATCCAGATGCTATATTTCTGGGGAATGTATTTTGCTCTGTACAAAGTTCCAATTACTAAAGTTCTTTTCGGAATATATTTCGAGAATGAACAAATAATGGGACTAGCGGCTGGGGTCGCGATTTTTGAGTTGTTAATTCTTGTTTTCTATTGGCATCCTATGCGGTCTTTCATCATGCCTATTCTTTTCTTTGAGTACTTCGCCTTTCAGTTTACCCTCAATGAATGGAGAAGAATTCCCGATATGTCTTCGTGGGGGTCTTTTATGTTGAAATAAAGATGGCCAATTGATTGGTAGCCTATTTCGTTCTGGCACTAGTAATCCTCGCCATTGGTATCATAATTTAAAAGAAGGAGGAGAACTGTCCGATCTAAAACTAGGAGACTTTTATTCAATAAAAATTATACCTCCAAGAGAGATAAACAGATTTTTCTTGGGCCTTATTCTCTTCTTTATTTTTTATTCACTTGTTCGTCTCTAGGCGCAACTATTGCAATAGTTGCCTTTCTTCCTGTTCCGTTGGTTGGAATTGTTATACTGGAAATCGTATTGAGGAGTTGTAGTAAATAATCAATATCTAATCTAAGCAGAATTGTGTCTTCACATTTTTACTTTCAGTTGTTTCATAATTGAAGGGCTGTTATGGAACATCAAGAGAAAAAATGACTCTCAAACTTTGAGATCAAGAATGTTCAATAAATCAAGAATGAAATCTGATTATTTCACAACAGAGTTTGGAATACTCTGAAGCTAAAGTCCCATTGTAATCTAGAGAATTATGAACGTTGATGGTAGGATATTGAGAAGCCAAGGGGTTGCTATTTTTGACAAAAACAAAAAACGATTTGAATGGGGAATGACAGTTAGGTCAGCTACAAAAACTATTGACCTTTCTTGAGATACCAATTAAGGTACTCCTTTCTCTTTTGATTTTTCTTTTCTCTCTTGAATTCGTCGCTGTTTGCCATTTGACTTTCTCTGAGTTTAGCTGTTTCTCTCCTAGCTCTGGCATGGGCTTGCTGAATTTCCCACGGCTTCAAGCTAAGACCACAAACTTCGCACACGTAGAAAGGTGCTTCTTTTTTCATTGGACTTCCACAGTCTGGACATTTAACCATAAATCTTAACCCCTTGGCGATGCTTGTGGTTAGATTCTATCCCTAGGAATTAAATCTTGGCGTAGCATACACTATTGTTTTATTTGTTTGAAGAATGAAAACAAAACTTGCTAGCTATTCTTTTTCCCAAACATCTAGTGAATCCAGCAAGTAGAGACTATACTGAATCAATGAATTAGCTAGTGGCTTCAATCCAGAGCGTTCCTTTACGATTTTCAAGTTGCAATTGACCTTCGGTATTCATTTCACTGATGTAGTTTAGAATTACGTGTCTATTCAGAAAATATCTCCATAAAGGAAAATCTTGCAGTGTTTTTTCTCCGATTAATGCTTTTAGAACCTTAACCAGAGCATTTTCTAAACTGCTGCCTTCACCTATGATTTCTAGTAAGGTTGCTTTGACTGATACTATGTGGTTTTTTGTTGCTCGTAATGTTTCTTTCATTACTTCTTTTTCCTGAATTAGTCTTCCATGTCCTGGAACAATTGTTGTAGGGTTGAAGTCAAGAATCTTCTGCATACTCTCTAGGGCCTTATTTGGCGAATGCAAAAACAACAATCCATGGCGCTCAATAATTTCCTGTGGAAGGAAAGCATCACTTGCAAAAATTATGTCATCAATTAATATTGAGTGCAGATCCGGCGAGTGTCCGGGAGTCTGAATTTCCTTCAA
Organism: archaeon; assembly: GCA_024276795.1. GTDB lineage: Archaea > Asgardarchaeota > Heimdallarchaeia > Heimdallarchaeales > JAJRWK01 > JAJRWK01. The sequence goes on along the minus strand of JAJRWK010000082.1, from coordinate 222 downwards.
GCCATAATCGCCAAGCAATTCTGAATCGAAAGCTACAACATTTGGACAAGCTTTTGCCATCAGATATTTGTTTTTCAGCCGCTTTGGTGGATTGCCTCCATAGAAAATTGTGGGTTCTAAACTGGGTTTTTTTATTAATTCGAGTTCGCCAGCGGGAGCATAAATTGGTATTTGCTCTGAATACTTTCTGGCTCCTCCCATGTGGTCAGAATGATGATGAGT
>JAJRWK010000081.1 GCA_024276795.1 archaeon | reverse complement strand
TAGTGTTATCGCTGATTTTGGCATTGGGTCGGGATTTTCTCCTTTCGAATAAATCATGCCAAAAACTCTGCACTTTATCAATAATGAACATAATAGTAAATGAAAGAGGCACAAAAACCAAGATAAACACTACGGCAGAAGATCCGACTCCAAGGAGAACTCTCAGCGCACCTAAATCACGTCCATAGGTCATTTCCGAACTCACGATTTGCGCGACCATGAGTGGGAGCATGAGTACGAATCCTAAAACAAAGAACCTCAGATAATACTTCATGAAGCTAGTTGCAGTACTCTTAGTTTCATGTAGTGTTGCAAAACGAAATTCTGTGTTCTCGTATAACTTAATTTGCTCATCCAACTTTTTCTTTGAATTCTCATTTTTCGGAACAAGAACCTGACCAATCATCCTCCCCAGTTGCTCATCGATGAGCAGAATCATTCCCTTGATTGCTACTAAAAACGTAACAACGAATATTGAAATAGAAACCAATATTCTCTTGACATTAGGTAATGAAACATCAAGAAGAGAATCAATGGTTAAGACTCCATAAACTAGCGTCATTATGAAGAAACTGACTCTTGCAAGTGACGATGTTTCAATTCTAACTATCAACCCCTCAGCAAGGAGGGAGACAATTGCAAAGAATACGGAAAGCAGAAAGATAAAGTCAGAACGAAAATAAATTCCTAACCCACCAACAATGAAAGCTATAAATAAGCTGAGCAACAAGTTGAAGGTGCTATATCGGGAGTGTAACTCGGGAAGTAATAAACCGACGTCCCAGTCTTGGAAAACAATTGGATCTTCTCTCATTTTTCAGCCCCTCCGGTATAATCAGGGAACTCATCAGAAGAAGGTTGATCTCTAATCCCTAGTTTTGTGTCATTCAACCCCATACCAGAAAACAAAACACTCGTAGAGCCAAACATGCTTTCATTCGCTTTCTCCGAAGAAAAAGCACTAGCTACTGTGCCAGCGGAGCGGAACCGCGAGGTTGCACGAGTCCTTGCAGATCTGCCAATTTTCCTCAACAGTGTATGGAGTTCCAGAAGAATGTTCGTTTCGTAACCCATTATGACATGCATACCCCCCCTTATATGAGCCGTTGCTTTTTCATATTCCATGACTCTTTTGTTGTATTTCAGAAAGAGTAGCGGTTCAATCACCGTTCTGCGATAGTTAATCTCTTCCTTACGATATTGGGTTTTCTCTCTCACTTTTGTGTAGGCAAGAGTCCCAAACCCAGGAGTAAATAGAGGTAAGAAGAAAAGGTGATTTACCACAGACATGAGTAAAGCAAGGCCTTCCTTGACGTAGGTATGTTCAAGCTCAAGATCCGAGATTAGTATCACAACACTATCTTCTAGTCTTCTTGTTGAGATAAAGTTCCGCAACTCTTGGTAATCAAAATATTCCCCAGTAGACTGAATATCGTAAAGTTCTAGCTCCAGGCGATGCAGTGCTTGGATTGAGTGACCAGGAGTCAGCAATTTTATCGAATGATCGCTGTGGATTAAGACTGAAAAACTATGGGTAGACCGTCTGAGAGCACTAGCAAGTTCAACTGCTGCAGAAAGAGCAAATTCTAGCTTCGGTCCAGCCATTGGAGAAGAAGCGTCAATCACGATTAAGAATCTCAATTGCTTGGGTTCCTCAAATTCTTTTGAGATCAGTTTCTGATGTTTTGCACTAGCTCTCCAGTGAATGTGACGTATTTCATCTCCAAATTCAAAGTCTTTTAGCGACAAGAAATCAGTGCCTTTTCCTCTTACTGGAATAGAAATCTCAGCAATAAGGTCGTCAAGAATCCTCTGTTTGACAGTCCAAGGCAGTGAGATTCGCTGTGGCTCAGGCATTACGTAGACGGGGATATCTAGTTTTTGCTTGGCCCTCATAAAGAAGAAACCAAATAATCCGCCAAAATGAAACGAAACGGACTCAATGTGTTCTTTGCCTCTGAACGGAGGCAGATACATCGCAGAAAGGCTCCCCTCGCCACCAGGATCGATTCTGACAAACGACTCAGCAGAGATTACCGGAAACAAACCATCACTGACGTTTACTAATAGAACACCACTTGCAGAACGGGGAGAATCTGAGAAAACACTCGCTCGAAAGACTAAGAAACTTTTGGCTCTGACCATTGTAGATGCTACAGAAATATTAAACCAGAATTGTGTGTTTGAGAATTTCAAAGTTGAGACCAAGGAATAGGCAAAGAACGAGATGATCAGGGCGCTTGGCAATAATAGGATGATCTGATCAGAGATAAGGCCAAAACCAAAAATGAAGAAACCGCCAATCAGAAAGATTGCTCCTCGTGATGTTATGACGAAATCGGGATTGATTCGAGGGGGAGCTTTGTTGGACATAGCATTTCACTTGTTTCACGATTATGTTGTGTCAGACAATGACTTCACTTTCTCTAAGAATGGATTCGATAATTTGAGTAATTGGTATCTGTTCAACTTCTGCTTGGGGAGTGAGAATTAATCGATGATTCATTACATGGAAGAAAAGGAATTTGATGTCGTCAGGTTCCACGTAAGCTCTTCCATGCAGAGCAGCCCGAGCCCTAGACATTGCCATCAGAGCGAGACTGGCGCGTGGTGAGCCTCCAAGAGCAAGAGCTTCAACAAAGCGAGTGCGCACGACTAAGCTAGCAATGTATTCCAGAACTTGGTCAGAAATCTCAACTGTTTCAATGAGGTTCTGGATCTCAAGTATTTCCTTTGCGGAAGTAACGGGTTCAACTTTGGGAATGAATTCCTTTCTTTTAGACTTGAGTAAGTTAAGCTCTTCTGCAAAGGTTGGAAGACTTACCAGTAGTTTAACCATAAAACGGTCTAGTTGTGCTTCTGGAAGAGGATAAACACCAACTTGCTCGATTGGGTTTTGAGTCGCGATCACAAAAAAGGGATCCGGAAGTGGATAGGACTTCCCTTCAACGGAAACCTGTTTTTCTTGCATGGCTTCAAGCAAGGCAGCTTGGGTCTTAGGTGGAGCCCTAGATATTTCATCACAAAGCAAGATGTTGGTGAACACGGGACCTGGGATAAAAGTGAATTCTTGCTCTTTTGGTGAGTAAATCGATGATCCCGTGATATCCGCGGGCATGAGATCTGGCGTGAACTGAATGCGTTTATGATCCATACCAAGAACTTCGCCTAGTGTGGCGGCCATGTAGGATTTAGCAATCCCAGGCACACCTTCCAATAAGACATGACCTCGAGCAAGTAGCGTCTC
>JAJRWK010000080.1 GCA_024276795.1 archaeon | reverse complement strand
GTAACAAGTCGGCCTGGTCATCATGGTGTAGTTAACGCAGTTCTTCTAGTTGAAGAAGACAAAGAGAAGTAATCCTCCTCAGATTTTCTTTCTTGTAAACTTCCCGAATGTTAATGGTGAATAATCTTGATGCGTCGGAGAAGGAAATACGTCCTCTATCCTGAATATTTTGACTCCAAACGGACGCGTTCCCAAGGACGCCGCGTTCCTATCGGTGCTGCGGTTCCAGAACCGACGGTTAAGAAAATCTTCACTGCTGCTAAATACTTGGAACTAGAACCCGAAATCCAATCAGACAAAGCTTATCCACGCTCATGGTGGGAAAACAACGGGAGAATACTTGTAGAAAAAAAGTGGTCCAAACAAAAGACAATCCTAGAGGTTGCAAAAATTGCTAGGCGATTAAAGAAGAAGGAACCTGCAACCGCTCAAAAAGCAGTTGCTTCCGGAAAGAAATCCGTTCCGAAAAAGCCTGTTTCCAAAAAATCTATCCCGAAATCAGAACGGCTCAAGAAAGAAGCTAGCAAGAGACGTCAAGCAAAAGGCGGGAAGAAAAGGTGAGCAATAAGAAGTACATTCCTCTCGGAAAAGTGCTTCATGTCGTTGAAAACAAAGAAGCCATTGTCCGCCTAGAATCTAAGAAAATACCCAAAAAGGGCATTCTTGTCGTCAACCAAGAAATGAAAGTCATTGGACGCACGACCGATCCTTTTGGCCCGACAAAATCCCCCTATATTGGGATCGTTTTCGAAAATCGAGACAGAGCGCCGAAACCCGGTGAAACTGTTCTTGGAATCACAACCTCACATAAGAACCCTAAGAAAAGAACGCCGAAGCCGTTTAATAAATCAAAATCCGGAAATTGGAGAAAGAAACGCCCTAACAAAAAATGACCTACAATTAAAACCGTCTCGCAACTGTAAGAACCCTCATTTGCCCTCTCCTCTGACATATGCTCTATAGTTGTTCCACCATGATGGATGGTGCTTAGGCTCATTGTTCATGATTTCCTCTATTCTATTGACAATATCTTTAGGCAATGTTATATCCGTGGCCTCAGCGTTTTCTCTGACTTGTTCTGGTTTGCTCGCCCCTATGATTAAGGAAGAGATCCATGGTCTTGTAAGTGCCCACGCGAGAGCTAATTGAGCAAGAGAAATCCCGAGCTCTTTAGCTATTTCTCTTACTTGGCGGAGTTTGGTCTGAACTTCCGGACTTAACTCTCTATCCGGTAGTTTGTTTACTTTCTTATGTCTGCTGTCCTCTGGAATGCCGTCGATGTACTTTCCGGTTAAGACGCCTTGAGCTAGAGGTGACCAAGGAACAACTCCGATGCCCGTAAAATCAATGGTTCCTGTCCCCCACAGATGAAGCTCGATATATCTGTCTAAGAGATTGTAACGCGGTTGTTCTACTGCAGGAGGTATCGCTCCAAGTGCTTTGGCAATCCCGTACGCTCGTTCGATTTCCGCTGCATACCAATTTGAAGTTCCCCAATACATGATACTGCCTTCTTCAACTAGTTCTGTCATCGCGAGAACAGTTTCTTCAAGGGGGGTGCGATAATCGAATCGATGACAAAAATAAATGTCCACGTAGTCCATCTGCAACCTTTCAAGAGATTTTTCGATTGATTCTCGAATGTGTTTTCTACTTAGCCCACGATCGTTTGGATTATTGGACATGGGGAAAAACACCTTCGTTGAAACGACGAAATCTAGTCGATTGTACTCTTTGAGAAACTTTCCAAGCGCGGTTTCTGCACCACCCTTTGCATAAATATCTGCAACGTCAAAAAAATTGATGCCTTGCTCAACTGCCTCTTTCATAACTTTGGTACCGAGAAAGTCGTCCAAGCTACTTCCAAGAGTTAACCAACCTCCCAAGCTTATAGCGGATAGCATTACACCATGTTTTCCCATTTTGCGAAATTGCATGCTACACGATCAGTTTTCGAACTTAAGTACGTTTGCACTACTATCGCTCCAAAAATACATTTTCATGTGCTATTCATTCAGTAGCAAGTAGCTTGTTATAGTGAGCTACAAATTCGTCCTTACATTCTCTACAACAGAAGGCAAGGATTTGTGTCCCTATCCGAGAAAGTATCGCTTCTCCCGTGAAAGAATCTTGGCACTGGGGACAATATGCCGTGGTTACGTCTTCTGCTTGAAGATCAAATATTGGGCTTCCTTCGTGAACTTCCAAGACTGGAAGAAGGCTGAATTTTTCCAGTCCTATTTGTTGTATCGTCTCGATAAGAACCCTCAGATCTTTCTGAGAAAGGGGGAGAGTAATTCCTTTCAAGTTTGTTTCCGTGCTTATTAGAAAGATATGTTCGAAGAGCCTTGTTGCTTGTAGTTGCTGGATCACTTCGCTTGCTTTAGTGAAATCAATGTTTCCCAAGAACTCGTACCTCTGACTATTAGGACTAAGAATCTGATAATTGATCTTGATAGTGAATCGGTCTATAACTCCTGATTCTATGAGTTTGTTTATTCGTAGCGTTACTCCTGCGGGTGAGAGATCTACTATTTTGCCTAGATCGGTCAGAGACATTCGGGCGTTATTCTTCAAGAAGTATAAAACCTTCAAATCTTTTTGATCTAACTTTATCATGTCCTCGTGTTTATTCTCATTTACTACGCTATTTAGTGTTGTCAAAAAGACCATTTCACCTGTGTCGAAAACGCTTCTGAGTCCTGAGGGATCTTTTTGCAAATTCAATGTATCGACTAAACAACACAGCAACTCATTTTTTCTATGTCACGATTAAACGCTTGGGCTACTCTTTTGATTCCTTCGCTCATGGTAGGGAAAACATGGATTGTCTCAATCACATCATCGATTGTCATTTGATATTTAACTAGTAATGTTGCTTCATGAATTAGATCCGCTGCAAGGGGTGCTAAAATATGCACTCCTAAAACCCGCTTGGTATCTTTCTGAATTATCATTTTGATAAGTCCCACTGTTTCCTTGAGAGCTTGAGCTTTCGGAATATTGTGCATTCGAATAGTACGGACACTAATGTCGTCAAACCTCTTTCTGGCAGTTTCTTCTCTTAGCCCTACAGATGCTACTTGAGGAGTGGAAAAAACAGCGAACGGAACTGCTTCATAGTTTATGGTCCTTTTCTCTTCAAGAAACGCATTGCCAACTGCTAAATACCCCTCCTTAGCAGCGATAGTCTCCAGAAACGCCTTTCCCCCAACGTCTCCAACCGCGTAAATGTGATCCTGGCTAGTCTGGAAATAGGGATACGTTTCAATGAATCCGTACTTATTGAGGTTTACTCCTGCCTTATCTAGTCCAAGATTGGATGTATTTGGCGACACTCCTGTTGCCAGCAAGATTTGCTTTCCCGAAACAATCTCTTCCCTCTCTTCGTAAAGTATTCTGGCCATTTTTAATCCATCTTTCTCAGACAATTCTTGAATTGAACAATTTGTCTTAATGATTATTCCTTCCTTTTCCAAATGTGTTTTTAGCTCCTCAGCAACGTCTTTGTCAAACCTAGGAAGTATTTGATTCATTTTTTCCAGTATTGTTACTTCTACACCAAAATGCCGAAACATTTGCGCTAGTTCTATGCCGATTGGTCCTCCGCCAATCACAATCAAAGACTCAGGTAATTTTTCGAGGCTTAAGGCTTCTCGATTAGTCAAGAATTGAACCTTGTCAATTCCTGGAATATTTAATATTCTGGGCTTAGATCCTGTTGCAATAATGAACTTGTCCGCGGTATAGTGTATTTCTCCGACTTTTACTTCTTTAGGTGAAATGAATTCTGCATAACCCTCGACATAATCCACATTTTCCATTTCTCGGAGAACTTCAACATAGTTCTGCTGACGCAATGAATAAACCAGTTCGTCCTTTTCTTTTACAACCTCTGAAAAATCAATAGGCTTACTACAAACACAGGTTTGCCTCAATGATGTGTAGGACTGCGCGGTGGTGTAGAAATAACGATTTGACATTTCAATAAGGATTTTGCTTGGAACACAGCCAACATTGACACAAGTTCCTCCTATTGGTAAGCCAGCATTTATCATCAATGCTCTGATGCCCAATTCTGACGCTCTTGTTGCTGCCGAAAATCCGCCAGCACCTCCTCCTATGATTATGAGATCATAGTGTCTGCTTGAGCTCGATTTCAGGTGTTTTGTTGATTGAGTAACTTGGATTGAGTCCACTTTTTCGTCCATGTGCTTATTACTCTTCTGAACGTAATAGGTATAGTCCTTTTGATTTTTTACTTTCTGAACACATTTGGTAAATATTTTTCATGATTTAGAAAAATCACTCTTCACCACATTTCCGGAACTTTTTCCCAGTTATCCCCCACAATGTTGTTTAGAACAATTTGATTATTATGGTGAAGCTGTAAATACTACTTGAGAAAATTAATCGTTCAAGGTGAAAGTCAATACATGAAGTATTACAATAGTATCCTAGAATTGATCGGGAACACGCCTCTAATCAGAATCAATAAATTAAGTGTGGGCCTTGAGCCTTTAATCTTAGCGAAGGCTGAATTTTTGAATCCAGGTGGCAGTATAAAGGATCGTATCGGGAAGCCCATGATTGAAGCTGCTGAAAAAGAAGGAAAACTTAAGCCCGGATGGACAATTGTTGAACCAACTTCTGGAAATACTGGCGTCGGCTTGGCACTCGTTGCTCTTCTAAAAGGCTACAAACTAGCGTTTACAATGCCAGATAAGATGAGCACGGAAAAGGAGAATCTGCTTAAGGCATTTGGTGGAAAAGTCGTACGCACTCCAACCGCAGTCGAACCCGACGACCCACAAAGCTATTACAAGATCGCAGGAAAAATGGTCGAGGAAATAGGCACGGCTTACTCGCCCAATCAATATTTCAACCCCAACAATCCCCGAGCACACTATGAAACCACGGGACCAGAGATCTGGAGAGACACTGAGGGCAAGATTACTCACTTGGTTTGCGGAATGGGAACAGGAGGAACAATCACCGGTGCAGGCAGATATTTGAAAGAAATGAATCCCAATATCAAAATCGTTGGAGTCGACCCAGAGGGCTCGATTTACCACGAAGAATTCTACAAAACCCATGGAGAAGTACATACCTACAAGACTGAAGGCATAGGTGAGGATTTCATACCCCCAACAATTGATCTCTCAATTATTGACGAAGTCATGGTCGTGAAAGACAAAGAGGCTTTCCTCACCGCTCGAAGGCTGACTCGAGAAGAAGGGTTATTTGTAGGAAGTAGTTCTGGCGCTGCGATGTATGGTGCGTTACAAGTTGCGAAAAAAGAGGGAAAAGATGCCGTCATCGTCGTCATCTTACCTGACACTGGTAGAAATTATCTCAGCACCCTTTACAATGACGAATGGATGACAAAACAAGGATTTCTTTGATTTCGTAATCCGCTACAGACCAGAAGAAGAGAATCAAAGCTGAGCTTATATCTGTCCCTATGCCGCTGCTTTCTTTTTTTCTAGGAAAATCCATAGCAGAAAGTTGCATCAACATAAACGCGTCTTAGACTATTTCGAGTCCTATGAAAGACCATGCCTCATTTCGTAGCTATCCAAATCTGCGCAATACTTTTCTGGTAGGAACCGAAGTGCAGTCCATGGATTTCGATAGAGAATGTGGAGATGAAAAAAACCAGTTTCCGATGATCGGACTGGCCACGCGAGTCAACCTTCTTGAGCTCTCTTTTTCTCCAAATGGTAAGCATCTCGCATTCATTCTCTCAAGCCAAGGCAGGAATTCCCTCTACGTAACTGATTTGAAAGAAGGAATGTACGCTTCAAACCTAAGGAACGTCAACGCGAGTCAGGAAACTAAACCTTCAGTTCTTTATGGTGGCGGTCATTTCTGCTGGGATTCTAAATCTGAACGATTAATCCTCGCTAATAAGGAAGGCCTATGGTCAGTCGATGTTTCAAGTGGCAGAGAGTCCCGTCTTTTACCCGCCACTTTTCGTGCAAGTGCACCCGTTGTTTCTGAATCTAGGGTATACTATTCCTCGATGCTGGAGGAAACTATGGTCTTATCTAGTATACTTCTTGATACGCCATCCCTACCGATTCAAGAAAGCGAATTTCACAATTTTATCATCGACCCCGCCTGTTCTTCTACTGGGAGCTATATCGCATGGCACGAGTGGGATTTTCCTTACATGCCATGGGACGAAAGCCGCATTGTTGTCAAAGCCTTGCATTATTCTTCGTCTTCATCGCCCAAGAAAGACCGTTTTTTAAGGCTTGAAAAATCACATGTGGCATTTTCACAGCCAGTATGGCATCCTAACAAAGACTCTTTGGTTTTCTTATCTGATCAAACCGGATGGTTGAATATCTGGATTATGGATGAAGTTGGGAGCGAACCAAGAATTCTCATCCCAGATAACGCTGAACATGGATACCCAACATGGCTGGCTCGAAGGTCCACAATCGCTTGGAATTTTGACGGAAAGAAGATATTTCATATTCGTAATTCCCGTGGAGAAACCCGTCTAGCGTGTTATGATCTAGAGGACGAAGAAGACCGAAGTTTGGGCCTTCCTTCGGGATTCTATGAAGGCTTGAGTGCCCATCCGAAAAAGCCGATCATTTCTTTTGTCTTCTCTTCTCCTCTTATTCCACCTACCCTATGTAGCTATTCTGCCGACACAGGAAAGACTGAAACGATAACTCAAAGTCATACTCGCTTTGGTCTGGACAAAAACGATCTCACTGTTGAACACTTTGAATACAACACAACAGAAAATCAGAAGGCCTATGGTATCCTCTGGTATTCCCAAAGCATCAATCTTGAAAAAGCTCCGATTGTAGTAAATGCTCATGGAGGACCAACTTCGCAAAGATTCAAATCTTGGACCCCCACTGCGAACTTTTTTTCAACTCGTGGCTATCTGTATATTGAGCTGAACTATCGAGGAAGCACCGGTTATGGTCGAGAATATACTCAATCACTTAATGGACACTGGGGAAAGCGAGACACAGAGGATGCAGTCTACTTACTTCGGCATCTGGAAAGCAAAGGAATTGGGGATACTGAAAAATCTGTAATAATGGGTGGCAGTGCTGGAGGTTTCCTAGTACTAAACGTGATGACAAAATACCCTCGCGCTTACTCTGCCGGGATTGCTCGTGCTCCGGTAACTGATCTTTTCCATTTAGCTCGACATACACATTATTTTGAATCTCATTATGACCGCATGTTGGTTGGGGATCTACCAGAAGACGCCCGGAAATATAGAGAATATTCCCCTATCTTTCATGCTGAAAAGCTCGACAGACCACTGATGATTATACAAGGAGAAAAAGATATTGTGGTTCCCAAAGAACAAGTTGATGAATTCGTCAGAAAAGCTACCAAGAATGGAGCCTATGTTTCTTATTTGACCTATCCGTTGGAAGGACATGGAATAGAACGTAAAGAAAATCTTATTGACATGTATACAAAGATCAGTGAATTCATTGAAAAACATGTAATCTAAATTCGGCTTTTTTCATCTTTTCTCGACTGCTGAAACTCTCAACTAGAAAGTTAATAAGATCGTTGAAAGCACTTTTTTCTATAATTCATACATATTGATTGCTTCATAGACGTGATTTCATGAAAAAACAAGAACTAGAAAGACCTACTTGGAAGTTTACAACCATTTGCCGTGTTTTGCTGCTCATGCTTGTTATTTCTAACGGATTATTCTCTGGTTTCATGCTTCAAACCCAACAAACGAATCCAAGTTTTTGGATAACACATTCTACTGCCAAGATTTTCAAGGATAATACCGGGACTGATCCTCTTTCAACTGCTCCATTAGATTCAAGTTTTCTTCAGATGTACGCTGCAAAAGGGAGCTTGGAGTCTTTTCAAGTTGTAGTGAGTGCTGGCTCTTCCGATTTGCCTTCACTTCGAATCCAAGTTTCAGACCTTCTTGGCCCAAATGGAACAGTTATTTCCAATGAGAATATTAAGGTTTTCCTAGAATATTATGTCCGGGTGAGATCTGAGACATATTATGAAAGCGTCCTTGACTATGAAAAAGGTGAATATCCTGATGCTTTGATCCCTCTTGTTAACTCTTTCTCTGTAAATGCCAAGGAGAATCAACCCCTATGGGTATCTATCAGAATCCCAAGCAATGCCCCTGCAGGGAATTATTCTGGGAGTATTTCTGTTACAGGTGATCTAATAGAGATGGTGCAGTTTTCAATCGAAGTTTTCGACTATACACTTCCCAAAACAACTGGTCTTTTCAATCCTGCATATGTTGACTTTTGGGAACTGGAAGAATTACAAGATCTCACAGACCAGGATTTTGCTACACAAATAGAGATCTATTCGAAATTCTTCATTGATCGAGAGATATCACCAACTGATACCTACGATGTGTTCGATGTCTTGCCACGGAAAACCGATCAAGGTCAATGGATGTTTGAGGAATGGTGGGAAAGTTACTCTGTCATTGCAACCCTCTTATCTGTCTCCCAGAACCCTATTGTTCTTCGAGTTCCCTTATCCCTTGAAGATTTGGGAATAGATTATTATGGGGCTCACAAAGAATCGTCTCAAGGGCAGTATCTTTCTTTCCTTTCAGATTTCAAGCATTTTCTCTTATCCAAGAATCTGACAAGAAGCAACGGCTACGAATGGTTCATTTGGATAGAGGAGCTTGATGAACCATCAGACGAATACGCTGCATGGCTACTAGCCAAATACGCCTATCTAACTTGGCAAGCCAGTGATGAACAAGTCTTTTTCCATTATCGAATTGATGGGTCGATTGATTGGGAAAGCCAAGCAGTAGCAATCGATCTTGAAAAAGATACTACTGACTTTACGGATCTGACAGATTCGTTTTCAATCTTGGTTTCTCCTCAAGAAGACTTTGAGTTTTCACCAGATTATCTCTCCCAAGCGATAGCCAAGAAACGAAAAGTGTTGATCTATCAGCAAGCCTGGACTGCATTGGAAAAGGGAGATGAAGACATTCCCCCACTTGCTGAAGATAGGGACTACGAATTCCCTTCACTCCCTGGAATTGTCAATCCCGCCTTATTTCATCGTATTCTTCCTTGGATTGCGTGGAAATACAACGCCTCTGGAATTGGGTTCTGGTCCGTAATGGCTTGGTATGACGCCAAACATGACACGATGATCAATGTTTGGGAAGACGATCCAGCATTATGGATTTCTGGTGGTTTGTTTGGTGTTCAAGCACAAAATGGAGACGGATGGCTAATCTATCCAGGTCATCTAGTACCTCAGGACTCCAATCAACCACCTGTCAATGGTCCAGTCTCTTCTTTGAGACTAGAGCTGTTCCGCAAAGGCCTGGAGGATTACAAGTACCTTGCAACCCTTAGGTTTTCTCTTCTAAACCTCACGGGAGAGAAAAGAGAAACAGCTCTATCTCTTCTCGGGCGGGTCAATTCTCTAATACATTCCATTAGCAATTTCGAACGTTCTGTTTCGAAATATGAGGAAACACTGACTCTCATCAAGCAGTTCTTTGCAACTCTGAACACTACGAGTCTCTCTTATCCAACTGTGAGCTGGGATGTGCCTTGGGCAGCCAGCGACATTTTGTCTCCCGCCCCAGCGCCAGACAACACTGATGACCTATATTATCTGATCGGCATTGTTATTGTAGTCCTAGGAATGTTCATTCTATTAGTAATTTTGAAAAAGCGACGGAGACGATAATTGCAAAAAGCCATTAGCGTCTGGTTTTTTCTATTCTTTTCATCCTTTGAAGTTTGCTCATGCTTAGAGATTCAGTACTTTTTCTAAGTTTTTGTAGAACACTGCGTTGATTTCTTCTTGTGATAACCGTAAATCATTTAGTACCGCCAACTGCCATTCGAAAATTGCTCTTCTCCATCCTCTTGGGAAAAAAGAACTATCTGTTCCGAAAATAATGTGATCTACTCCCGTTGCGTCAATTACTTTGCGAAACACGTCTTGTAATGTTAGTTTATGAGGGAGATAATCCATCCAAACATTGGAACTGCTAGTTTCAGCATAGATGTTTTTATAGTGATACATAAGGAAAAGAAGCTCTCTAAAGTACCCCGTTCCAAAATGTGCCAATGCAAACTTCACTTTAGGGAATTTCAGCGCCACAGGCGAAAGATCTGTGGGATTCATGAATCTCATGTCTGCAGTGCTTCCTACTGAGACTCCAAAATGAAAGGTAACTAATAGGTTGTGTTCTTGGGCCAATTCATAAATTGGCGTTACTCGGTCGTCGTATGCGTGGAAATAATGTAGCGGAGGATAAAGCTTAATCCCTTTTACACCAATCTCTGAAATGCCTTTCTCGAGAATAGATTTGGCCTCTGGTTGAGTCGGGTCCACAGAAAGAAAGGGAACAAACAAATCTGGATATTCCTGGACTGCAACTCGTAAATCGGTTAAATCATTGAACTCTGGGAGGAGAACAATTTTGTCCACATTGTTCTTTTCGGCTTCCCTTGCCCACATTTCTGCGAGTTGCTTGGAATCTTTAGGGGGAAGTTCTATCTTACCTCCTCTAAATTGCCAGTTTTTCAATAGCTCTTCAGCAGATTCAAATCCTCGTTGTTTCGCAACCCGGTTAAAGAATGAATGACCAAAATAGTGGCAGTGAGCATCGTATATTTTATCTGGAGTGTACCAGCGATCCACGCTAGACATGGGCTTTTTTCAGTTCCATGTTAGAAAAATCTTAGCAAACATCCATAAGCTTGAATCAATAGTCGAGTTGAGTTGGTTCTAATGGATGTTATTTCAGAGCCGAGGAATATCTTATTGATTCATGTTTTTTTTGGTTTTAGCTTATTTTCACTAATATTTTTCTAATTTACGGCCACCATAGAATTCCTTTTAAGCTACTTTTCACATAGTAGGAATTGGCGTTAGAAGCCCAGAGGATGAGAGTACATGGCTATCTTGGAGAACCCCACAAATTATGAAAATATACGAAAAAGCGAAGCAACTTTTAGCGGCTACGAAGAAGGGCTTGAAAACGCAATAATGGATTATCTTGGAGGCATGGAATCAACAACCGTCAAGTATAATGATCTTGTGAGAGAGTTTGGGGGATATCCGAAGGTTAAGGAAAAACTCAAACAATTAATGTTCGAGAATAGAATTATTATTGATCATAAACGGGGGGAGCCATGGCAGATACGATTGCCAAAATCTGATTTGTCCGAGTGGGACACGCTTGACTCCATGCCATGCTTCGCTTGCCCCAAAACGGATGAATGCGGGATGAATAATCCCGTTAATCCCGTAACATGCAAGCTGTTCAACGAATGGCTTGATGACTCTCTTCTCCTCCTTGATTTTTCTTACAACAGCGACTAAAAAAATCATGAGAATTATTTGCTCTTCTTCGTAGCGTTTTGAATTTTTCCTCTTGTTGTGTGAAGGAACACCCTAGACTCTCGAGCCTATATGTGCTCCAAGTAAGTTTAGAATTCTCGGTGATTTGAAGAGCAAAACCAACTCCATAGAAGAATTGAGCTTAATTACAGCTGGAAAAAGAAGTGATTTGGAGAGGAGGAATAGAATATTTCTATTCTAGGATGCGATTTTACAGTCCTAGCTTATCAAATAGATCAGAAATGTTGAAACTCTTATCGAAGTAAATGAACACGGGAATGAACACCAGTGCCACAGTGTTGATTAGTTTCACGAGCACGTGAATGCTGGGTCCTGAAGTGTCCTTGGCGGGGTCACCGACTGTGTCACCAACAACAGCGGCTTTGTGAGCTTCACTACCCTTTCCACCAAATTGGCCTGCTTCGATGAGTTTCTTCGCGTTATCCCAAGCTCCTCCCGAGTTGTTTAAGGTGAAGCCTAACATGATTCCGCTGAAGGTCGCTCCAATTATGAAGGCTGCTACGGCAACTGCCCCGAAAATGATGCCAACAAGCACTGGTGTTATGGTTACTAGCAAGCTAGGAATAATCATTTCTCTTAGGGCTGATTTAGTGCTTACATCCACGCATTTTCCGTAGTCGGGGTCTTCTGTTCCCTCGAGGATACCGGGGATTTCACGGAATTGTCTTCTGACTTCTTCAATCATTCCTTTGGCTGCTCGTCCGACTGCTCCAAGGCTCATCGCAGTAAAGATGAACGGGAGCATTGCTCCAACGAGAGCTCCCATGAGAATGTGAGGATTGGTAATGTTAACCTCGATGTGGCCTTCTCCATAGAGGCCTTTCGCTTCTCTTGAAAGATCTTCCAGATATGCTTGGAAGAGGAGAAGCGCAGCGAGACCTGCACTGGCCATTCCATATCCTTTTGCTAGGGCCTTTGTGGTGTTTCCGACAGCATCGAGGGCTTCCATTGTTCTCCTAACGTCTTCACCGACATCAGCCATTTCTGCAACTCCTCCAGCTTGGTCTGCAATTGGACCGTAACCATCCATGGCAAGGATCATTCCAGTGACGCTGAGCATAGCCATGGTCGCAATCGTCGAAGCATACACACCCCAAAGCACAGGATTGCTGATTAGAGATCCTTCACCCGCGAATTTTGAACCATAAAGTGCGCCGTAGCGTTCTCCGAAGATGAATGATCCCATAATTGCAACAATTATCATGAGGGTTGGAATCGCGGTGCTTTCCATTCCCACTGATAAGCCGGTAATAATGTTGGTTGCTGCACCTGTCTTTGAGGCCTCAGCTATAGACTTGACTGGACGGTAGTGATAGTTAGTGTAGTAGTCTGTGATTGCCATGATGACCCATGCAAGGAATAGGCCGAGAAGTGCTGCTCCAAACATGAAGCCGAACAAGGCCATTGATCCGTATTGATCACCCAGGGGCCGGGCAAGCATGGTGTAGATAAGGATGCCGAATACGATCACTGCACCGATTACATTGATGTTGTATGCTTTTCTTAGTGGTGTCATGGGATCTTCTTCTGACTCATCAAGTCTTACAAAGAAGCTTGCGAGAAGGGTTACCATTAACCCCCAGCCTCTGGCCACTAGAGGAAAGATGATGAAATTCACTGCAACTTTTTCGTTTATGCCTAAGCTGGTGAGGGACAAGTAGAAAGTTAGCCCTACAATCATTCCTCCGATGTTTTCTCCAGTGATTGATTCGAAAAGGTCAGCTCCCCTTCCTGCACAGTCTCCAACAGCATCTCCAACATTGTCGGCGATGACTGCGGGATTTCTGGGATCATCTTCGGGAATCCCAGCTTCAACCTTTCCAACGAGATCAGCACCAACATCGGCTGCTTTAGTATAAATTCCTCCACCGAGCTGGGCGAAGAGAGCTGCAAAGCTTGCTCCGAATGCGAATCCGATAATGTCTTGTGGCGCGGGGACTGCTGTAGAACGCCAATTACTGTAAACGAAATAGAGGACGCTGATTCCAAGCAAGCTTAGCGAAACCACAAGTAGACCCATCACGAGTCCGCCGCGGAATGCTGTTACCAACGCATCATTTTTGCTTCTCCTCGCTCCTTCGGTCGATCTAGCGTTCGTGTCTGCAGCAACGATCATTGCTACTGCACCCGCAATAAGGCTGGTTGTTACACCAATGAGAAACGCAATCAAAGTGTAGGGTTTTCCACCGTATCGTGTCAGGTCAATTGCGAGGAATAGAATTCCTGCAATGACGGCGCCGATGATTCCAATTGTCGAGTATTGGCGTTTGATAAATGCCAATGACCCCTCTTTCACGGCGTTTTGAATCTTAATCATTGCTTCTGTTCCGCGGTCCTGCCGATGTATCCATCTAATATAGTAAACCGCTGCAATCACAGCGACTAAAGCAGTAATGGGAGCGGTCCAGAAATAACCGTTAGCAACTACCATTTTATGATCTCACCTTTCCAGTGAATGCGAATGATTCCAACTGGCCCTAGGCCAATCTGAACAACAATCATGCTACTCATTTTAAACCCTTAGGGTTCTAAACCACTAATCGTTAGTTGAAGAAGACCTAACTCCGACGCTTGCTAAGGCAAATATTTTTTCTACAAAAAACAAGATCACTGGTTTCTTGTCCAAACCACAAGATCATTTCCAAATGGTTTGACTCTAATCGCCTTATCAAATTCCTCATATTCAGGATGGTTCTCATCTAATAGGCGGATTTTTCCCCTGAAATCATTTGTCAGCACATCAGAAATGCGTGCTTCCCTTGCTGATCTTATTTGATGAGAAGCAAAGTATAGGTCTCTTGAATGCAAGCATTCTTGAAATAAGGAGAGATTCGCGTCCTCCGATATGAGAAAAATTGCTTTTTCCCAGCCAGGAAAGTCACTGTTACCGATGAGGAACTCTACAAGTTCATTCGGAAAAACTATCTTTGTCCCGGTTCGATGACCGCAAAGCGCAATATCTTCCAGAATCGCCCTGGCATCCGTGGCAACTACATTTTCATGCATAAGTTGATTTGGATGAAAAAGCTTAATGTGGATTTCTTCTTAACAAGAAAATTACGCGTTTACGATGATCTTGTGCATTTCCGAGGAGAAGGGTTTTCAGATAGGCTCACAAAGCGCTAAGGTGGTTTTAAAGGTTATAAAGTATTTTTCACCTTGTTGTTCTAAGTCGATGTACTCTCGCAGATCTTCGGGAATATTTTGCAATAATTTGATGATCTCTTCTTTAATGCCTTCCTTGTTCGTTCTGGAGAGCCAGGCATCTAAGTCTTCTCTTTCTCGTTTATATTCTAGAACAACGATGTCCCAGCGTGTTCGATCGAGGAGATCTTTAAGATCTGGTTCTGCAATCAGCCTTTTGTGATTCTCATCGCGCATCGATTCGATTAAATCCATTAATGCAGCATATTAGTAGTTTGCTGGTGCAATATGGTCAATAATGAGTAGCTTTCCATGTCTCGCAACTACTCTCCTAAGCTCTCTTAATACGCGTTCAGGATTTCTCCAGTGGTGCATGCTCATTCTTGTAGCGATCTTTGTAAAATGCTCTGGAGGGTAGGGTATTTCATCAGGCTCTGCTTCCGCTAAGATTAGGTTGGCTGCTAGTTTAGCGTCTCTCACTTTCCGCGCAATTTCTATGAATTTTTTTCGAGAATCTATTCCAACAGATATCCAGCAGTGTTCCGCCATAGCGGCTGCCAAAAACCCCGGCCCACATCCTACTTCAAGACACACATCGTTTTTGTCAATCTGGAGAAGACCAATTGCTTGTTGAAGCCCCTCTTGATGCATCTGAGAATTGATATACTTATCGAAGTCATATTGGCTCCCGCGGGCATTTCTGGAATAATCGGATTCAGCCATATTGAGAGAGAATCTGCTTTATTATATTTAACTTTATATTGATTGGACCAGAAGGAAGAGCGAATTATATCAAGAAAAGTCAAAGTTAGCTAAGACCTGTTTCTTTTCGGTTTCCCAGCAGTTGCAAGATCAGTTCGTGAAATTATTTTTTAGGTTTCACTCAAACAAGATGAGACATTATCTTTAACATTGTGGTGGGGATTTTGTGCTATTTGGTGTGCGTGCACTTTGGAGGCACCGTCCCTCTAGCTTTGTGTTAAGGATGCAACGACGTATCTCATGGGCATAGTGGTGTGCCCGTGCAAATGCAACATCCTGAGCGAATCCGCGTTAAGCCATCCCTTGCCTCCGTTTCGCGCCGCTGGTTAGCAGAAACATCTCTGTTCGTAAGCATTGATGTTCAAGTATCCCCCGTGCTCGTATCTGGGTTACGGGATAGTGGGCGGGTGAGCCGCCCGTTGTGCTTGAGCGTTTGGGAGCAATCCTAGGCGTGAATGAGAGCACATGAAAACTTTGCATGCAAACAAAGTAGCTCATGAAGTACAATACGCATTTTCTTAAGTAACCCCTAATTCAATAGGCTTGAGGAAGTCGAATGGTATTCGCAGTAAATCCGGACAAATTGGAAAAAGACGCCATCTTGATTACGGGGTTCACAGGATTCGGGAATGTCGGTTTTAATGTTATGAACCACCTTGCAGAGACCCTTGACCTTGAATCTGTAGGATTCTGGGGGAATTCAACATGGCTCCATCGCGGTAGGCTCGAAGCACCAATTACTCTTTACAAGGAAAAAACGAGGGCGGTATATTATCTTGTTCCAAGAGTCCCAATTCCGGTAACTGCGACACCGCAACAGTTCTGGGATGCCATGATGGCCACAGTCATACAGTGGGACTTTAAGGAATATCTATTCATCGGTGGTTTGAGAGAAGTTACTCGCCAGCCAGGCGATAACAAATGGGCAGCATACGTCGCTACTCCCGAATATGAGAAAAATTATGGCATTAGAACAACAATGGGAGACCATCTTCCAATGATCGGTCCATTAGCAAGTATTTTGGCTTACGGAACCTCACACGAAAAAAGCGTTATTGCGTTGCTGGTTTACTGTGATGAAGATGAAGATGAAGAAGCTGCACAAATAGCGCTTAAAGAATTGGCCAGATTAACTCAGTTGGAGTTTCCCGAACCACCGATAATTCCATTTGACTACTCGTTCGTTCCCATGATGCGTTTCTCATCTTCAGAATACCAAGGAGAATCATCAATTGACGACGACTCGGACGAAATGGAATTAGGTTTTGATATTGGAGACTTGAGATAACCTCTGAAGAACAAGGCCTACCAAGGTTTTCTGTTCCTTTTCCGAAAGCAATAGCCTAGGTTTTCAGACAAATTGTTGCCCTTTTCTTTCACGTTCAAGTCTCACACATCGGGATCCGTTTACCAATTTTCCGATATTTTCCACTATAACAGATTTATAGTAAGAGAAACACATGATATAATAATACGGTGATAATTATGAAAAAGAATACTTTAGCGCTCGCGCTTCTTACCGTAGTTTTCTTGGTCTCTGCGTCTGTGCAGATGCCAATGGGTCAAACGACAGGCGCTCAGCCCATGGTGTTGGGAGATAGCTTGTACTTTGACGTTTTCTCAACAACAATGGAAAGTAGCTCAGCGTATGTTGACAATGTAGACAGCGTAACTGGCCAAGTTTTCGCAAATCACTCCGAATTCGGAGAAGTATGGATAGACAGCACGGGATACGGCCGACTACTCACGGTCGAGTCATTTGCAGACACTGTTGCTGGCGCTGTTGAAGGTGAGAGCTTCGCAAATGCCGGTAGCTACGTGGAATTTGACTGGACTGACTGGGAGAATTTCAGTGGCATGCCAAACCAGTGGAATGATTCCTTCAGTCAACCTTTGGACGGGATGGCGATGCCCTTTAAAGACTCCTTTTACGCCCTCTACAACAGTACCTATACGATGATTTTCCCTGAAATGCAAGAAGGGTCTATCCCTGTTTTTGAAGTGGACGGAATCGACAACAGAATACCATTCATCGGCGAGGGCCTTGGGTCAATAATAGTGGACAAAGCACTCTATAGCTCTCTATACCTAGTAAGCCGAAATGTTGCTGTAGGTTCCGATATCGTGAACATCACAAGTTCCTTTGCCCTAAACATATTCGTTAGCGGTATCAGCGTCCCCGCTGGTGGACCTATGCTACCCTGGGGAGACTATGCTTTTGACTTCCAAGCAGACTTACAAATTGATTTCATGGCTTCATTCAATAGCACTTCCGGGATTCTTCGAGAATTCATGTTTACCGATTACTTCTATGTGTCCTTCAATGCTAGCAACGTTCAACTGCCCGCTCCTCCGAGTGGCTCACTCTCACTGGATCAAACAAATAGTTTAGTCGCCAATATCTTTATTGAAAAGTCTTCGACTCAGGCAACCCATATAGTTGTGAACGACTTAAACTTTGGTCCAGATCGTGTCAGACCCGGTGTTGACCCCAACTATGTCTTCAGTTATGGAGATGAAATTGTGTTCTGGAGTGGATGGGACTCTGGAGGCATGGCAACCAGCACGGTCTCTGATGCGAGCACAGGTGACGTATTGAATTACGTTATGAGAAACGACTACTCCAACGCATACGGAAACACTACACTATACACTGCATATACTGAATTACCTGTATCGATTAATTCCGCCAGACTCTCTCAATCCAGCATCGATGGATTCACAACCTTCGGAATAAAAGATGTCAGAGATGTTGAAAGAGGAAGTTCCGAGGATCATGGGTTCCGAGACCCATCTGGAAATATGGTATGGGACAATACCACATGGGGTCCCGAATATGACTGGGAGGAGAAATATGGCATTCTTGAAATTCCCTATAACTCAACTTATCCTCTAATCGGTGGTTTTGACGATACTGTCGACGTTTATGATTATTTCAGAAACGACGATGGACAGGACAAAATGCCATTCCTAGATCTTATTGCAGGAAACTCTCTTGTGCCAATGGAGTCCTTGCAAACTTTTGACTATTATTGGAACTTGTACGTCAATGGGTTCAATGATTATTGGATAAATGCTACAGATGTTACTGCATCCTATTTCAAGACGTGGACCTTCATCGTAAACGATCCCGGAGTTTTCGACATTCCCAATCTGACCTCAGCAAGCCTTGATGTTACGATCACTTTCAGCTACCAGGAAACGTTTACTTATGACAAAGATCTGAACCTTCTTGTTGGTCATTATGAATACATCTGGCTGGACATCTATGTTTCAGGCTCCGGCGATCTTCAAGATCCAAACAGCGGGGCTGTATTTCCCATCAACCTTGATTTCTCATTCAACGTCTGGTTTAGCAGTTATGTCAACCTAGCCGAGATTCCGGTGTTCTACCAAACTGCACCTACATTTACCCCCACTGATCTCTATACCTCCAACGATACCTATACCACACCAGCCAACGACACTACTCCCGCCAACGACACTACTACTACTTCAGTCAATGATACCACACCACCTGCCGAAACCACTTCTCAACCCGCATTGCCATTACCCGGATTTGGTTTCTACGCTACACTTACAGGAGCATTAGCTATTACAAGTGTTGTAATCATTAGAAGGAAACGCCTCTAAGCCTTCCAAGGATTAATTTTGCTCGAATTATTTCGAGCTTTCTTCTTCTTTTTTCTAAGAAATTCACTGTTCTTACATTCTGTTAGGCACTTTTGTGATCGCTTCTACCATCGCTCTTTTAGATTAAGACTGTTTTCGTGATTGTACTAAGTATTTATATCTGAACCACTCGGATAATCCTAAGCATGCAGTCGGCACAACATAGAGAACGACGATATCTACGATCGAGGATTTCACTCTCACTACAAGAACCGAGTCTATCTCTAATTATTTTATTTCCCTTGACCGGGGGAATACTCTTATTCCTGGGGAGCTTTGAGGGTCAGACCCTTGTTCCCACTCGTGTTTTTCAATCGCTCGCCATTGTTTTTGCTCCAATATTGTTTTCACTGGCATTAATTCTGTTTGCTGGTTTCGTTTTGCGTAAATTGTTGAAGGAAGAGAGGCACTTTACTTTCCTTCTTCAATTCATTTTCGTCTCGGGACTCGTGAGCCTAATTGTTGCTTTAATGCTAAACACTCGGTACTTTTATCTTGTTTATGTCATTACGCTTGTGACGGGCTTTTTCTTAAATATCGATCCAACTTCTCTTTCAAATCTTGGTAATATCGTTTTCGTCTCTATAGTTGTCCCCCTGTTTGAAGAGACTGCCAAAATAATAGGCATCTTCTATCTCTCAAAGACTATTATTGCGGAAAAAGAAACCGGAAAAGAAGTTCGAGCCCTGAACAACCCTGGTTTCATTCTGTTTTCTGCGGTGGTTGTTGGAAGTACTTTCACTTTTATTGAAACTTATTTTTACTCGATTTTGGGAACTGGAATATTTACTCCTAAGGTAGGTAATTACTGGTCTCTAATTCTCCTACAAGTCGTAGTTAGATTCGGTAGCCCTTTGCATGTTGCCTCAACCATGATTTCCGCATATGGCCTTATTCTTGCCCTATATCGGGAAAACAAACCGTCAATGACAATTAGCTCTTATCGAGCGTTTCTGCCTGCTTTCATTCTTGCCTGGGCGCTTCACAGCGCATGGAACTATTTTGCAACAGTCTCACACCCATCCAACGGCTTTCCTTTTGGCACATTTGTCCTCTTTGGATACGACATACCTCAAATCTTTCTTTTCCTCGCTCCAATAATCTGGATCACCATTATTGGCTTATTACTTAGAGTCAAGAGCATTGAAGCATTGCGTTGTAATTTTTGTAACAACTGGCATTCCCCTCCGTTCACTCCCGAATCGCATATCGGCGTTAGTCATTTTGAGGGATTCTTTACCAAAATACATGAACGCCTTACTTCCCACTGGTTCAAACCAGGAATCTGTCCCAATTGCAAACGCCACATGGGGGATTCGGAGGTTTGTATGTTATGTGGTTCAAGAATCCTCTATACTTGCCCTCGTTGCTACGCAGTCATACCTGTTTCCTCGACTCGTTGCTGGAAATGCGAAGCATTACTTATTCCGCCATTTGAATCAACTATTCGTTTTAGGAAATCTTATCTTGATGTTTTTGCGCTTGCTATGTTACGGCTCTATCTCATTAGCTATTTGGCTTCAGCCCTTATTTTGCTATTCTATTTCAAAGAGATTGGTCAAGATTTCTTGACAACGCTCTTGTTCATTCTCATTCTCATTCTCCTGTCAGGAGCTTTTTTGGTTTCCTACTTCTGGAGTTCAAACAACTCGACTCGAGGGCTAGGGGTTGCTTTCGCTCGAATCATAACCGCTATGCTTTTCCTCCTAATTCTCTCCCTAATGCTTGTGCTCAACCTTATCTCTATCCTTATATGGTCATTTGTTTCTTCCACGATGTTATATCTCAACGCGTTATTCACTCTCATGTTATCTGCGCTCCTTGTGTTTGCGATAGTAACATTACTCTTTGGAAGTAGCCCCTTAATACATCCTCCTTAATTTTAGCTATTATGAAAGTATAGAATAAAATCAGAGGTGCAACTATGGTAAAATCAATAGAAGAAGTGTACGAATTAGGTGAAACAATACTACTAGAAATGAAAAAAAGAATTATTGGAAATGAACGAATCCTAGAATTAATTCTAGAGACGCTACTTGCTCGAGGTCATGTCTTATTGGAAGGTGTGCCTGGGATTGCTAAATCCTACATGGCCGCCACACTAGGCGAAGTTCTTGGTATGGATCATAAACGCATTCAGTTCACGCCAGATCTCATGCCCGCGGAT
>JAJRWK010000079.1 GCA_024276795.1 archaeon | reverse complement strand
CAAGTCTGCGGAATTATTGCTCATGAGAATGCGGGACATCCTTCTGAAGCAGATAGAGTCTGGGGTCGTGAAGGTGCAGAAGCCGGAGAAAGCTACGTACAGGAACTAGAACTTGGAAAATCTAGGGTAGGAAGCGAAGTAGTGACAGTTATTGACGACCCAACGATTCCGGGAAGTCCTGGTTACTATAAATACGATGATGAGGGAGTTCAGACAAGACCCAGGTATTTAATTAAAAACGGGATTTTTAACGAGATGCTCCATAACCGCGAGACAGCTGCAATGTGGGGAACACACAGTAACGCAGCAGCAAGAGCAATAGGATATGACAGAGAACCAATCATTCGAATGGCCAACACCTACATTGCTCCCGGAGACCATTCATTTGAAGAGCTAGTAGAAGGAGTCAAAGAAGGAATATACATGAAGACATTCTCCGAGTGGAATATTGATGACCGCCGATTTCAGTCCAAATATGTAGGTTCCATAGCCTACAAGATTGAAAATGGAGAAATCACTGATCAAATGATTAAGAGACCCACTATCGAATTGACTACTATTGGTCTCTTTTCAAGCATCGATGCTGTTGGAAAGGGTTTCATTGCTGAGCTCCAAACTTGTGGCAAGGGCAATCCAATGCAAGGTGCTCCGGTTTTCACTGCTGGCCCCGAAGGTATGAGAATGAGAAATATTCGCCTTGCCAAATAAGTTGCTCAAAGATATTTACTTTTCTTATGAACAGAAGTATTGAAACCTTACTATGCTCTTTCGAAGCGCTAATACTCACTTAGTCCTGGACCTTTCAAGAGTTTTCGTTCTTGATGTGAAAATGTTTTGAGAGCCAGAACGAGTAATAGCGATGAATAGACGTAAAGAATTGCAAGTTCGAGGAACAGAGCGGCTAGAGAAGAGGATACGGAAATAGGAAGCATTGTGATTAGTTCTGGATACCAATTCGGTATCATGGCAGCTCTCATAGCATCAACAGCGTACGATATGGGGAAAAAAAGGCTAAGGTATCGAACGCCAAGTGGCAAGAATGCAAAAGGGAAGAATGCTGCTGCAAGAAAAATCACCCCAAAGTTGGCTAGATTCATTATGACTTCTCCTCTCTTTATTGTAAGAGTGAATGCTCCAATAAGTATGCTTATACTGAGAGAAGCCATAACTGTCCCCCCCAGTACGAGAAACATCAGAGTAATGTTTCCGAAACTTACAGGAAAGAAGAGTGCGAATATTCCTATGATTAATAGTGCTTGAATCGTGCTTATCACTGTTCTTCCCATGGATCCCATAATCATGACTGTTTTCATGCCTTCTGGTGCCATGTAGATTTGTTCTAGAGTGCCAAAAAATTGTTGCCTTCTCACATATCTTCCTACAGCCCATAGGAAGTCTGAGGCATAGAAGAAGACAATAGTTCCATATAGAGCCACACTTGGAAGTGTTGTCTCGTAAACAGATCCCTTATCAGCAAACGAAAGTGCAGCAAAAGTTATCCACAGAATTATTGCAACACCAGTAATGATGCCGCCAATGAAATTAAACTTATAACTGGCGAGGTGCAGGAAGTCATTCTTAATTGCTGCTCTCCAAGCTCTCAATCTTGATCTTGTTGATACATTCCTCATTTTTACTCACCAACTTGAGATCAATATTCTCCTAGTCCTGACCCTTTCTTTGCATGCTCCAGAATACGAATGAAGAGAAAGAATCCTACAAGACTCCAGAAAATCCCAATTGCAAGGGTTATTGCGGTATCTAATAAAAGACCTTGAGTGTAATTACTAAAGCCAAGCATTACAACTACGGGAGGCGTTGACAGAAGAATTGCACGTGCATCGTTAAGACCCCAAGTTGGAGGAAATAAGAGAGCAACTACTCGGAATCCCCAAGGTAAAGCCGCGATTGAAAAGAAAACACCCATTAACGTTCCCAGAACCCATTGGAGTAAGTTTATCACACTTTCTATGTCTTTGAATTTTATCACGAGTGTTCCCACAAGAAGACTCATTCCAATCATTGGAAAATATGACACAATTATGAGAAGAAAAACGGTCATTATTCTAACGAAGGTAAACGAGAACAAAACATCGGGAGAAAAGATCAGTAGCCCAATTGTTATGCTGATGAAACTTGAAACTAAACCAAATGTAAGGCTGAACAATCCTCTCCCCAATGCGAGTACGTATCTGGAAACAGGAGTAACCATAACTGACTCGAGAGTTCCTTGGAATTGTTCTTCTCTCAGATATGTTCCAAAGTCCCATAGAATTCCTACCATCATGGCCCAGAATACAGCTCCTATTACTAGGTAGGCTTCTGCGTCAGTCGCTCCAGTGTTTTGCTGAAAATTCTGTTCATAATTGGGAGAAACGCTTCTTCCGATCATTATAGGTATGAGAACAAACATAAGAGGAATAAGAATAGACATTAGAGAAGCGCCCCAATACGCTCGCAAAACTGCGAGTTGTTGCTTCACTATGCTTTTAACAATGGTGATGTTTCCACGAAATGTTGTCTTAGAAGGTAGGAAGACTTCATTATGCATCGACAGCTACCTCCTCTCTCTTGCTGGTGTCTTCACTTAATGTTCTCCCAGTAAGTGCTAGAAATACGTCTTCAAGGGAGGGTTGTTTGGTAGATAGTCCGAGTACCCGGATGTTGTTCTGATGCAGGATGCTTAACGAGGAAATTATTGCATCATCTTCTTTAGTTGTTAAAGCTACACTTGGGAATTCACCTTGGCCAGAAGGAATTCTTTGTGAAGCGTTAGTTACACCAGGCAACTCGATCAGTTTTGGAATAATTCCGTTGATTGGCTTATCCACCTTAATGTCTACATGAATCAATTCTTCTGTCAAAAATTGGTCTTTCAAAGCTTGTGGCGTGTCGACTGCGATTATTTGACCAAAGTCAAGAATCGCGATCGTATCACTCAATTCATCTGCTTCTAGCATGTTATGAGTGGTAAGAAAAACAGTTGTGCCCCGTTTATTTGTTTTCTTAATCATTTCGCGCATTTCGTTTGCTGATCTCGGATCTAGTGTTGCAGTTGGTTCATCAAGGAACAAAACGATGGGATCATTAATCAGAGCCTTTGCGAAAGCTAATTTGTATTTTTGCCCCGACGAGTATGATTCAACGGGACGATCTATGATGTCAGAGATTTTCAGAGCTTTAGAGAGCTCCTCAATTTTTTCTTCAATATCTTTAGGATCCATGTAATATAATGCTCCAAAGAACTCAAGGTTTTGTCTTCCGCTCAATTTCCAATACGTGCTTCTCTCACCCATAAGCATCGCATTTATGATCCTTCTAACTTTGCTAGATTCACTGAGGACATCTAGTCCCGAGATGAAAGCCGTTCCACGCGTAGGAAGCAAAAGAGTGGTTAAGATCTTGACAAGTGTGGTTTTTCCAGCTCCATTCGGACCAAGTAGGGTGAAGATTTCTCCTCTATGAACATCAATGGTAACATCCTTGAGTGCGTGAACCTCTCGGTATTCTGTCTTGAAGAAACCTTTTCGATGTTTTCCAACATAAGTTTTGTAAACGTTCTTAATAGAAATAATCGGATTCGAATTCAACGTACTCATCACTATTATTCTAGTGAGTCTAATTAAAGCAACTTTACAAACCAGAAATACAGAATTACTTACAGTTTGGAAGCACGATCCAACCTTGTGGTTGGATGAACAAATATAAGGATAGAAAGAGAAACGATCCCAAAATCATCTTATTTGGTCGCTGCTGTGAAACGAACATCACTGATTCTGACTGAACTAATGAATGTTGGGACTTCTACTTCCCACCAGTGGATTTGTTGTTGATCCTTGCCAAAAGCTGTTATTCTCTTGCACATCTCTAACAGATTTTCAGAAATTCTCAGTTTTTTCACTGGTTGGCCAATTTCACCGTTCTCAATTAGAAACATGCCGTCCCGCGGAATGGTGGAAAAAGTAGATTCAACCATGTTTGTCCAACGAGTATACCAATTGCTGGTTACATAGATGACTGGCCGTTCATCGCTTTCGATCTCCAGGAGTTCTTCAAAGGAATGATCACCATTATCAAAAACAATATTTGTTGGAGCGGGGGCAAGGATTTGACTTCCTCCAAAATCAATGAGTTCGCCATTCCCCGTACTTTTGGCTCCCATTAACTTCGCACTGGAATAATTGTGGATTAAATTTTTGAGAACACCATCTTCTACAATGGGTGTTTTTTGTCTATTGACTCCCTCAAAATCGAAAGGTGCGCTGGACAGACCTTCGGGGACATTTCCCCAGTCGTATATGTTTACAAATTCTGGCAGAATTTGCGATCCGATCTTATCACCTAATGGGCTGAAATTCATCATGATTAATAGCGGATTTGCTGCTGACCCAAGATTTCCAAGTAGATCTGCTGCGACTATTGGTGATAAAATTACATCATATTGACCAGGTGATCCCATTTTAGGATTCTGACTCAAACGAGCAAGTGTTCCTGCTTGTTCTGCAGCTTTGCGTATCCTGTTCTCAATCTTTGATAGCAGAACGCCCGTGGTTAATCCTTGTCCAGAAGCTTCTTCTGATACAAAACTGCGGATATTAAATTCATAAGTAGAACGGCGGTATTCATATGAAATATCATGGGATGTTCTACCGATTATTCTAGAAGTCCCAAACAAAAAGACCCCTGCTGATCGTTTTGCTCCATTTTCCTGAGCAATTTGTATAGCCATATTGACATGTTCACCAGATTTTTCAACATAATCTAGAATTTTTGGGTCATAAGCATCTTTGAGCTCAGCAGAATTGTGTCTTTCAGGATTTAGACCAGCAAAAAAGGGTGATGGTTCACTATTTTGAGCTACTTTGGCAGTTGCTTTTATTACTTTCTCTGTTAGGTTTCTATCTGTCGTCTGTATCGACGTGCTTGCCACTCTATTTTGAAACGCAAGAAATACTTGTATTTTTCTTTCAGACCACTGTTTGGAGACTGTGACCACGTTTTTGGCGAATCTGTGCTGAAACGATCTCGAATCAATTAATCTGACGGCTACTTCGGTTGCTCCAAGTCGTTCAGCATGGCGAAGAATAAAATCCAGATGCTCATTAGGGTCAGTCATATACAAGAAGAAGTATTTTGCATGAAATATAAGGATGACGAGAAAGAATCGGGAAAATAGCCTAATTTGCTCTAGGAGACAAAAACCCTATCCCTGTCTCGTCGTTTCTCATGGAACTATAAAGAATTTATAAAGAAATACTACAATTCATAGGTCTCATGCTCAGAACACTGAGTAACAGTTATGCTAATTATGGCTGAGACGCCCAAGGCTAGTCCTGAGGCAAAAGTCAGTCGAATAATCCAAACAAAAGGAAGTTCAAAGATCCCAATCCCGATTGAGACAAAACTGTAAGTAAGACTTGCGACAGTTGAGACAATAGATCCAACGGTTGCTCGCTCTGAGGATTCGAGCAGATCTTGTATTCTTGCACTATACAAGGGAATTGCTCCGCCACGCGTCCACTCAAGAAGCATCCAAGACACGAAGAGGATAAAAAGTGATTGCGAGACTTGATAAAGAAGTGTTGCAAACAAATACAGCATAATGAGCTGGATTAGCAAAGTATTTTTTGGTTCAGCCTTTGGAGCCCAAAAGCCGCCTATCGCTCCAATAATTCCCATCAACGCAGTAGCGGTACCAACGTATTGCAATTCAAGGTAGGATGGCAGTTGCAACTGAAATACCCAAAAATATATTCTTCCAACTAATGAAACCATTGTAAAAGTCGCAACATAACCCAATAAGAGAGGCTGAGTTCTTATAGATCGTAGGCTGGAACTGATTGCTTGATTCATGGATTTAGCTTGTTTCCTTTGGGGTTCAATAACGCGTGCAAACCCCGTCATCGTTAAAGCGTATAAACTTATAGCTATTATGAAGGCATAATCCTGACTCACTTTGGCAATAAATCCCCCAACAATAAAGGCAATAGTATAAATGCTAAAAGAAATTGTGGATCCTGTTGAATAGATTCTCGAAACTTCCTTTTCGCGATTTTCTTCCAATAATGCTTCGTAAACTAGCGCAGTATTTGTCCCCGACATCAGCGCTCCTCCAAGTGCAAATATCAGCTCCGCTATAATTAGCCAGCAATACTCTTGAGCCTTCCAGTATGTATAAAGTCCCATTATGATTAACACGTTTGAAGCCATCATGACATGCTTGCGCTTCCCAACGTCGCTGAACGTTCCTGTAGGGATTTCAAAAGATATAATACCTAGCGAAAATATTCCTTGAAGAAGGATAACTTGGGAAAGCGTCAAGCCAAGAGCATTCCACTTCTGAATGATAGCAAGAATTGCGATTGATAGCCATCCCATCCGACTTAAGTAATATGCTTGAATGGCTTTCTTTGCAACACTTTTCTTTTCATTTTTGCTCATATTGAGATCTCCTATGCATAGTCACTACTCGCAAAAGTGAGCTGAGAACGATCTAATTTACTCCAACACACCTCAAAAACAAGCTGAATGTAGCTCATGCACAAAGACAAAGAATTTATCTGGTGCGATTTGTTGGAATCAATAGATTGCCCTGCTACTCGTCTGTTAAGTATTGGCTGACATCGGGAAGAAGAAAGAAATGCAGTCTTTAATAGAGAGGAATCCATCGGAATCAAGGTAATTTTGTACTTATGGAAAATAAACATTCTTGTTCAAAAGCTACACTTATTGTGATTATGGGATAATTTCAACCCCGTTTGGAACTTTTGGATAGAAGAAATCATCTTTAGAGAATTTTCTCTTTCTAATGAGCTTTTGAATGACCGGTAACACACCCCTCAGTTCACTGATCAGGTGCTTGGTTGAATCACAAACGAGATTGAAACCTTCTTCTCCCCACAGTTTGGTTTTGTTAGTAAAAAGGCAGCGACCTCCACAGATTGTTCGCTCTTTACAAGATAAGCAGGGTTCATCCAAAGTAACTTTTCCGGATAGTTCATCAGGCTTGGTTTGATAGATATTTCCAACCACTGCAAATTCAATCGAGGGTGGGATTGGGCATACTGTGATTCGACCATCTGTTGTTATTGAAAAAAAGTCTATTCCTGCCCCACATCTTAAAGGACTGGGTTCCTTTGTTATTAAAGATTGAGTGATTCCGAGGAAAGGAACAATTCCCAGCAATTTGCCGTTCTCTAAGTGTTGTAACCAATACTGAACAAGTTTTGAAATTCCAGGATTGTAAGAATTTTCAAGCCATTGAGGAAAGTCACGCCATCTTGCATGCATATCATCATCCCACATAACGTCTAGCTGCCAATGAACGTAGTTAAAAGCGGGGTCCTCCAGTTCAATCAAGTGTTTTACTTCCTCAAAAATATTGGACTCTTCAGAGACAGTCATCCGAGCAATGAAGTCCCCTCCGAATCCATTGTCTCGAGCGTATTTCATTCCTTTCAAAGCTCTTTGATATGTTCCTTTTCCTCTATAGAAATCAGTAAGTTCTTCTCTGCCATCTATGGAAATGAGGATTGAGTGAAAGCGAGAGACATAGTCGGAAGGAATTCTCTCTAAGAGGGTTCCGTTTGTTTGAAGCATAAACGCCTTTGCGGAAATGGAATCCATTACTTGCAAGATGAAATCAAGGTTGATAGTAGGTTCTCCTCCATAAAAGGCTATCACTGGCTCAGGGTCATCTTTAAGGAACTTCTTTAATGCAGATATTGAGACTTGGTTGTTGACTGGCATAAGTGAGGGCTCAACTGTGTTTCCACAATACGTGCATTGCAGATTGCATCGTTGTGTTGTCACCACATGATAGTGCACAATAAATCGCTCCAGCTAACTCGTCTTAAGAGTTGAGTTCGTTTCAGCTCTAAAGATGTGATCAAATAGATTTCGTTCTTATTCTCTCGATCGCTCAGCAAAGGCGGTAAGAGCTGCCAAGGTAAGTCCTAAGAGTGTACCCATCGTTAAGTAGAGAGCCTCGACCCTAATATTCTCAACTCCTAACCAGTAAACACTGATTAATCCAGCAATCATCCCGAAAAACAAGATCACGGAAGAGATTGCATACTGTTTCAATAAGTGGCCGATTACTTCATAGCTTTCTCTAATAACCATCGTATCAATTCTCGAAGTTACGAGCCGGTCTCCACTAGTGGAATATGCTGAAACATGAATGGTGGCTACGCCAGGTTTTGTAGCGACAACGTCGAATTCAACTTCCGTGGTTGCCCGATCCATGACAGTCGATTTTTCGGATTCATGAAACAAAAAACTGGGTGAATGAGCTTTGATCAGAATTTCCTTTGGGAATTCTGTTTCCATTGTTGTATATCTGACTTTGAGTTTTTTCGGGAGCCCAATGATTACTTCACTGGGCATGCTAAGGGCGAGAGTGCTTATTTCTTTACCAGTTGGTTTTTTTCTGGTGTCTCGAATCTGGTTCTTGGGACTAGCTGGCTTGCTGACTGGTTTTATTCCAAGAAATCCGATTTTTCTTTCGGGAATAGGGGATGAGGCTTCTTTTTCTGGAAACTTGATTATTTTTACCGTGGTTACTTGAATGCCTTTCAGCTCTAAGCCGAGAAATGAAAATGGTTCCTCTAATGATTGTTGCAATAGTTGAGTAAAGAATTCTTCACCCGGTGGTTTTTCCATCGAAGAGATAGTAGTGCTTTTTTTCTTAAGAATGATATTTATTTGATCTAATAACCACTGTTTGAACTCATCCATCATTCCGCGCGTGGTTACGATTAAGTTATAGGCCGCAAGGTCCAAGTTTGTCACTTTTAGAATCATAGTTCCTGAAAGGCCAATAATAACTTCTTCACGTTCTTCTGTATCAAGTATTGCGGGTAGGGTCCAGTCCAATAGATAATCTGCTGTTCTGATGAAAGCAAAGTAGTCTGTTGAAGGAATAATCAAGTCAATATCTATTTCATAAGACCCAGGCTCAAGAATTGCCAAAGTGTTTGCTCGTCGCTTGATAATTAAAATGTCATCATGGGTAACATTGGCATATCTTGGAACATAGGTAAGAAACTCTCCTGGTTCGGGAAATCGGAAAAAAAGTTCTGAACTATTATCGGGTCTTGCGAGTATTTCTTTTGGACTAATGTTTGGCGGTAGGGACTCAACCCTTTTTGCAACAGGTTTAGGCTCTTTATCCATCTATTGCATCTTGCTTCGTTTTCCTATAAGATATTGTTGCGAACAATTGAATATTGGAGAAATCCAAACCATGCAGAAGGATATGTTGTTTCCAACTTCCTTGCCATTCTGACATGAAATTGGCTTAGCCGTAACGATTATACAAGAAAACCGGTGATTGTTCTTGTGGAAAAACTACTCATAAGCTTGTCTTGGCGTGTTACGAATACTGAGTCAAAAAAATATACTCCGGGATTTGTTTATCAGAACCTTGAGCCTCCTTATCACTTGGAATTCAAATCATTACAGAATGGAGAGCCTTTTTCTTTAAGAATCTCTGATCGAAAATTGTGTATCGGCTATGAAGCAAAAAAGGGAGAATGGAGACCATGTCCAGATCAAAATACTCCACTAAACGGAAATCTTCAGTGCTACAAGTGCGCCTCAAATGACTACTTTAGTTGCAGAATAACATGTACAGGCTCCTTTTGTTCTCCTTCTTCTGCTGATGCTTTTAAATTATGCTCTACACCGGACACTTATGTTTACGTAACGCACGTTGGAGGAAGCATTAAAGTTGGAGTCAGCCTATCACCTGTTAAGAGGTGGTTGGACCAGGGCTCTTTGTTGGGAGCTAAAGTTTTTCGTTCATGGGGGCTAGAAGCAAGGAGAATTGAGCGAGAGTTAGCTACTAAGCTGGAAGCAAAATTAGCTGTTCGTAGTTCCACCAAGATCACCCAACTGGTTTCAGGAAAGATGTTACTGAGCAAGGCTAAGGATGAGCTTAGAGTAGCACTTCAAAAGATCAACAAGTTTAAACCCAGTGTTAAGCATTTTCGTGAACCAGGTGAAATACAAGATCTCACTAAATATTATGGTGAAATTCTAAGCTTAGATCAAGCACCGTCAGAAGTTGACTTGTCGATCAGCCCAGAAGTGGGAGGCATTGTTGAAGGAGTTATTGGAAAACTTGTAGTATTTAGAAACAAGAATTCCGTTTTTGTTTTGGACGCTAAGAAAGTTCTTGGCCATGTTGTAACCGTTCTCACAAAAATTCAAGAAATGAAGGGGCAGAGATCTTTGATGGATTTCTTCTGAAAGGCTACAAAAGACCAGAGGTGTGAAGTAGGTTCAATGTTATTTTGCTAGATGAGGCTATCCTTTCGTTGTCAAATCAAGATGTGACTACGTCTTTTTGCAAAAATATCAATCAAGTCTTTTCATACTTCTGGAGGGGAGGATGGAATCGGCTCTGAGACTATTCCTAAGAAGAGAGGTTCTGAGAGGAGACCGCGATTTGCTCTTGGTTCTATGGTTTCCTTGTATGAGAAATAGTGAGGATTTCTTGTGGGAAGAAAGAGGAGAAAGAACGAATCGCTACTGTATTAAATAATGTTTGTTCTTTCATGATCGATGTTCTATCAACGAGTAAGTACTCAGTCCGAATTGCTCGAGTCTCAGAATCACGGAGTTTGAATGTTATCTCATTTACTACAAGGGTCTTCTTCGATGGAAGTGAGGAAATAGCTCCTACTGAAACGAAGTTATCTTTTTTGTCCTGATCTTTGCTAGTTTCTTTATTGTCATTGTCTTGCGAGTTTTCGTCCTGAACTGTTGTGATTTCTACTGCGTTGTTTTGTTCTCCAATACTGGGTGATACATAATTCTGCTCGTAAGTCTCAGTATCTTCATTTGAGTGGTTTGTATCGCTATTGCTTTGTTCTTCCTCTTCTTCGTTCTCTTGGTCGCTCTTATTGTCGTCTCCACTCTGGTTGCTATGGTTGTTATCTGATTCTTCTTCATGATCGGTGTCGTGGTCATCCTCATCGTCTTCTTTTTCTTGATGGGAAAGACAATGTTCTTTATAATCGCTCCACCAATCGTGGAGATCCAAAGCGTCAGGAACTAAGTCTCCGTCAGTATCGTCAGATCGTGGGTTTAAACCCACGCATAGTTCTAAAGTATCAGAAAGTCCATCACCATCAGTATCAGGATCAGCAATGTTCGTCTTGAGAGCATCAATACGTGAAAAGCCTTCAAGACCGTCTATGAGACCATCTCCATCTGTGTCTCCGCTCTTTATGATAATGCTGGGCTCGAGCAAAATATCTTCCAAAAACTCATCCTCGTCGTGATAATGGTCGTCGAGGTCGTGAATGTAGTCATCGTGTTTATCATGGCTGTCATGTCCGTCATGTTCATGCTCGTGATGATGACTCCTATGTTCTGTTTTAATGTCATCTGACCATTGTTCAAAATACTGGAAGCCCCAGTTATATCCTGATGAAGTATCAGCGAGGTTTGTTGTGAGCTGGACTATACGATTTGATGTCACCACTATCCAAGATCTCTGAAATTCTTGTGAAGATTTCCACATCGAAACATCATTGGTTTGATTTACTGCCAGAAATACTGCAGAAGATATTGGGAATGCTTCATTTGTGCCCCAGATTGCTGCAAATTCATAGTTGTAGTTTGTAAGGGTCGTTCTTAAGGGTCTATAGTGAACCAGACTTCTTTTTTCAATAAATCCTTCGTCCTCGTTTAGACTCCCTAATCGATTCTCGAAAAATGTGAACCCTGGTCTAGGAAATAGACTCATCATTAGATCAGTTGCATTATCTCCATTAGCGTCTATGGCAGCGATGTTTTCAATTGTTCGTCGGAAGAAGTGATAACCAGATGAGCTGATTGCTTTTTCAATCGATGCAAAGAATTCTTCATCGACGACGTAAGAAGTTTGGTTTCCTGTTTTGTTGGTTGTAATTAGGTACAAAGCCGTTCCATTGGTAAAAGCAATATCATCATGCCCATCAGCGTCAAAGTCTCCGGCAGTCAATTGAAAAGCAGTACCAGATGTATGAAGCATTTCTTGTAGCGTTTGATTTGTAGCCTTGATTTCGGTGAAAGGAATAGTCTTCGAGAATTGGAATTCGAAAGAACTGTCAAGAGACCACACATCAAAGCTCATGTCTCCGTAAGAGATCACTAATTCAGGATAATTTCCGTACGGAACTGGCGAATTCGGCGAGAGTTCGAGATCAGCGAGAGCAATAGATATGGTATCGGCCCCCAATGAGGAATAGTGGGCAATGACATTCCCAAAAACGGATTGAGAATCACCAATTATGGATGAACTAGAAAGAGAAGAAGGATCAGGAAGCCACAGTATCTCTGG
This sequence comes from archaeon, assembly GCA_024276795.1. Lineage (GTDB taxonomy): Archaea > Asgardarchaeota > Heimdallarchaeia > Heimdallarchaeales > JAJRWK01 > JAJRWK01. Next base: position 1,527 of record JAJRWK010000079.1, on the reverse strand, counting down.
ACCTTCCAACACTATGAATAGATCTCCAGCAAATGATGCTGAAGACGGTATTGTGGGATCTAAGTCTTTTCCTACGAAAAACTGTTTAATTCTATTTTTCAGCAAGTCGCTTAAGGTCGCTTGGATTTGAGGATTAATCCAGTTAGGGACTGTTGATGCTGTTGGGATAGGTTTGATATCCCAAGCACCATCTGGGCCTATTGTGAATCGTTGATCTTGATACGAATTCCTTACTATTTGGACAAGAGGAGTATTTTGATCTTTTGTTTTTGTACTAGCGAAGATAAGCATATTCCCTCCTGCTGTGGATGCGATTAAGATTGGCGTTTCTTTTTTGTTTGATGAAGGATCGAGAACAGCGGTATCATAGCCTATTGATCGGACTGAACTTAACCTAGAATTGATTCTTGTTGCTTCAATGCTCTTGATATCGAGGAATTTTCCGTCAGAGTTGTTAAACCAGATATACATGTATCGCGCGGAAATCATTTTTGAATGTAGCATTGATGGGTCGATGTCTATAGATACCGAGAGATTATCTGCCGACTTGCTCATGCTTATCGTTTCGATAATTGCATATTCATCGTGCTCTTCATGCTCTTCGTCGTGTTCATGCGAGTGTTCATAATGTTCCGTTTCGTCATCACCGTGATGATGATGGTCGTTGATTGCAATTTCTTGGAGCTCTGAGAGCCAGTCTACTGTTTCGTGCTCCTCCTCTCCATCATCTTCTATTTCGTTGATAAGGATTATTGAGAGGTTATCTAATGGACCATCATACGGGTTCTCCAGATAAAAAATTACATCAGTCCCTCCATTTCCACCTCCAACCATTTCCTCGTAACTTCCCCAGTCTATTAAGGCCCAGGAATCAGTCCCTGTAAATCTTGTGAAGTGGTCTTGGTTGTTGGCTTCTAATCCACTGGTATACGGTGAAACTAGGTTTCGAGGGTCAAGCCAGCTCATTGGCTCTGGAACAACGCCATCAAATAAAGTGTTGTTTGAGTAGAGCATCTTATCAGGAAAGTAATCTATTGGGTAAGCTCCTGATTTCTCCCAAAGTTGGGGAAGAGTGGTAATCCGATCCATAAAATACCCATTTTCTCCAAAGTCAAGGATGAATACATCTTGAGCTTTCACAACTATCCCTAGTTCCTGATCTCCGTCAAGGTCGAGGTCAAACGATTCAAGTTGAATTATTGTGTTCCATAAGTAATCACTGGTCGAATAAGTTAAGTTGAAGCATTCTTCAGAATCCCGGGGTTTCTTTTCCTTTTCGTGACTTTTTTCCTCACCATTTGAATCGTGATCGTCATCGTCTTCATCGTCATGATCATCATCTACAGGGCTCTGTGTTTGCGAGCACAAAGTTTTGTTATTTACTCGTTCAAATATCAATATTTTTCCATGCCGTAGAGCCAAGGCAATGTCTAGGTTTGAGTCGCCATTGAAGTCACCAATAGCAGTTTCCAGAATTTGATCGCGGAGATTGTTGGATTCCCATAAGACATGTAGATTTTCCCAATT
>JAJRWK010000078.1 GCA_024276795.1 archaeon | reverse complement strand
GATAGTCTCACGTTGTATCTAATAATGGGCTTTGTAGCGGCCTTCTTATCAGTAATCATCTCGTCTTTCATGGCAGGTATCGAACTTGTGCTTTCAGGAGCAACGACCTTTTCTGTATCGATTCCACCTATTCTTGCTTATCACTTCATCATCGGTGTTGGTGAGGGAATATTAACGGTCTTTATCTTGCTATTCCTCCATCAGTCCGAGTTCCCAGTTGCGGAACTCGAAGAAGATAGAACGTTCTTAGAAGTGGCCAAATCATCAAATAAGGCGGTCATTGGTTTTTCTGCTGTTCTTTTGCTTCTCAGCATTCTCTCTTTATTTGCCTCTTCAAATCCGGATGGCCTAGAAAAAGTGGGAATTCTTGCCGGTTTAGAAGAACAAGCAAAAGAACCTTTCAAACTAGGCGTTGCTAATGACTATCAGTTCCTTGGGATGACTGGTATGACTGGAACTCTCCTCTCTGCTCTCCTTGGAATCGTAATCCTTCTGGGTATCTTTTTCTTACCAGCAATGTATTGGCAAGAGAGAAAAATAGTAGGGCAAGAAACGTGATTCTAATTCTACAAATAATCTAGCAAATATGCGATCTATTCTCTCAGCAGACAAATTAAGGAGCCAGTCATTGAATCTAAACAAAGAGGGCAAGGATCAAGATGAAAAACCACATGCTACATTCTCCCTCAACATACCAACAGCATCTTGGGAGAAGCGTTGACGTAAAGTCAAAAATTCTTTCAATGCTTGTTTTGTCTATCCTTGTTCTTTTTACGATCACATTTGAGCAGTTGGTTGTTTTCTATCTGCTAGCCGGACTTCTGGGAGTGGTATACAAGACTAATGTCAAAGGTGTTATGACTAAATCTCTCATTTCACTTCCTTTGGTCTTTTCTCTTTCTTTGCTTGCTTTTTTTTCTCAAACGGGGGGTTCCTCCTTAACTTTTGCGAATTTCTCTGTTTTCTATTCCCCAATCGAACTAGCCGTCTTCTATTTTCTCAGAAGTGAACTGCTAGTTGTCATTGCTCTGGAAGTTATTGAATCTGAGGAATCCTTCTTTGACATAGTCTTTGGGCTCTCAGAACTAGGACTACCGACGTTTTTGACAAACGTGCTTCTCTTTATGTATAGGACTATCCTTGACCTGCAGCTCGAGTCCTCAAGAATGATCGATGCACGACAAGTTAGGAGCCACGGCCAAAAACTAGGCGCCTCTATTTTCTCCTATCGGGTCATCGGTTACATGGTAGGCGCAGTCTTCATAAGAGGCCTACAGCACTCGAGTCAAAGGAGAGATGCTCTCGTGTCGCGAGGCTTTGATGGACATCTGCCGGTGAGAGGGATTCGATTTACTGCACGAGGCGCTACTGTTCTTTGGATCTCCAGTATCATCGGTTTATTGACCTTGCTGGGCGCAGGTTTGCGTTTCCACAATTTAGTAAGGTGATCCGTGTTGCTTGCTGAAAAATCTAATAACCAAGACAAATCAAAAAGAAAAGGAATTCCTCCACTGCTCTCTGCTGTAAACATTAGTTATCAATACGAAAAAGGCAATCCTGTTCTTTCCAATGTTTTCATGGAGGTCAAGGATAAGGAAATCTTGGCAATTGCCGGACCTAATGGTTCGGGAAAAACGACTCTTGTGAAACATCTCAACGGATTAATAAAACCAATGTTAGGTAAAATCTTCTACAAGGGCGAAGAAGTACGAGACCCTAAAGAATTGATGAAAAGAGTTGGTCTTGTCTTTCAGAATCCTGACGACCAAGTGTTTTTTCCAATCATCGAGGAAGACGTTGCTTTTGGACCACGAAACATGGGCTTGAGTCAAAAGGAAATCGAGAGTCGTGTCGAAAACGCTCTAAGCTCGATGCAGATATCGCATTTAAAGCACCGGTCTTATTACACTCTCTCCTTCGGGGAGAGAAAAAAAGTTGCAATTTCGGGAGTATTGGCGATGGAACCGGAAATCATCATTCTAGATGAGCCCACAATTGGTCTTGATCCATGGAGCAAGAAAGCGTTCATTGAATTGATTGAGAAAATGAAGACTAAGGCCACAGTAGTTCTTGTCTCACACGATTCTGATTTACTCAAGATAGCAGACCGCATCTTATTCCTAAACAAAGGAAAAATCGTTGGGAAATATCATAATTTCGAGACATTCAAGCAAGACACGTTGATCTGACTTTGTTGTTTTTCCTCTCTTCCTTGAGCATCATTATTAAAATAAAGACAAATAGTAGTCTACCGCGCTAATCACATGGAAGAATCAGTATCCGATTCTTATGCTAAAGAAAAAAAAGAAGCAATGGATTTTGTCCGATTCTTTCGGCTTGGAATTGTCGTACTACTGGCTCAAAACTTAATTTTACCCCCGGGAATAATTGTTCTTTCCTTTGTTTCAGTAGAACTACTTACCTTCCAATATGGCCTACTACCTTTGACGCTTGATATCTTGGGTTTTGGTTTTATTTTTCTAGCAATGAGGAAGTGGAAATCTCTCTTTACCTTGGAACCTCTGGAGGAAAAACGAATACGATTTGGTGGATTGAGGCTGATGGAGCTGGGCTCTATAAGCTTTGTTTTGACATCGCTTCTTTGGAGGATACCATATTTCTTTTTCTTCTCAACTGAAAAAGTGTTCGACTGTCTTACTCCGTCTCTGTTTGAAGGTGAACCGGAATATTGCGACGCTCTTCTTCCCTACACGCTTTTCATTTTCATGATGGTTTTCTTTTCTAATTTTGGTGGTTTGTTCGTTTTCTGGGTGGGTGTCTTGAGAGCCCTTGAAAAACAAATCATTACAAAACTGCTAATTGTCATCTATGTTCTGTCGAATGCTGGTGTGCTTTTACTAACACTAGTCGATATTCTGAATGGTTCTCGCCCATACTCCCTTGTCATTAAGACATTAACGTCTGTTTTTATTCTAATCCCCCTCATTCAGCTGGCTATTTCTGGCCCGTTTGGCTTCAAATTGATCGATTATTACTCTCATAATATTTCCTACTCAGAGTATGACTTGTGAAGAAAGCCTACAGAAAGAGAAGCATTCCATAAAGACCGTATCGGTCTTGTGCTATTCTTTTTCCGTTTCTTTACTGTTTGACACATAATCTATGCTTAGCCATAGTTACCATTAACTCTGTACGACAAAGAGGGAGAAAGCGAATGTAAATTTCAGTATTCTTTAATTATGATTTTTGGTTTGCAGTGCACTTAGCACGAATTTCCTGAGGTCGTTCTTGAGCTTTTCAAGGGACTGCTCCCTCAAATACATCATGTGACCTGCTCGGTAGTATTCCATGCTAATGTTTGGTTGCAGGCTGGGGTCGAGGCCCAAGTGTGAAATCGTGTATTCTGTCGCAAAGAATGGCGTGGCCAGGTCGAAATACCCGTTAGCTATGAATACTTTAAGGTAGGGATTTTTTGACATGGCCTCTCGAAGAGTGTCTGCTACATCAACGAATTTGTTCTTGAATTCCCCATAATCCCATTTTAGATACAGAGGCTTGAGGATCTCGTACGGTAAGTCACTTTCGAATTTGAGCTCACGCCGTACATAGTCATACATCGTTGCAGTGTATGGTCCCTGAATCGCTGCATAGGAAGGGTCATAATCAACATTTTCACCAGTTGCATCTCTGTCAATGCCGACGAATCTGCTATCAAGCCTACCAACGGTTCTCTTCTGGTCTCGAAGGAGTTCTTTGACGAACTTATGGATGTTGATTCGCAAGTTAGCATATTCTACATATTCTCTGGACAGTCCTGTGTATCTAGCGAGTTTGGACTTAATCTCTTCTCTTCTTTCCTTAGGAAGATTATCTCCGAGCATTAGCGCATGGGCATATTCTTGGATTGCGAACCGTCTGACTTCATCGATAGTTTTTTCGAGGTCTTGTAACAAGTCTTCTGAGAGTCTCCTATGATACCACGCTGTGGCTGCATAAGTAGGCAAGAATAATACGTATGGCAAATCATTTCCAGGAGTAAAATATGCTGTTTGGAAATTCAGAATCGACGAGACTAACATTATTCCATTAAAGTACATCCCGTGAGTGTCTT
>JAJRWK010000077.1 GCA_024276795.1 archaeon | reverse complement strand
TTCTCTAAGCCTAGCCGTTTCAATTTGTTTGCCTTCCCTTTCGAGCTTCGCGCATTGCTCAATCATTTCTTTTTCTATTTCCTGTAACGCATTTTCCAGAAGATGTCCCTCTGCCACATATTGTGTTGCAGGAAATACCCTAATGATTGACGATGTATGTAGAGGTTTTCCAGTTATTGGGTCAAATAAGATTATTCGTTCAACCTCTGTGTCAAAAAACTCGATTCGAATCCCTGATTCAGAGTATGGAGGAAAAATGTCAATCTTACTTCCTCTCACTCTAAAGCTCTTTGTCTTCGGCTCAAAGTCATTTCTCGTATATTGTAGAGCAACTAGCTGTTTAAGTAGCTCGTCCCGATCAATATCTTCCCCAACTCGAATGGTGATCGAAGCATCTCGATAAGATTTTGGCTTTCCAGAGTTGTAAATACAAGAAACTGAAGCAACAACAATGACGTCTTCGCGCTCTGCTAGCGACCTAAGCGTTGAAGCCCGCATTTTCTCAATCTCTTCATTAATCGAAGACTCTTTAGCAATATACAAGTCCTTTTGAGGAATGTAGGCTTCCGGCTGATAATAGTCAAAATAACTGACAAAATACTCAACTGCGTTGTCTGGAAAAAATGATTTGAATTCCCCATACAATTGCGCAGCTAATGTCTTATTGGGAGCAATAACTAAAGTCGGAAGTTCCAGATTCTTAATCACGTGGCTTGCTGTAAACGTCTTGCCACTACCCGTAACTCCCAGCAATGTTTGCACTTGATAATTTTTTTCAAGGAACCCCGTCGTGAGTTTTTTTATCGCATCTGGCTGATCCCCTGTGGGTTCAAATGGAGAATGAAGTCTGAATGGCACCTATCATACCTCTTGATATCGCCTTATTAGTTTCTTCGATTAATGATACCCTACTTCCAACTCTGCCTCTAATTTTTTCCTAGGTTTCTCGCTTAAAAATAAAGAGAGACTTGCATGAAAATGAATAATCTCTCTTCATCTTATCTTTATGAGCTAACTTTGTTTATGTATAACTTCTTCGAGTGCTCTCATTCACGCCCAGAATTGCTCCCAAACACTCAAGCACAACGGGCGGTTCACAACGCCCACTATCCCGTAGCTTAATCAAAAGCATCAGGAATACTTGAACACCAATGTTTATGAGCAGGGGTATCCCCTTAACCCACGGCATGACACTGAGGCAATGGAAAGCTTCACGGGGTCGGCTCAAAATGCTGCCTTCGCACGGGCACGCAACCATGCATCTGCCACACGTATCTGTCTTCTCGTACTAGAGAAACAGTTCCTCTAAAGTGAAAACACGCTAGCCAGCACAAAACCTCTCACCACAAGTCATACAAAAATAAATCATCAGTCGCTCCAAACAGCTTGATTACTCAACTCTCAAAAACCAACACACCACCTTAATGCAAATAAGGGAGAACCGAGTCATCATTAGTGAGCATGGAAAAATTAAATCACTTATCTTCAGAGTTAAATGAATTACTGGAGGAGACGGAAACAAACCTTGCCGATTTACGCTATCTGCTTTCCTATCTCAAAAGCGTTAATATTTCAACTCACCTTGCTGTTCGTCGAATTAAGCTTTTCGAAGAGCTACAGAAAAAGCTCGGAGAAACTACCGTTTCTGCTAGAGAAGTAAACACCCTCGCAAAAGAAAAACAAGAACTTGAAAAAATGCTTGTTACACTAAAAAAAGAAAGAGAAACCCTTGAAAAAGAAAAAGAACGGATGCTCAGAGAGCAAGAAGAGCTCAAGGCCGAAAGAGAAAGGCTATTGAGGCAAATTGAAGAAAGCAAACAACGCGAAGAGCTCTTTGATGCCGAGCGAGAAGAACTGAAAACACAATTTGAGCTTCTAAAAGCCTCATTAATCCAGTCTTCTGAAGAAGAAAAAGAAGAGAAAAAAGAAGAGAAAAAAGAAGAAGAGGATACGTCTATTAAACTTGCCCAACTAGATTTGATCTTGCAACACGTTCTTACAAAAGTAGAAAATGAGACTCTGAAGGAGCTTCTGGAAGATATCCGCCAACTAGTCTCCACAAAGGAAATCTCCCCTGATTCCGAAGATCGCCTAGAGAAAAAGGCAAAACAAATTGAAGAAATTCTAGAAACCCCTCCCCAAGAAGTATCCGCCTCTGGGTGGAGAAAACCCCTCAAAACTACGGAAGAACCTGAAGTTGAGGCCAAAGCGAGAGAAGGTCTTGCAAAGAAAGAAGAAACTACGGAAGAACCTGAAGTTGAGGCCAAAGCGAGAGAAGGTCTTGCAAAGAAAGAAGAAACTACGGAAGAACCAAAAGCTGAAAGTCCTGCGCAAGTGAAAGAAAAATCGCCAGTCGTTGAACCGGAAGCCGAAGAAGTTGACGAAAAAACCAAGAAAGTTCTTGAACTATTCATTGAATATCTACAAGAGGCAGACAGTGATAAGAGCTTCCAACTACGCATTGCTGCAATCTGTGACATGGACGAGGCATACGAAACACTTGGATCGATTGGCCTTTCACAGATTTACTCATATCGAACCAAGAAGCTTTCTAGCAGAGATGAAGTCGTGGAACTGTTACAAACATGGATTAAGACAGGTGTCCCACGATGATGTTGATTTATTCACGTTTTCTCTCTCTATAATTTCCATTTCACAGTCAAAGGCGGGTCAAAAGCTCGCAATGACTCCTTTTCTCCAAGAAATATTTATCCTATAGCACCTATCGCATGGAATATTTATTAAAAACAGACACAAGAACCACTTGAAATGACTCGTGACTTACGCTTCTCCGACCTCCGAAAAAATCCAAATAAGATTCGAAATGTGGGTGTTATCGCACATGTCGATCACGGAAAAACAACCCTTTGCGATCATTTACTAGCCTATGCTGGTTTGATGGCGAGTTCGTTGGCCGGAGAGGCTAGAACGCTTGACTTTCTTCCCGATGAACAAGAACGAGGAATAACAATAGAATCAAGTATCATCTCTTTTGAACTCAAATATGACGACGATTCCTTCCTCATCAATCTGATCGATACGCCCGGGCACGTTGACTTCTCTGGAAAAGTCGCAGAAGCCCTTTTCACAGTAGACGGGGCACTCGTCGTAATCGACGCCGTTGAAGGAGTAATGCCACAAACAGAAACAGTTCTCAAACAAGCGCTTAAAGAAAATATTTCTCCTGTTGTAATGATCAACAAAATCGATCGACTGATCACTCAACTCCAACTGAGAGAAAGGGAAATGCAAAACCTTCTCCAAAACCTTATTGATAGATTAAACGGCTTGATCTATGAATACGCTAAAGACAAATTCCGCTTATCATTTACCAGGGGAAATATCTTACTGGGCTCAGCATTAGATGGGTGGGGGATTGACGTCGAAGACATGAGAAAAGGCATTACTATGTCTACAATACGAAAATACTATGAACAAAACGACGTCCAAACTCTCAGGAAAACGCTCGCTCTCGCGCCAAGAATCGCCCGTCTTATCATTCATCACGTTCCATCTCCTTTGGATCGACAAAAAAATCTATCAGAAACAAACTATTCTTCATTTCCTCAAGACATAAGGCAGGCACTTGGCTCTTGTGACAAAAACGCCCAATTCATAGGACTTGTTGGCAAAATTCACGAAATCAGCCATTTCCGATTTGTCAACATCATTCGTGTTCTCGCTGGCACTGTCTCCGTGGGAGAACGTTTCAAAAACCAAACAACAGGAAAGACTCATCGTGTTGACAGTCTTGCTTTACTACAAGGAAATAAAGACGCTACAGTTAAGCAGGCATTTGCAGGTGAAGTCGTTGCCTTAACAACAAAACAGCTATCTTCCCCCGGCGATACCATTACTTCTCCCAAACTCTCTCTCACCCTCCACAAAACAGTCGAGTACATTCAAGAACCCATAATGACAATTTCTGTTGAACCTGAAAATATTAAACACATTAATCGGATGACAAAATACTTGGAAGCTCTTGCACATGCTCTGCCAAACCTAGAGGTAGAAATTAATCCCGAAACCGGCGAGATACAAGTCTTCGGAGTAGGAGAGCTACAGCTAGAACTAGTCCTGAAAAGACTTAGGGATGAAGGAATCCCCATTTATGCTTCCCCCCCACAGATTCTCCTCTACGAAATGCCTCAAAAAGAAGCAGAGGTCTCATACACTTCTCCATTTGAAATCACAATGACCGGCAAGCTGACTCCCTATCACGACCCCCTCACCGCACAAGCAGAAAAACAGTCGTCTCAATACATGTTGCTTTACAAAGATAAGAGAAACAATTATTTGTTCGTTGCAAAAGAAATCGATCTCCAAAATCCTAAGCGATACGAAGGGTTATCTGAGGGGTTTCGTTTTGCCGTGTCTTTTGGTCCCTTACAAAAGAAGAGAGTAAGAAATGTTGTTTTCTTGCTGAATTCACTTTCCGAAGAAAAAGAACACTCCTTCGAGGACTATTTAATCAGTTCAAGAGGCCTCATTAACTACGCCTTGAAAGTAGCAGATGTGAAGATTTTTGAGCCAGTCTATGAATTTCAAGTAACGTCTCCAGTTCAGTGGCTGGGAGATGTCCTCACTTGTATTGAGCGAAATAATGGAACAATAAAACACGTGGAATCCTATCCAACCCAGTCAAATGTCATAGGATACATGCCTGTATCCTTTTCCTCTCGTCTTAGCGTTGAAATAAGAGATGCCTCAGAAGGAAGAGCAACCATTACGTATCGCCTAGCTGGTTATCAGCCAATACAATAGCATAAATAACTTCCAAGCTCCTAGGTTTCTTGGCGATGATGACTCTGGCCTTACTGTAAAATGATGAAGATCTTGAGTCCTGAGCCATTAGTTTTACTGAAAAGAAGCAAGCTGATCCCACCCTGCGAACTGTTCAACCATTTCTCTTACTTTTTTCTCATATGTTTCCGGGTTTTCCTTCATCAAACGGGCCGCTTCTGGATTCAATGGATCCTCTGGATTAGGATTGGATAAAAGGAATCGCAACGTTTCAACAACATCAACCAAATTGTTTGCAGGGGTCCAGTCTGGTCCTAGAATGCCCACACAGACTCTATCTTTGAAAAAATTAGGGTGGAAAATTGGAGTAAGGGTTCTTACTATTGGTTGCTTGAAGGGATATTCTCGCGGGATCTCAATTTCAAAAACGAAGACTCCCCCCTCGTACAATCCCGTCCCAATAATGAATCCTCTCCATCGTCGAAGATCTCCATTTATTGGTTCAAAACTAGGCTCCTCCGCCATTAGTTCTTTTGCCTCTATTGCTAGGCGATTCCAATAGTCCTCCTCTGAAAGCATATCAATCCAATCATCAATGAACAATGTAAGTATTTTTCCTTGGCGGTGAAAACTAGGTTAACCTAACTTAATCCACGTTAGATTCACCGCTCTAATGTTTTCTTTTCTCCGACTCTCTCAAACTATTTTTCCCATTTGTCCCCTAAACATATTTGCAACGCACAATTTTCTTAAGGAATCTCAAAATTATGATAGTTAGATATGAGCGATATTTTTGGCCGTTTCTTAGGGAAGCAAAAACGGTTATACACCATTCCCAAGAAGAAACTTGATCTCGAAGCCCGATCGACCATCAAGGAGCTCCGCGAGATACTGAATGCAGATATGCCTCCGCTAGCGAATGCGACTTCTCCCTTAGTTGAAGAGGTGCGAAATCATTATCAGTCAGTTTTATTAACTCAGATTCTTCCTGAATTGAATGGCGTAACACAGGGCTTACCCAATGTATTGAAGAATCTTATTCCCTCTTCTCACCCACTGGTTCTCAAGCACCTCGTAGCGAGACTAGAAGTGAAAAAAGCAAGGGCATTCCTCGACTCGTTGAATCAGGGGATCTAAATGGGCGTAATAGGTTATGATGTATTTGCATTGGTGCAAGAGGATGAACAAACCGTTGTTCGTTTCTGGGAAGATCCAAGCAAACCATTTAGCTCTCCAGACGATATTCTAAACCAAATCTTCTATTATCTCCAATCGGGATCTTCCTTGGGAATTACCAGGGTAACCCCCGAACATATTGGTCTTTGGTTCTCTTGGAATATTGAGAATAACTTGCCTCTTGGATTTATCGCATACTTAAAGCATCCATTTGACTATGTAAGGGATTTTTCTTCTCTTATTCCATCTGCGCTTGAACGAATAAAGAACGAATTTGAAATTGACCCCAGTCATCCGTCCTCAATTCCTACAAATGTAACACTTCCATCTGACAAGAAAGATGAACAAATCCAATGGCTTCTCGTAATCTATCTACGGAGTAGTATCCTGAACCAGCCTCCCACGATCTCTATTTCTGCTTATCATTACTTCTTTGAACTCCTCGAAGTCTTGTTATCAACTTATCCCGCGTTTCTACCTCTTGACGCAATTGTTTCCGTGTTTCCTCATATGCCCTCTTTGGGCGAGGAACAACCTTGGTGCATCCTAACTATTGATAAAGAATCAAGAACCACTAAGGAAGAATTTCCCCTAATCCGCGAGGAATTTCTCAATTTCTACCATCTAGTACTGAATCCCCCCCAGTCAATTCCAGATACCATCAAGCTTTATGACATTATCAGTTCCATCTTTGAAAAGAAAGAAATAGAAGTCAACGCTTATCTCAACCGTCTCTCTGAATGGATTCTGAATCATCATGATATTCATATTCTTTCTGAATCCTTTAAACACTTGAGAAACTTGGTTTCTTTTGACCCTCTCACCGATCTCACAATTCTTTCAAACCTTTCCAACATCTTGATCAAAGGTAGGAAACTAGATGACCTAAGACTTTTAAACGGAGAGATCGCAATGACTGCAATCTCTCCCGACCTTTCCTCAGAGCTACGATCTAAATACATAGAATTACTATTTACAAATGCAGAACACATCGGAAAACAAGATCTTCTCACAACCATGGAAAACCTCTTGGCAATGTTGCCAGAATCAGAAAAAGAAAATGTTCGTAACATTCTTCTGTCAAAACTCGTAGAGTTAATGGAGTCAGAAGATCTCACCATTGCAGACCTTGACTACGCATCAAGATTCTGTATTTCCGCAAAAATGTATGAATTTGCAATTAATGCCAAGATAAAGTCCATTCCTCTTTATTACGAACACGGCGAACTAAGTCGTGTTTCCTATGAAGTAATCGCATGGCTTCTGGAACAACCAATTCCTGCTGATCTTCTTTCTTCTCAAATCCCCCTTGTCGGAGAAACAGTTGCTAATCACGTCCAGACGGAAGATGAAGCAATTCTTCTCGTTCAACAGTTTTGTTCACATCTCCTCTCCCATGAAAAAATTGAGTTGATCGAGCCCCTCATCTCGTCATTCATCCAACGTCTCAATCCTCAAATCCCAAGGCAAAAAATCATTGATGCCGTGCTCGAGACCGTTCCTACGGAGGCAAGACTAGGTGAACTGGTTACTACTCTCTTTCTTTCAGAACTTGAACTCGCTTTAAATAACCACGACGCCGATCTTTCCATCCGAATGATAAGACGGCTTTACAACGAAATCGATCCCAACCGAGAAGACTTTGCAGATACTGTTCTCGAGCTGTCCCGAAGAATATTACGCTTAACCTTTATGTCAGGATTTGCCCCAGCTATTGAAGAAATTTATACACGAATGCAGTTGTTCCTGGGTCCAAATATTGAAGATGTTTTCTCACGCCTAATGATTTCAACGACAAACACTCTTTTAGAAAACAATGAATCATTTCAAGCGCCTCTTGTTCTCCAAGCTCTTCAGCGTGCCAAAGATTACGCAGACAAATCAAAAAATGAGGAATTGCTTCACGAGACCCTTGATCTCATTCTTAATGTCGCTTCTAAACATGGTGCTGGAGCCACTTATCTTGCTACATTATCCGAAAAAGCGCTTCTGCTAGAACAAAAAGGCTTGTCTGCCCTTCCTCTATACAAAGAATCCATCAAAAGTCTCGCTAGCCTACAAAATCTTGACCTTGCGAAACAAGTAATCAATGTTGCAATGCAAAAATACGGAAACAATTTGAGCCATAAGGCTGAATTGTTTGAAGCAATTCTATTGCTTCCTCCTTCAACAACTCAAGCTCTTGTAACCCCCTCTGAACTGCTCGAATATCGAAAAACAACAGCCTTGCTGAAAAGCGAGCAAGAAGGACCAGAAGCAACAATTGCTGAATTCATGCAAGGAATTCAAGACCTAAATGCCAGGGGAGACCATGATCTCGTTAGACAGTTTGTTCTCGAAGCAGTAAAATTCGCTCGAACTCATGGTTTGGAAGAACAAATCCCTAGTTTCGTCAAAGCGCTACGAGATTCGTTCGATGCAAGCTTAAAAGCCTACGAGAAAATTGGATCACAAATCCTTTACTACGATCTTATCAAGAATTTGCGTTTTCTTCTCACAGAAGTGTTTCTTGCTAAAGAAGGGAGCGAAGCTTTCGAATACGGGCTTTCCTTAGCAAAAACAGACCTCACACTCGCAAAACGCAAGGCACAGTCTGCAAGATTTCAGGGAAAATCCATCGCCCTCCAAATGCAGTGGCTTGACAAAAACATCTTCAAACACATTTACCAAGCATTGGAATTGATTGATGAATTAACAACACTCTACACACGGTTACACCCCTCATCTCTAACTGGTGAACTCTTCAAAGAATTTGCGGAAGCGTATTACGAAGGCGCACAACTATACACGGCAATCTTACAAGTCCCACAATCCGTTTCCACTTACCTCCTTGTCTCATACTTGGTGTCTCATAAATCCTTCGAGCTTGCCATCACTCGGCTATCCCATTTAAGTGGGAGCTTTACAACGACTCGAAAGTTCAAATGGGGGGGATACTCTGCGACAGATGCTTGGGTGTATCTGAAATCTTGGTATCTCATCTCTATCCAGGTTGACAAAATGACTCCTCAAGAGCTAAAATTATTTGCTGAATCCTTTATTCCGAGTTTAGAGCACATTAGGAAAGCATGGAAAAAACAAGCTGGAGTTATTCAAATTATTGATAACATTCTTGAACGATCTAAACGCTCGTTTGCCAATGCTGCACGATCCGTTCCCGCCGATATTGAAACCATCCTAAAACTGATGGAAATACACTTTAACGAGTGAATATTCTTTTCTTCAAGAATTTGCTCGTAAATTCTATCCAAATTACCCTCTCTCTTATAGAACCTACCAAGAACTAATTGCTCAAAGTTAATAATTGAATAAGATGCGTTGAGTTTGATGGATTGGTTGATCTCCCGTCTTGTCTTCAACGCTCGACAAATCGACTATAACACATTACTGAAGGGAAAAGAATGGATCGAGCACTACGAGGGGCAACTCATTCTTAGACGAATCAATGACCAATATCGAAGTCTTCGTAATGACGATCTTCTGGTTGACGGAGAATTCACCTTGGAAATAGGGAAAAAAATGATTGATCTATTTGGAGCTCCCCTCTCAATTCGATTCAGAGCCATACACAAAGAACTTATCACCAATGCCTTACAAGAGTTGGAACGACGTTCATGCTATAAAGTACAGCAACAAGGAGTTGCTTTTCTTGGAGTTTTTTCGAACCCCTTAACAGCATTGAAAAATGCCCTAGAACAGCAAAGTACTAGCACCCTCTTTTCGAACCTCTTTTACAATATTAAATACATAAGAGTCATTAAGAAATATCTGTTATGCAAACCTAAAGGAATAGCATTTCATCGAAGAGACTTCATAGAATTTGTCTATCCTCTACAGCCTCTCAATGTTCTAGTACAGTTACTCATGGGATCTACGCTTGATAACGAAGCTAAGCATACCTATCTTTCAGAGAACAAGGCAAAAATTGCGTTTCACCCCATGAGAGTGGATGCTCTTGGGGCATGCGCGCGAGCACTATCTTACTCTGGAATAATCGAATAAATTCTGGTAAATTGAATGTCTTATGACGAAGAATAAGTCTTCTTATTATATTGTTGTTCTTGATACCAGTGCGGTACTAAACATGGTTGATTTTCAAGAGCTATTACCGCCAAATTCAGAAGTTTGGATTCCTCGAGCCGTCCTTGAAGAAATCATGAGTAGAGAAGGAACCGCAAAATTGGCTGTTCTGGATGAAACTCTAAATCCCACGCGAGCCGATGCTACCCGTAGATGGATTGACCAAACAGCACAGATTGCAAAAAAGCTAGGCATAAAATCTAAACTCTCAAGAGCCGATATTGAAGTACTTGCAGTCTGCTTGCAGCTAAAATCTCTAAAACCATCACGAAACCCCCTTCTTTTGACTGACGATCGCTGGATGCAAAACTTTGCCATCCATGCAAATATCTCTTTCAAAAATGTTCGTTTTCCAAAGGCAACCACGACCAAGAAATGGGTTTTTCAATGTAGCTCATGCCAAAAGCAATTTCCTGAAGGCGACCAGCCCGATTGCCCTGTTTGTGGGGGGTCTCTCAAGCCAAAAAGAATCTTGTAGCTTTAATCATATTCCAGTTAAACATTCCTTTTTGCCGCACTAGCAATCCTAGCTAACAACGCGGTGATCTGAATGTCCTCTGAAGCACCTTCCGCAAGTCTAAAATCAACTTCCGCAATCTCGCTCATTACCCCAATCAACTGATCTGGTTCTAGCCCTAAGCCCGTTATCTCTGTTCCCATTTGTCTAATAATATCAACGCCACTAATGCCCTTATCAACCATTAATGTGAAAAGTAGTTTCCGGGCACGATCGAGTTTTCCATCAAGCGCAAGGCTTAGGACCTCTCTCACGTCTTTTGGATGTAGCAATCCAGAAACTTCGTATACTAGCTCTTTCGTTATCTTATGTCCCCCTGCAGCACTGGCAGTCTGAAGAAGATTGATTGCTTTTCGCATGTCTCCCTCTGAAACATGAAATATTTCTTCCAAGACCTCTTTCGAAGCATTGACCTTTTCTAGCTTAATTATCTCTTCCAAACGGCTAAGAACATCTTCTTTTGACAACGGAGAAAAACGAAAAATAGCGCATCTCGACTGAATCGGCTCAATGATTTTGCTCGGGTAATTACACAATAGGGCAAACCGGCTAGTTCTAACAAATCTCTCCATCGTTCTCCTCAAAGCTTGTTGGGCGTCTGATGTAAGATTGTCTGCTTCGTCGAGAATTATTATCTTAAATGGAGCTCCTCCAACAGGGGCAGTCCTCGCAAACTCCTTTATGTCCTCCCTTACCGTCTTAATTCCTCTTTCATCCGATGCGTTTAATTCCAAGATGTTATACGTTGCTAGCTCTTCTCCAAACAACTCTCTCGCAAGTGCCAGAACAGCGGAAGTTTTCCCAGTTCCCGGGGGTCCAGAAAATAGCAAATGGGGTAATGAACCGCTTTTTACAAACCCTTTCAACCGGTTTACAACGTGTTTTCGATTCACTATCTCATCGAGCGTTTTTGGTCGATACTTTTCAATCCACATGACTTCGTATTCTGCGTTGTCTGCCATTTTCCAGCCACACTCTTCTTACTATACCTACCTATTCACTCTGCCTTAACAACCTTCCGCCAAGTACTAGGTGTGCTTTCTGAAAAAAGTGATTAGTTAAGAAGAGAAAACCAAAAGGAGGGGAAAACTCTACGGCTAGCTAATCTTCTTATGCTTGTATCAATCCATAGCCGAACACTGGATCCCAACCGCTGGTTCCCAAGTCCAAAGCATTCGAATGAAGCCAACCACGGATAGTTGATGAATCAGTATCTGAGAAGGTACCGACTGGTAATTTGCCATTAATTGCAATAAACAATGCTATCAGACCGCTTACATGAGGGGTAGCCATGCTTGTTCCAGAAAGAGTATCATAGCCGCCGTTCTTGTATGTTGAATAGATTTGGTATCCAGGTGCTACGACCTCAACATGTGGACCGCTGTTGCTGAATGAAGTAATAGTGTCGTCTTGTTGTGTTGCACCAACTGATATGACTTCATCATATGCCGCAGGCCAGGAATATTCATCCGTTGTACCATCCCCGTCGCCTTCATTTCCTGCTGCCGCCACAAGAACAATACCCATGTTATATGCTTCAATTATCTTGTTGTGCACATCAACACCCGGATCTGATGACGCTCCGAGGGACATGCTTATCACATCTGCATCATCAGCAGTACCCTTAATGCCATCTGGACCTTGCATTGCGTATTCTAATCCCTGGATAAACCAAGACCAATCTCCAGAACCACCATTACCCAGAACTTTGATTGCGTAGATTTCAACATTGGCATACATTCCAACGACTCCTTCGTTATTACGAACCGCTCCAATTGTACCAGCGACATGTGTTCCGTGTCCATTCTTATCATCAGGGCTTCCGCGGCCTGTCGCATCAACGGCCCATTTGATGTTTGCTTGAAGATCGGGGTGGTCCAAGTCAATGCCTGTGTCGAGAATCGCTACCTGAACTGAAGTCGTATATTGGTCCCCATAGTAGTTCCCATTGAATACTCTTTCAATCCCCCATGGTGTCTCAGGATCATTGTCTTGCCAAGAATAAGTAGTTGTATCTCCTCCAATAAGCCAGGATGGAGGGCCGGCTAGAGCTACTGGACCATCGCTTGCTAAACTCTTGACAACAAAGACGGGAAGTACTAATGCTCCTAAAAGAAGCAAAACGACCCATATTCTTGCATATTTCATTTTCTTCACCTGTGTGTGATTAGTCGGAATATCGGTACGATATTCGACTTGCTCTCAAGTATTTTTGCCATGTTTATAAATATTTCTAAAAAAAATGTCTGCCTCCTCTCGCTTCATTTCCTATAAAACCAATACGGGGAAAACTGGTATGGCCTGGGCTGGATAGTTGGGTTTTTCTCAGAACTTTTTCTCCCTATCTTTCTATCATTCTTAGTGGTTCTTCAATGACATATTCGGGATTAGCTATCCACTCTCCGCTCGAAAAATCGTAATTCTTGAAGTAAAAAAAGTATGTCTTACTTTTGCGTAGCTGGGGATAATGCACTTGCAAAGTTCTTACGTTTAGATTTACGAATTCCAAAAAGTCCGCAACCAAATTTGGGGGGAGGAGAACATACCACACAAAACTTTTCCGTTCCACAGCTATCCATGCAGAAAAGGGGAACCACTTCTGTCGCATAAACGCTAGGACTTGATCTCTAACCGAATTAGTTAGAAAACTCCCATGGATGAATAACGATTGCTTCAAGTTGAACATGCTTCGGTCAAAGTAAAGTAAGGCCTTGGGAACCAATGATTGACGGGTCTGTTTTAGTTTCTTAGAAATTGTTGATGGGTCCTTCTTGTAAAATGACGATAGGGTTTTTACACTTAATTTCGCATTAATTGTTAGTTCTCTTACAAGCATTAGATCTAGTTATGAAAATCTTTTTGTCGATACTTCCTGGGCGTAAGGTTTGACAGCTTCTTTTTTCTGTTTTTCTTCTTCTCTCAGCTCACAGAAAGCGTTGAACTGTTGGGTGAATACGTCCTCTTCTTTGATTGATGATCCGTCTCCTATCCTCCAGTCTTGAACCAGTCGGTCCCATGCTTCAAATCTTGTCTCAGATGATGCCGAATGATCTGTTGTAAGGATTTGTGAATCTCGGAAAAGTCCATATTCTGCCATTTCGTTGACGTATTTTTCGATCAAGCTGATTTTGCCATTTGGGATATCAAACTGGGCGTAAACGCCCAATCTCGGTGAAAATGTGGAAACTTGAAAGTGGGTATAGGGGTGAGCTTCCAATCCCTTCAAGAGTCGTTTTTCAGATTCTCTGCTGGACAGTCCGCTGAAAAAAACATGGATGCGTTGTAGTCCTAATGCTTGAGGAGAGTAAACTCCCTCCACCTCGGTTTGTATGCGGGGTCCCAGTACTGGATCTATGATTTCTCTGTCCTGCCGAAGGAAATTTTCTCGTTTAAGCCGGCTGACACGATCCCGAACAAACTGAAATGATTTCCCTATTTTTTTGCTTAATTCGTTGTAATTGATCAAGGGGTCGTTGAATAATTCTAGAAAAATCAAGTAGTCCGTTATGTCAAGCCATTGACGGTGAATGCTACGCATAGTTTACCCCATTCCTCTCCCGATATGTTGCTCTCCCAAACAAATCATATAGGATTCTTGTTTCTAGTCAACAACGAGTGTTGGATCTCCTCCTGTGCTAGCTCCCGGGGGGTCAAACACATAAACATGGCTATCGGTCGAAATCCCCCCTGTCCGCAAAACAACCAACACTGAAAGAGTATAATTTCCGCTCTCGATGGCATGGTCGAAGAAATAATGATTTAGCTCGAATGACTCCCCCGTGTTAATTGCAAATGCATAAGAAAAATTATAGCCTGATGGCAGTGTTAAAGTCACGTAATAATCAAAATTATATCGCACTGCTCCGCTCAAGCTAAACCTTACGAGTGCATAAATATCGTCTTGAAACGTATCATTATCCAAATCTGCGTAATATGCTTCCACCACCCTAACCGAAATCGAGGGAGCATCTGAAGTAGATGTGTTGAATACGGGTGCTCCCGCCGTGGCAAACTGAGAGGGGATGAGTAAGACTACGGTAAATATTGCAATCATCATAGTTTTGTCTTTATTCACTATGGACACCTTTGTTGTATTATTATAACCATACAATTCTTACCAGCTTTTATCTCTTTCTAGAAAAATGGTGTCATTCGACACATGCTACTTTTTCATGCCAACATAAGAAAGAATACCAATAAGAAAAAATAAAGAATAAAGAAACAATCACTTGTTCAAATTTGCCGAAATAAAAGAAAGCCAAAGCTATGTCATTGATACACTGCAAGTATTCCCGTTGCTCTCATTTGAGCTAAGGGATAGTGGGCATTGTGATTAGCTCGTTGTGCTTGAGTTGCCGGGAGTAATCCCGACACATACGAGAGCACATAAAGACTTTGAACCTATACAAAGTTAGCTAATGGGGGAGAAACCATATCTGAGCAATAACAAAAACCACTATCTGGAACGATTCAGAAAGTGTGAAAAACAGTTTTCCTCACTAATCAATAGCATACTTACTTTCTCTTTCACAAGACAAATCTATCAATTATGTAAGTAGCTCACCACTTCGGAATCTTACTGTTTTTCTGTCATTCCGATGAGTGAGAAGTTCTTTAGTACTAAGTTTTCTATTTTTTTCTTTTCATTTTCAGGAACTAAATATGGATCCTTTTCAAACTCGGGGGTTCTTGATCTTATCTCCTGAGCTGTCTGATGAAACACGTTCCTAAGAGCTTCACTGGGGGAAGTTGCCAACAAAGCAAAAAGATACTCTCCTACTCTATAGGATAGAAGGTGTCCTTTTGTCGTCTGTATTTGATCAACTTCTCCTAGATCCAGTTCATGCTTTGCCATTGCTTGGATTGCACTTAAGAACCCTGTCACTAAGACGATGTCATCATCAGGAATACTAGTATTGAATTTCACGTGGAGTAATGGCATTCCGTCGACATGATACCATAAGAATAAGCTTAATCCATGTTCTCCTGTAAGGATAAATTCAGATGACGTTATTGCCACGAGGAAAATCGTTAGGAGTTCTAAGTACAAGAAAACAGCACTGACGTCAGCTAAGACCTCACTAATGCCATATATGAGAACTGATAACCCGATTCCAGCATTTTTTAGGATATCTCTTCTGGCTTTTGCTGGAAGGATTCCCCATCGTCTTATATACGCTATGGACCAAAAGATATAGATCAATGCTAGGGGAACAGATGGAACCAAGCCGAATAAGATCATTACATAATTGACTTCAAAGGAAAACTGCATCATTTGCATCTGAAAAACTGGTAGACTATCAATCGTTTTTCCAGGCAGAAATAAGAAAAACAAAAATCCTGATGAAAGCAAAGGTACAACTCCTCGGAAAAGAATTTTTGGATTAAATACCCTTAGCTTGATCAGCATAATCACAACAAGCAAAGTCCCGGCAGAATAAAGCATTCCAATTTCTACTCTTTCCAGCCACAAATTCACGTTGTCTTGAAATAATCCCCATCCCTTCACCCCATCAATGATTTCATCGATCCCATGGACAATCCCAAAAAGAACCCATGCCATCCCTTTATCGTATTCATTTTCTCGTTGTGCATACCACACAAACGCACTCAGAAGTACGTACAGGGATCCAACCACCACTAAATGCACCGCTTGAGTAGCCATGTTGGATTATTGATAGGACTCCAATAAAATGTTGATCTTTGCACCAAACTGATTATTGGCGATTATTTTCTGAGTTTTTTGGAGAAAAAAAAGGAGTAAGTATTTATGCTATTGTTGAATACGGAGGAGGTAGGAAGTGAGAAGGCTGTGTCTTCACAAGCTATTATTTGCCGATTTGCCGAACCTAACGATATGGATTCAGTAATTGAATTTGCCTTAATGGCTCTAAACGACAATGAACTACCCAGTTTTGCGCTCGATGTAGGGGAAGACCTTGCAGAAAGAATTCGAAAGGGGGGAAGTGAAAACATTGTTATTGCAGAAGACCCCAAAATGGATTCTCGCATAGTAGGGTATTTAGAGTTAGACCCGCAGCGGACTAGAAAAGGAAAAGCCTTCTACATTCGCGGAATTTACGTACTTCCAGAATATCGGGGCCAAGGGATTGCTTCCAAAATGATCTCTCTGATGCGTGAGAAAATATGTTGCCACGGTGAGCAACTGCGCGTAGAAGCACTAACCGAAAATGAACTACGATTTTGGAGACGACTAGGGTTCAAGATTCATCATTACTCTCTTTTTTTACCGTCAGAAAAGTCTCATTAGTAGAATCATCGAAGTTATTTTACTTGAAAAAGCATGTATGAAAAAAATTATCATCTCCTTTGTTCTAATTATCTGTGAGAATATCAACGTTCCAAATCTGGGGCAATGTATGGGTATCATTGCCTTTTGTCCACTTCTCTCACCAAAAGGAAAAAAACACGCTATCCCTCTAATCTCATGAGTATGAATTACAAGTGATGAAGAATGCAACTCTCCGAAGATAACTCGTTATTAACAACGCACAAAACCGGATACATTGACTTGGCTACACGGTTGAAGCGCTTCAATGAGCTTACCAAGCCAAGACAAACTGCTTTGCTTCTGTTTACCGGGATTGGGACTTATATTGCAAGCATTGGTTTCTCAGCAATAATCTGGGAAAATCTTGCGATTCTCGTCACGATGACTTATCTTACAGTAAGTGGAACTACCATTCTAAACATGGTTTTCGACAGGGACATCGATAAAGAAATGGGCCGGACAAAGAAACGACCAATTCCTCAAGGCATTGTTCGCGTAAAAGAAGCAACCGCTATAGGAATTTTGCTGATAATCTCCGGTATTCTTGGTGCGGCTTATTGGATCAACGTAATTACTGCCTTTGTTCTTTTCGCGGGTGCATTCCTCGATTTACCAGTATACACAATATGGTTAAAACGCCGCCATCGTTATTCAATCATCTTCGGAGGAATCGCTGGGGGGATGCCGGCTCTTGCTGGAAGAACTGCAGTAATTGGTAAGATTGACCTCGTAGGAATCTTACTCGTTACCTTCATCTCAACATGGGTTCCAATTCACATATTAACACTCGCCATTGTGTATCAAGATGACTATGACAAAGTCGGAGTACCTATGTGGCCCGTGCAAGTAGGTAATGATGCAACTCTCAGATTCATCGCGTTTTCAAGCGTTATTGCAGCGCTCACTATTCTTTATGCCGCAGTGTTATTCAGAGTGTACACTCCGGTGTTGCTCCTTTTTGCAGTCTCATCAACGTGGCTAATTTATTTATGTCTAAAGAACCTCTACGATCCTACGATTTCTCGAAACTGGACAATTTTCAAATTCGCGAGCATCTACATGTCGATGGCTTTCTTCTTCCTTCCATTCCACCCCTAACCCATCTAGGTCCGCAAATATTTCTCGTTCTACAATTGTTCTCACCTATGGTTTAATTAACCATTCAAAAAACACCCCTCCATGCGTTCGATAAAGTACCGTTTGCTTTCTCCAACCGACTGTGAAGGTGTATCACAAGTTGCGACAGAATCATGGCAGTTCACTTACGGAAAATACATTTCCGAAGAGGTTATTCAACAACATCTAGATACATTCTATGAGCCCTCTGTCCTCCTACACATTCTTCCATACCAAGAAAAGAGGCTGACTGAGTTTTGGGTGGCTCTTGATCATGGAGAAGTCGTAGGGTTCGCCCAAATTGGATTTATGAATTACTGGAAAGAAAATCAGGAAAATAAAATGCTCATACTATTTCGACTATACGTATATCCCTCATATATCGGTCAAGGAATAGGTTCTCGGCTCCTCATTAAGATCGAAGAATTCGTAAAAAAGAATCAACAAGAAGAATACTATTGTTTCGTGCATCAACAAAATGAACAAGCTCGCAAATTCTATGAGCGAAGGGGTTTTTCTAGATGCCCTCAGAACGATAAGAAAAACGACCAAGAACTCTGCTATAGGAAATCACTGGATCTGTCTTGTCGCTAATAAGGCTACAATGTGACTCAATATTGCTCTCCCCATGAGCGTCAAGTAGAGCTTGTCTACACAATACCATTTCTAAAAATAAGAAATGCCATCGATGAGATGTCTGATTTATCTGGAATTGATATTTTGCCACCCTCTTGTATTTGACCCAAATATTGGGTACAGACCCTGATCCTCTTGCTTTTCTGAAAACTATTAATACAAAGCTGTCTCGCATTTATATAATGAAATCTGAGTATTATGAAAATGATTCTATGGATCTTGATCTTTCAATCCGTGGCTTTCAAGCGGCAATCCTCATTCTGCTCATCTAGAACATTCTGCTTTTCGTGTCTGGCATTGGTGGCTTCTTCATTGACAAGAGAATAGATTCTGACAGCCCTACTATCCCATTTGGCATCGCTTTTTCCGCCTCACTGTATCTTGACATTATCGCGTTTGCCTTACTAGCCATCTTTTCATTGTCGCTCATGCTTAGAAGCCTAGAACCTTCTTCCATGGCTCTTCTTGTCATTGGATCCGCGTTGTTTATTATCGGCTCCCTTGCTTGGAGACCGATAATGGGCTTCATGCCAGAAAATCCCATTTCCTCCACGCTTGGTACCATACTATTATCCGATATTCGGCCTAATACGGACTCATTTATCGATTTCTCCACATTTAAAAAAGTGGTTCGCGCATTACTCATTAGTAACTCTGGCCTTTTGCTCGTTTCAATTGGGCTTTCAATGATCATCCCAACAGACCGAAAAGACTTGAAAAAATATGCTATAATTTATGGAGCTGTGAACATTCTTCTTACTCTCACTATCTTTCTCATATTCGTTAAAATCTTTATCGCTACCCTCATAATTCTGCCTGTCTTGCGATACATGGTTAGCAACGAATTCCTTGTATCCTTAGAACTCACTTAATAACAATAATCTTTGACAATCATTGCCTCGTCTTTTTTTTTATTTCCCTGTCCTTTTCCAAAAAACATTGGAAGAGAACTTAATAAGTACGCTTCTTGTCTTCCTATGAATATTATGTCTACAGACCCTGATCCCGTTGATGTCGAAACAGACGTACTAGTAATCGGAAGCGGTCTTTCAGGCCTATATTTCTCTCACAATCTAACTAAAGAGTCTGATTATGACGTCACTATTATCACAAAAAGGGAATTATGGGAAGCCAATACCCGTTATGCCCAGGGGGGAGTGGCCGTCGTTATGTCTCCAGATGACACCATCGATGATCACATTCGGGATACATTAATCGCGGGGGATGGATTATGTAGAAAGGATGTTGTGCGTTTTATTGTTTCTAGGGGGCCAGAACGAATAAAGGATCTTATGGAACTAGGTGTTCCCTTCGAAAAAAATGCGAACGGAAGTCTTATTCTCGGCCGTGAAGGTGCACACTCTCGTAGAAGGATCGTGCACTACAAAGACATGACCGGCAAGGCTATTGAAGACACTCTCGTAAGTATCGTCAAAGAAAACCCTAAAGTTTCAATCTACGAATATCACCCGGCAGTTAATTTAGCAGTAATTGAAGGCAGAGTTTCTGGAGCATACGTGTTCGATGAAAAAAACAACGAAGTAAAGCGGTTTGTGTCAAAAGTCACGGTTTTAGCAAGTGGGGGAGCTGGAAAAGTGTTCCTCTACACAAGCAATCCCGATGTCGCAACAGGCGATGGTATAGCAATGGCTTTTCGAGCAGGGGCAACAATCGCAAACATGGAAATGGTACAGTTTCATCCCACCTGCCTATATCACCCTTTTGCAAAGACGTTTCTCCTTACAGAGGCACTTCGCGGAGAAGGTGCCATTCTCAAAACGGTGGATGGAGAGCGATTCATGCCCAAGTATCACGAAATGGGAGAACTCGCCCCCCGAGACATCGTTGCTAGAGCAATTGACCATGAAATGAAACGCACCGGAGATGACTTTGTTTATCTAGACATCTCTTTCAAAGACCCTGATTTCATCAAAAACCACTTCCCCCAAGTCTATCACAAACTCAAAGAATATGGATACGATCTGACCAAAGAACCAATCCCTGTAGTACCCGCAGCGCACTACACAATCGGAGGAATTCGTGCAAAACCAAACGGGCAGACTTCCCTCTCCGGTTTATTCGCTATCGGAGAAGTGAGCTACACGGGATTACATGGTGCTAATCGCCTAGCAAGTAATTCTCTTCTTGAAGCAGCAGTTATGGGTTTTGAAGCCGCTAAAAGGGTGAAAAAATTATTAGATCAAAGAATTGAAACCCAACATTTTCCTGCATGGGAATCAGGCCAGGCCGTTGAGTCTGACGAAGCAGTTGTTATTTCTCATAACTGGGATGAAGTCAGAAGGCTGTTGTGGAATTATGTGGGAATCGTAAGGACAACGAAACGACTTTTGAGAGCAAAAGAGAGAATAAACTTGTTGAAAAAAGAAATCACGGAGTATTATTGGGGGTTCAGAATCACTCGAGACTTGCTTGAGCTTCGAAACATAGTCGATGTCGGGAAAATGATCATTGAATCTGCACTCTACAGAAAGGAAAGTCGAGGAGCACATTATGTTAAAGATTTTCCATTCAAGGCCGAAAAAGCTCATGACGTCTTACTAAACAGAAATATTGGGATTCACTTTTCAAAACCCATTAATTCTTCTTCATGAACAAATGTTCCGGTTCAATTCAATGTCTCCTCCTAAGTGTTGAGCTTTGGCAATTCAATTAGATTCCCGTGCACGAAAGTTTCAACTTTGAAGTATGATTTAATCCCTGAATTATTCATTTTTTTGAGAAGGATTTCTTCAAGTTGGAAAACACCAGCATGGCTTTCCATCCGCACTCTCAACAACACTGGTTTTCCATCATTCCCGGGAAGGATCTCAACTTTGGAAATACTCTTTGCAGAAAGTGAGTGAATATCGTTCTTGTTTCGTTGATACGGGCCCCGAGATCTGCCCTGCTCCATGTCCAATCCATCCCCAATAGCAACAATACCTGCTTCTACCGTCAAACATCTTACCGCTTCATCATGGGCGTATATACCATGAAGAATATGGCTTAAAACAACAGTACTCTTCTCAATATCTCCATACAGTTCATGCAATCGATTTCTAAGTAAGGTGAGAGCAATTGTTGCGCTATGGTGATAATGGACTTCTCGATGAACAGCCATGCCAATATCGTGTAGCATTGCACTCACTAAGATAACAAGAGCCGCATCATCTTCATCACCAAATTCTTCTTCAACCATGGAAGGGGGCTTTGTTGTCCTTAGGATTTCATAGATCCTCAATGCGTTGCGTGCTGCAATAACCCCATGACTTCTTCCGTGGTCGTTGTAATTAAGATAAAGTGCAAATATGTTTGCTGCTTTGAAAAATGCGTCGATTTCTTTGCTCTGAATAAGCCAATGGTGCATATTCAACGCTTTTTTCCAATTGTTTCTCTGTAATACCACTTCAATTTCGTGGATGGCGTTTTCCAAATGGGTATGATTCTTTTGATGTTTCTGGTCATTCTTTT
The DNA here is from genome assembly GCA_024276795.1 of archaeon. GTDB lineage: Archaea > Asgardarchaeota > Heimdallarchaeia > Heimdallarchaeales > JAJRWK01 > JAJRWK01. Next base: position 7,464 of record JAJRWK010000077.1, on the reverse strand, counting down.
CAATAGTTGTCATTTCATTACACCTCCTAAACATTAATGAAATGCGAGATACGCGTGTTATCCCCGTGAAAAACAAGTTGCAATACTTTTCATTTTAAGAAGAATTAAACTCTTGCTAACTTTTTCTCGGGCTGGCGGGGAATTGTGTCCAAAACCGATATATGAACGCGAATCTGCTATATGACACTTTTAGCTATTTTCTATTTAAGAGTTAGCAAGTCCCTATATCGTTCCGTTCCCTGTGTATAAGAGCTCCAAGCTAAAATCGAATATATATCTGGTTGAATGATGATAAAAGGCTTGTCCATCGTGGAGACCGCAATGACTAGGTTGTTCACGCTCGGATCCACGACCAGCACGCGCCTAAGCTTCGGGTTATCAAGGGGTGTTGGGACATGTGCCCCATAGACGCTTTTTAACAAGGACGCCGTGCCGAAGGGTAGCAAGCGGGTGTGCTTCACGCTCAAACCCGTGGCTCTTAACCGTGAAAAACGCGTCCTCACTACTAAACCGTTCTTTTTAGAACCGACAGCACACGTTTCTTAACAGCAACGCGTGTCTTGGGAAGTAGAGGCTGTGAAGCTCGTGTCTTTTCGCTTACTCCGCGGCGGGCGAGGCTTGACATGAAACCTCTTCGGAATTGTCTTTCATTGCTTCAGAGATGCAAAGCACGACCGCCAGGTTCTCACCAAAAACTTGAGCAACTGCTGGGCATTATGAGCGGGAAGGGATGTGTACACCGGATGGTAGCGCAGTAAGTCCATTAACTCGAATTCTGATGTAAAATGACCATGCTGTAATTGTTTTTTGAACACGTATATTTGCTTGATTGTAGAGGTGCTTTGAGTTCCGGCTGTACTGTATCAAGGCGAAGGAGAGCTTCACCCGGATCCGTTCGGTACGCTGTTCTATCACTTGCACACAAAAGCACCCTTGCTATACGAGTCTGGCTCCTCGTATTTGAAGCTGGAGAGACGCTGTCTTCAAAATGAAAAACCCCTAGCCAAAACAAAACACCCTTACCGAAAAGTAGACAAAAATAGCTCATCATAAATTAGTAACGTTTAGCAAGAATCTTGTCGAGCTTGTTTCGATAAAACACTCCCGATATTGATACAAGGCCATTTTCTTCATATGTTACTTTCTTTACATGGCCAGCATCATAAAAAGCACTCAAGTTTTTTGGTTCAATATCTTGAAGCTCCGTTTCAACAATTCTAGAGGATAAAAATGGTTGCAATGTCTCGAAAAGACTACTAACAAACTTGTTGAAAGCCATTTCTTCGAAGCTATGGGTAAAAACTAGTGGTTCGTTATCATCTCTGCTTCTACTGCTTCTGTCGGAGATTGTTTCCAAAACATCTCTGGATTTATTAAACGGAGTCTCACACAAGTCGGCTTTAGTAAACACAGGAATTAAAGTGAATTCTCCTTTATTTTGGGTTTCAACTCCGACTTTTTCTCCTGTAATGTATTGAATATTCCTTTTCACAAGTGAAACTTCTTCAATAATGCGATTTTCGCTCCGTGAGAGATCAAGTGTGATGATCGCAATACCTTCATACAGAATTGGCTCAAAAGTTATCCGAAATGATTCCAAGATCTCGACTGGTAAGAGAGTTATTCCAACAGTGTCTGCAAAGTCCAGTGGCAACGGAAATAACACCGAACGCCCGATTTTCGCTGCCATTGTAACAAATGGCTCTTCTCCTGTTGGTTGATTATTTCCTGTTAATTGATTAAATAAGGTTGTTTTTCCTGTTGAGTAGAACCCGAGTATTGGAATCAAAGGAATTTCTTGTTGCTGTGCTCTTTGTCGAATTTGTTTTTTTACGATCTCATGTCTCCTTTTGAGCTTCCGCTCCAGTAATTGGACTCGTTTTTTAACGTCCCTTATGAGTTCCTCCTTTTCCATTTCTCCTGTGCTGAAAAATCCTGCTCGTTCTTTTTTCAACGAATATTTTAGGGACGCTTGAAGACGCGGACGAAGATATTTGAGCTTAGCAAGCTCTGTTTCAATCTTGCTCTCCCATGAAACCGCTCTTTTTTCGAACACTTGGAGCAACAGATTTACTCGGTCAATGATTTCTACTTTTTCTTCAACTAAGACTGCCAGCTTATTATACTGGTTGACTGAAAGTTCTGAAGGGATGAGAAGTGCTTCACATGAAGGATTCTCTTCCATCAATTCTTCTAACAATTCTTTTGGCACGTAGTACCGTGGATGGGGGCGAGAAGAAAACCACCTTTCCGCAATTAAAAGAAGTCCAGATTCTTTGGATAATTCCTTTACTTCTTCAATAAGCCCGGGATAAACATCATGTTTTGAGCCGAGTAAAATCGTTCTCACGTGTTACTGTACAGAAGAGATGTATAATTGCTTAAGGAATGCTGTTTTTTTCAAAACTTTGAGAAATGGAAAAAGTGAGGACATGCAACTGTCCTCATGCTCTAAATGCGACCGGAAAGAACCCAGTCGCCTTTCTAGCTTATGAAGGAAGCTGTCTTGTTTTCTCTTGAGTGGTTCTTGGTTCTTTTCACTTTTTCTAGAGCAATGTCTATATGTTTTTGTGTGATCTTGTAGTTCTTCCAGTCGTCTTGCTCTTCCTCACCGATTCCTCCTTTCATTATGTACTCTCTAATGGCTACCATTGTTGCTTCACTGATTATTGCTGCCAGTTCTGCTCCAGAGAAACCGTCTGTTTCTTTCACGATTCTTTCCCAGTCAATCTTGTTGTCAAATGGTTTTCCTTTTGAATGGATCTTCAGAATTTCTCTGCGAGATTGCTCATCGGGCATGGGCACTTCAATTATCCGATCAAATCTGCCTGGTCTAAGCAACGCCTGATCAATAAGATCCGGTCTATTTGTTGCCGCAATAACAGTCACCCCTTTGAGCTCTTCAAGACCATCCATCTCTGTGAGAATTTGGCTCACCACTCGCTCTGTAACACCGCTGTCTCCCAGATGGCTACCCCTTGCAGTTGCAATAGCGTCAATTTCATCGATAAATATGACACATGGAGCAGCTTGTCTGGCCTTTCTAAATGTCTCCCTAACCGCCTTTTCACTTTCTCCCACCCATTTACTCAAGAACTCTGGACCCTTCACCGCAATAAAATTCGCTTCGGATTCCTTTGCAACTGCTTTTGCCAATAGCGTCTTGCCCGTACCCGGCGGGCCGTGTAACAAGATTCCCTTGGGCGGGCTGGCGCCCATATGTTTGTAAAACTCAGGATACTTAAGAGGCCATTGAATCGCTTCTTGTAGTTCAAGCTTAACATTTTCAAGACCGCCAACGTCATCCCAGCTCACATTGGGAACATCAACAAGAACTTCCCTCATTGCGGAAGGTTCCATTTCCTGTCGCACCGCATCAAAATCTTCTTTTGTTACAACCAAACGCTCAAGAACTTCTGCAGGAACCTCCTCTTGGTCGAGATCTATTTCTGGCAAAATTCTTCTAAGCGCACGCATGGCTGCTTCTTTACAAAGTGCTTCGATATCTGCTCCTACAAACCCATGGGTTTTCTTGGCCAATTCATCCAAATCAACCTCGTCTGCAAGGGGCATTCCCCTGGTATGGACCTCAAGGATTTCTCTTCTGCCCTCTGTATTTGGTACACCAATTTCAATTTCACGATCAAACCTCCCCGGGCGTCGTAACGCTGGATCGACTGCATTAGGTCGATTTGTTGCGCCAATTACGATTACTTGTCCTCGAGACTGCAACCCATCCATGAGAGTCAGAAGCTGGGCAACAACTCGACGCTCAACTTCTCCTGATGTCTCTTCTCTTTTAGGCGCAATCGAGTCAAGCTCATCTATGAAAATAATGCTAGGAGCAGACTTTGAAGCCTCTTCGAACACTTGTCGTAGCCTCTCTTCACTTTCTCCATAGAATTTACTCATGATTTCTGGACCACTTATGCTGTAAAATGAGGCTTGAGACTCATTTGCAACAGCCTTCGCCAACAACGTTTTTCCTGTTCCTGGAGGGCCATAAAGCAATACTCCCTTTGGAGGCTCGATTCCTAACTTTTCAAATAATTCGGGGTGTTTCATAGGAAGCTCAATCATCTCCCTCACTTTTTGAATAGCATGGTCCAACCCTCCAATATCTTCATAACTGATCTGTGGAATGTCTCCTGTGATCTCTCTCTTACCGTGCTTTACTTCATCAAATTGCTCTTGAATCAGTTCCACTTCTGTTCTCAAGCTTACTATTACGGCTTCAACTTTTGGCTGGATCTCCTTAACACCGAACCTAATTTTTCGGTTTAATACAGGGATTTCCACGATATCTCCCTTCGACAACACTCTCCCTTCCAAGATGCTTTTGAGGTAATGGTCTCCATTTGCAATCGTGTACTGGTCTGCCGGGGCAAGGACTACTCTATCGGCATGCTTTCCCTCGATCTTCTCGATAGTCACTTTGTCATCAATTCCAACTCCTGCATTGTATCGGGTTGCGCTATCAATTCGTATGATTTTCTTACCGCGATCATCCGGATAGCCAAGCCAAGCTAGAACAGCAGTCGCCTTTGTCCCCACAACTCTTACGATGTCTCCTGTTCGTATTCCTAGCTCCTCAGCTATGTCTGGGTCAATTCTGCAAATCCCTCTACCGACATCTTGTGCTTTTGCCTCTGCAACTCGCAGGCTAATCTTCTTTGTGTTCTTACTCATCATTTTCACCTCATCATTTGTTGAGTATATTTAGTATTTTACCTAAGGTATAATACTGGTGTTATTTATTTATTCTTTTCGATATGCTTCCTTTTCCCAAAGCAAACCAGATTTGTATAAAGAAAACACAAAACGCCATTGATGTCAAATGCGGAAGGACTAAAATCATCTAAGGCAATAAACTGTTGAAAAGATGACATCCGACGCAGAATCATATGAAAATCCCCCAAACACAAGAAAACTAGAAAAAATTGATTTCTTTCCTGAGATTACGAACAAAACAGAACCGCCTCACATCCCCCGACATCACATCATCATTTCATTGCTTGATGAACTAGCTGTCATCCTCGCCGTAGTGGTATTGCTATTTTATTATTTCAAGTATCTTTCTTAGTTACTGCTTGTCAGGTAGCTAGTCGTTATTATTGACAAGTATAATCCTTCAGAGAATAATGTCCCTAAGGAAACGATCTGGTCCAGATCTGAATTATTCTGACACTTAACGATGCTCCCAAAACCACTGCTAGTCCAGAAAGCAAGATTATCCCCCATAGAATTGAGAACTCCAACATTATTGCCGTGACTGCCAGAATGAGCATCCGAACATCTCTTCCAGCCAAAGTTCGAGGAAAATCTTTTGCCCAATTCCTTCTCGCAACTGCTGAAGAATAGCTGATAAGAAGGGAAAATGATGTTAGAATCCAGCCTAAAGAAGTAAGCAGAATTAACTCCCACCGTGACTCTTGAGCACTAACTAGTCCAATAGTTATACCCCAAATTACTGAAACATCGACAAGACGATCAAATAATGAATCTAAAGCGTCTCCATGAGCACTCTGCAAATTCTTGATCCTAGCAATTTCACCATCACACCCATCAATTATGCTGCTGAGTTGAATAAATAACGCACCAAGGATAAATATCCTCATGGCGACGAGGATACCACCTATAACCCCTATTATTGTTGAAGCAAAAGTAAACATGTTAGGAGTTACCTCCGGGAACACTCGTAGCGTAAATCGAGAAATACGAGTGCTCACGGGGCGGTTTATCAGTCGAGAAATGGGCCCGTCTCCTGGTTTTACGTAAAGAACATTCTTGGTTTTTTCTGTATTCATGATGTTGGTTCCTCCTCGGGAGTATAGGTAGAAGGATAAATCAATGGCTTAACCAATCGTCTAGCAATTTGAAGATCTACAGCATCATCTATGTCTATCCAGTGATTTATTGGAAGAGAAATAGGTAGGATCGAGAATCTATTTTGAATCGCAAAATTAAGAAGCTGAGAAATACTCAAAGGTGGGGAAAGATGGGTTGCTAATGAGAGAAGAAACTCTTGGGCGGATCTCGAGAAGAAGAATAGTCCTGAATCTATCGCATCGAAACCTTTGAGTCTCTTTCCAAATCGTGCAATTCGATTGCCCCGAATCATTACTTTGGTTGCATCTTGCAAGTTGACGTAGAGTGGTATTGAATAGTCAACCACCGCACATGATCCCACCCTTGATCGGGACAATACAAGATAATTCTCAACCGGATGAAGGTGATCCACCATTGAAACGATTGCCGACGATCTAGCTGTTTTAAATCCTTGCAATAAACTGGTTCCATTACCTTGTCGATACCTAAAATTATGTGATAGAATTAGTTCCAGTCCCAGTTGACTGGCAATTTTGCGTGCATGCATCCCGACTCGGGTTCTCTCAAATCCCGTGACAAGTATAATTCTTGTAATTCCTGCTCTGAAAAACTTGACGAAAACGTGCTCTAAAATCGAATGCTTGTGTATCTTTACTAATGGCTTTGGAATGCCGTAATCAGTTGACTGCAATCGCGAACCTAAACCCGCCGCTAGAATGATCGCAGTACTCCTCTTCATAACAGATCCCTTCCTGGGAAATTTTGCCAAAATCTTGCTGTTTTATGGGCTCTGACTCTATTTCAAAATCACTTTTTGAAGTCAGAAAAAAATGGGAGTATCAGAATAAGTTTTTTTTGGTTCAATGGGTGGATGAATGCGTAGCAAAAACCATGGTGATTTATCGCGAATTTTTATTAAATAGTCAAATAATGAAAGTTATTTTTTAATTGCTAATAAAATATCTTGCCTAGCTTATGCTCCCTCTTCCCTAACGCTGTCATTTAATTTGGCGTATCCCACAATTAGAAAAAGCTGGTTGCAGAACACAGAGGCAGAAATGGATAGTTTGTTTGATCTGCATACTCATTCTTCTCGATCATTCGATAATAGACACGGACCTTCTATCGGAGAAATCGCTCGAAAAGCCTCCGAAATTGGTCTTACTGGAATTGCCATCACTGACCATGATGTCCTCCCTCCAAAAAGAGAGCTGAGAAGCTTATCTGAAGCATTTGATATCTTAATTATCCCCGGTTGTGAAATAACAACAAACGCTGGGCACTTAATTGTCATAGGAGAGCTTACAGAGACTCCTTCCTCTAACGACATTCATACTATCTTATCTTTCCTCGCCAAACAAGATCTTCTCATTATCGCTGCCCATCCTTTTGATACAAAATATGGTCTTGGCGATACTATTCGGGAACTCCCCATCCATGCTGTAGAAATAAACGGAAAACGGACTCGCGCCGTAAATCAGGAAGCAAGAAGAATTGCTCATGAATTAGGACTCCCACTTGTCGGGGGATCAGATGCACATAATTTGAATCAACTGGGTAAGAGTGTATCTGTGCTTAAGAAAGACATCGAGACCGTTGAAGACGTGATCGAGTGCATAAAGCAAGCAAGAGTAG
>JAJRWK010000076.1 GCA_024276795.1 archaeon | reverse complement strand
GCCGGAAAATTACGGTCTATTGGCTGTAACTGTGGGACGTATCCGATTTTGTAACGCTGAGCCTTGAAGAGATTCCCTCCGTACTGTAGTTGCTTGCCAAAAACACGGATTTTCCCTCGGTAAGGGCGAACAAGGCCCAATATTGATTTCAGTAAGGTTGTCTTTCCGGCCCCGTTAGGTCCGCAAATGCCAATAATCTCTCCTTTGTAGACCTTCAAACTAGCATTGAGTAGAGCAAGGGTTGTCTGATACGCCACGGATACGTTTTCCAACTCAATCACAGGTGAGGATAAGTCAACAGCTTGCTCTTCATGATGAATGTGGTTTTTGCTGATGTGCTGGCTGTTCATTTTCTGCCCTCCTTGGTAGCTTTTTCCATGAGAATGATTTTGTCGTCCGCATGGATGTGAGGCTCGTCTTGGATCTCTTGACATTCTCCTGGCATGTGGGCCTCAACGTCCATCGCGTCTTTGCAAACGGGACATTCAATTGTTCCTGCTTTCCTCTTGGGAGAAAAAATGAATGACATTGTAAAGATGAGGGTAACAAGCATTACCATTGTCGCTCCTGAGGGAAGATCGTAGATAAAAGACAACAAAAGCCCAAAAAAGGAAGAAAAAATACCAAAAACAACAGAGAGGTAAATCATCTTGTCGATGCTGTAGGTCCATTGATACGCTGCCGCCGCCGGAGTAACCAGAAACGCGAAAACAAGCAACGCCCCAATCGCATTTAAGGAGACGTCTATCGCAAGCGCAACTAACACTAAGAAAAGATAATCCATGAATCTCACAGGTATACCCATTGCTTTCGCAAGCTCTGCGTCAAATGTAATGATATACAATTCCTTCTTGACGAGGAACACTATTGTGACGACAAGAACTGTGAAAATCAGCAATAAGAGGAAATTCTCTCTAGTGATCAGCAAGACTCTACCGAATAAGATGCTTTCTACGCTTGTTGAATAACTGGGTAGTAACCCTATGAAGAAAATAGCTAGTGCCATTGAAAAACTGAAAAACACACCAATAACGACCTCGTCCTTCATTATTTTCTTCTCATTTACAGCTCCTATGGAGAGGGCAGTCGCAACCCCAAAAATAAGAATAACCAACAGAGGATCAATGCCAAGAAGGAGTGCAAGTGCCGCCCCTGCAAAAGCTGAATGCGCAATCGATTCTCCCAAAAAAACAAACCCTCTCAGAATTACGAAGACCCCTATTATTGCAGACATGATTCCGATGAGAATTGAAGCCATCAGAGCCCTTTGCAGCCAGGATTGCCCGAGAGATGAAATGAACAGATCTATTCCACCGAACAATTGATCATACCATGACACTGCTCAATCGCCTCCTCGCGTGCTTTTTTCAAGAACTTCATCCGTTTTCACGCTTGTTCCACAAGGAGCGTTTTCCTCGTCTTCTACCATCGCTTTCATTTTTTCGATAGCTTCACATGATAGGCATCCTGCGGACTGTATTGCATCGATGTGCGCCTGTTCTTGGGACAGCCCCAAGAACTTGGTAAAGAAGTTCTCGAGAATGACATGATGTTTTAGCTCGTGAGCAGCTATCTTCTTCCCTCTGGCTAGTAATTCTACTAGCCCGTATCTGTCCCACTTGACTAGTTCTTTCTTCATTAGCCGCTTAATAACTGAGTTGAGAGTAGAATGGGGCATGTTGATCTGATTCTTGATATCCCCTACTCTTATTGGGCGAGCCCATTCATAGAGGAATGTCAGAACGGTGATGTCTTTTTCTCCAAGTCCCACCGCAATGTTTTCCACATCCTTCTTGTCAAGGTGTGGATCGTCGTGGTGGTCGCGGATTGATTTTTCGGTCATTTTTTCCACTAACTGTATAAATATAATAATGCTTATAAATTTTTACGAATAATCGTAAAATGGTGAAAACGAATTTGAAACATCGCATAATGAGAAAAAAAGGTAGAATCGTTCCTCTTTTAGTTCTCATCATCGCATTTTCTGGTTTTGGCCCAGTATTTGGGAGCCAAGATCAGTCAAACACTATTCTCCAAACCAAAACTAAGGTAGTAACCACACTAAGTATTCTGGAAGACTTTGCAAAAAACTTGATCGGCAATTCTGCGGAAGTCATTTCGTTAGTTACGGGAATGGAAGATCCGCACAGCTATGAACCAACAAGTAGTGATCTTCTGGCTTTGTCAAATGCAGACTTGATCGTAGCAATGGGAGTTCCTAGGCTTGAATCTTGGCTCACATCATACTTGGAAGATAATCCGAAAGTGAGTTCCAAGGTTATTTTCGCAGGCAATATTACCACAATGGGAAAAACTGATCCATTACTTGGAGAAGTAAATGACCATATCTGGATGGATCCTAACAATGCTTTAGAAATGACTTCGAATATTGCGAAGGGATTAGTAAGTATTGCAGGAATGGATAATGAAACGATTTCTAGCAACTTCGCCCTTTTCCGTAACCAAATCGATAGTTTGCTGACAAGGATTAGTAATTTGCGGGGGGAATTCAACGGTACCAAGATTGTTGTTGACCACCCCGCTTTTTTCTATTTGCTAGACTTATTGGGTTTTGAGCGTGTGGCGATTATTGAAACAAAAGAGGGAACTGAACCCTCCGCGAATGATATTGCTTCGATTATTCAGCTTATGAAAAAAGAAAATGTCCAACTCATCGTCGAGAGCTACCAACAAGCTAAGGCTAAAACTGTTGAAGAAATAGCCATGGAAACAGGAGCTAAGATAGCAACTTTGTCTCCATTGCTTGGAGTAGAAAATGTTGACACCTATTTTGACTTGATCAATTTTGATCTGGATTCTTTACAGAATCCCCGAGAGATTTCTCAAGGAGGGTTGTTGTCATTTTCTTCACTGTACTTGTTGTCAGGCATCCTCATTTTGGCTCCCCTTTATTTATACCGACATGGAAAACGTTGAGAGTAGGATTGTCATGTGGCAGATCGTAGATTACTCGGTCTGTCTCGAGAATTGACAGGGTTTCGCTGGTTAAACATTCATGCCATTGGAAATCCTTGATTTTAGGGCATGTGTTATTATTTCGCGATTTTGGCTGGTTAACATGGTGGATTTTTACACCTTCTGAATCGTTCACGTTCATTTTCTTTGTTTTTGGAT
>JAJRWK010000075.1 GCA_024276795.1 archaeon | reverse complement strand
TAAGGTCGAGAGCGGAAAGAACTGCGGAGATAATGGGTGCGATTGGGATTTCTCGATAGGAAAGAGTGGTTCCGAAGCTTTCCGTTGTTTTTATCCAACTAGTGTCATTGTCTGCGAGTGCTTGGCTTCTAAGGAGAAGAATGATGACGGATGTCACGATAATGATTACGGGACCCGTGATTAAGTCTTCTTTTGATATTGCTAGACTGATTGCGAGTACGATGAGAGCGAGAACAACATAGATCCACATAGTGTTTCCGAAGTAATATTCCAAGTAATTGTTGGTCTTAAACCAGTCGACGCTTATTGCGTTGAACTCGGTTTGTTCCGTGTTGAAAAGGGTAGTGGTGGTTTTTGTCCGGCTCCACGTTATGGCCATTGCATTAGTGGTTTTTGCTTCACTGTTTCCAATGGTTATTGTTGAAACGCTGTACGAAAGAGGTAGAAGGAGCAGTAAGACTCCTGCAATAACAGCTTTTGTTTTCATTTCGTACTACTATGATTGGATCATTTTTTTATGTTCTTCAAGACTTGTGTTTTGCGTAGGGGGCTGAATGTTGTCTTTGGCCCTGATGTGAAAAAGGACTGATTTTTACATATTCTTCCCTAATGAGTTATTTCCGTATCTTTTACGATGATGTTGCTCTCTGAAATGCAATGGTTGACAAACACGATATCCTTTGAAGTGCGGAACAAATATGTAGGAGTCGTGTTGAATATTGGCAGATCAGAATGGTGTATTCCCTTCGCGAGGTAAAAGAAGAACTAACGCTTGAAAATTTCATCATTTCGTTATTCTTGTCTATTATTTACGCGGGGCTTAGCGCGCTGTTTTTCAATTCTCAGTTTTCTAAGGGACTTCAGTTCGGAGATATTCGTCCCGTTATTTTCTTTCCAGCCTTGGTTAGCATCATGTTCGGTCCTGTTCTTGGCTTTTTCGCAGGGGGGTTTGGGAATCTATTGTATGACATCCTTGAAAACGTGGTCATCGAAGGAAAAGGATTAACTTTAAAGAATCTCGTGGGATTCTTCGCGAACGCCACTGGTGGATTGGTAACAGGGATCCTTGCTCATCCTAAAGTCATTAAGCGTTCGAAGCGATTGGTGGTTGGAGAATGGCTGAAACCTTCGACGATTGGACGGCTTGTTCGTAACGCTCTGGTCGCTGTCGTGGGTTTTGGAACTGTTACGGGCTCAATTATTGGAGTTGGTTTATGGCTTGTCGTTCCGGGTTTGTCATTACAGACGGGAATGGAGATTTTCGTAAGTATCGCGTATTGGAATTCCCTCGTGCTTCTTGTTACGGTTGTTCCGCTGATCGTTTTGTTAGAGGTGAGTGACGCGGTTTTTGATATGAGACGGGAGCAACGATTGGAGCAAAGAAGGCGGGTCAAAGCGGTTCTTCACGAGGGTATGGACTTGGGAATTGTTAGTGCGTTGATGCCAGAGGGTGATGAGTTATTCGTATTCTCTTGGGGTGCCATAGACATGGTTGTGAAGAACACGGGGAGTAAGCCAAGAAGCTTTCGAATCATTGCTCAGGGAACAGACGTGTTTCGCCCTGCCATGCATACAACGCCCGTGCTTGAACCCGGCGGGACAGATCAAATTTATTTCAACGTGTATCCGCTGGGAACGGGTCCGCGACGTACTAAGATGCTGTTCAAATGTTTTGATAAGGAAGTGGGCAAACACATAGACCCCAGAGAGAGCCCCTCAGGCGAGTGCACCGGGGAATTAATCTACGAGGTGGATTCTTCAGCGAATCAATACGTGAACAAAGTTCTTGGTTTTTTCATGGTCATCGGGTTTATTTCTTCCTTTGTCGCGGTTGGTTCATCGCTAGCCCAGTCAATTGACTTGTTGTCATTAGAAAACATTGTTGTAGTTGGTGTAATTCTCCCCTTGGAATTTGTTCTCATTTGGCTGTACTACTGGTTGAAGGGTCGACGGGTTACGCAGTTCCTAGGCGATGCTGCAATGGACAGCGTAAAGCTTGTAATGTCTCTTCCCGGGAGGGCTGGAAAGGGAATGCTTTTTTCCAACGATATTAAGCCCAAGCGCGGGAGTAAGCTTTCAGCAGGACTATTGGTTTTTTCTCTTGTCTTGACGGGGTTGCTCTTGTATGATGGGGGTACTGCTCAGAAAACTGGTGAACACCCATTGGGCCTCGGTATTCGTATTAGTATTGTGCTTGCGCTTCTGTTTTCCCTAGTATTTTCTGAGATCCTCTACTCCATGTATTCAAGAGAAGATCTGGAAGAGCCTATGGATTCGTCTCCAAAATTTATAGAACGTGCAATTCTATTGGAAACCCCGGCGAAATTCAGAGCTTGCAACATTTCGTTCATCATCAGAAATGGCACGGAATTCAAGGGCTTAAGGGTGCATCTGCACTCTTTGGACCATGTGTCCCCCAATCACTTCAGACTGAACGTAGAACCGGGTCAAGAAGTCAAGATTTCCACTGTTTACGTTCCCCTGGGGGAAGGAATCCGAGAAATAGGTTTTGAATTCATGGGATACTTGGATAAGGACGGAAGCATTATTCCTTTGGAAGAAGCGCCAACAATCGATCAAGAAAGCATCCGCTTGAAGGTGAATTCCGACACCGTCCTTGGCCTAAGCCCCTCGCAGATCTCAATGGCTAAGAAAATCTTAACGGGGGCAGGGGCAGTCACCCTTGCAGTCTCAATAGCTGTGAATTTCTTTGATCTCAGAATCGATGAG
>JAJRWK010000074.1 GCA_024276795.1 archaeon | reverse complement strand
GGTGTCAATTCCCAGATCCTCCTCCAAGTCCATGTCGTTTTCTATCATTTCTGGTTCGTAACCTGTGAGTTCTGCTATAATCTGTTTGACCTTTGTCCTTGAAGAATTAATGACCGTTTCATTTTCTGGCAAGAGTGAATGGTTTGGTTCTCCAATTGCTTCGGCGATCTTCCGAGGAGTGTTAAATTGAGACAAGTTTCCCAGTGCTGAATCGTCTACATTGAGTTCTTCTTGTAGAGCTACGAATATTTCCGCTTGCTTTACGGTGTCTATTCCTAAGTCTTCTTCAAGATCAAAATCTGGATCAATGTCTTCTTTGTCGTAACCGCTGATATCGGCAATTACTGAAATGATTCTATCAAGGATTATGGGCGGTGTTTTTCCTCTGTCTACGACCGGCGATGTTTTCCAAGAGGGTACTTGAGCCTCTTTTTCGATTTCTATGATTTTCTTATTTCCAAGGGGGGTCATTTGCATTTTCAAGACTCTGCCTTGTTTGAATAATGTAGATTTCGATCCTCCAATTTTTTTCAACCATGTTTCGTAGCTCGGCGTAAATCTGTTTTCTGGAGTGTGTAATCTGAATAGGACGAATGCTAGTTGTGACCCGAATCCTGCTGCAAATCTTAAGGCGTATTTCAGTCTTTTTCGCAAACCATTTGAGAAGTTGTAATCTTTGAGAACAGGGTCAATCTTTTCATAATTGAAAATGGGAGGCACGACTCCTTTTTCCATGGATTTTATGGCAACTGCTTCTTCAACTCCAGCTCCCATGGGGTGTCCTGTGAATCCTTTTGTGTTGATAATTGTGATTTTTCTGGAGTATTCTCTAAATGCCTTGTCAAGTGCGGCAATTTCCGCTTCTGCACTTCCCCCTCTAGCAGGTGTGTATGTTTCGTGAGAAACGAACATTCCGTTTTCTGCGAATTCTCTTCTGGATACGCCGTATTTCTGCTCCATCCGGGTGATAAACTTGTCTAATTGGTTTGCGATGTGTTCAACGTTCAGCCTTGATCCGTGGTATGCACTATTGACGTAATGGGTACCCAGTAGTTCGGCAATTGGTTTAACCCCTCTTTCCTCGTAAGCATCTTTTGTTTCCAGAACAAACGCTGAAGTTGCGGCACCAATCACTAACCCGTGTCTTCCTTGGCCAAAGGGAAGTGCTGCTTCCTCCACTTTGTCCTTGGTAGATGCACCTCCTGCGGCCAAGAATCCTGATCCTATCCACGGGAGCAATGTGTCACTTGCAGCGTTATCCGCAGTAATGATGATGACTCGTTTGCAACGCGAGTTTCTCAACCAGTCCTCAGCGATGCCAAATGCTTGAGATGTCGAAGCGCACGCTGCGTTGATTTGAGTGTTTGGGCCTTTCGCTTTAATCATTTGGGCAAATTGTGCGTGTCCCATCGACAAAATTTTGAACAAGAATTATCTGCTGAATTGATACGGTGGAATACGTTGTTCAAAGAGTTCAGCTTCGTTATGTTCAAGCCATTGCTGCAGTTCTTGTCTTGCTACCTCGTTAGTTATCGTGTCTAGAAGATCTTTGAAAATTGACTGGTTTTGAGAAACTCTTACTTGCTCGAATTTGCTTTCAAAGTAATTTGATAGTTCACTTACTAGGCTGTCGTATCCCGGAAATGCCGAAGCAAATATTATACCTGTTTCTTCCCGCATTTCTTCTGGTAGAGCCCATTCCCCTCCAATTATCTTGCCCGTGGATGTCTTGACTTGGGTCTTGACTAGTGGGATTCCAGCATCTCTTAGCGCTTCCAGACCTGCGCTAATAGCTAGAATGCTGGTTATGTCGAGTGCGTTGAGGAATTTTTCTTCCAATCCAAAGTCTTCGACAGGATTTATTTTTCCAATACGTCCCGCAAGCTTGATCACTTGCGAAATATCGTCTACAACTTGGAACGAACCTTTCCCATCAGGTGTCTTTACCAGTCGGTAAATGTTCTTTTCAAGAATTTGGTGTTTGATCGAGTCAGGGATTTCCTTTATCAAGTTGTTTCCAATAAGCAATTCTTCTATGTTCTTGTCTGAAAAGACCTCTCTGTCTGCACCAGGCGTGCCGAGCCCTACCCCCGTAACCCCGATTGGTTCCGAGTAAAACTCGGCTTGATCCTGTGAACCAATGTCTGCTTTTTGCTTGGTCTCCATTTTTGCACTCTTGAAAGCCTCGTACCCTGCCTTTATCATTGCTTCAAATATTTCTTTGCTGAACTGCACGAACTGGACGTATTCTGGTTCTTTGGCTAATTGCTCGAGTTGCGGGCTAATGATTTTGAAGGTTTCATGCTCGGTTGTTTGGTAACTGATAGGCTTTTCGGAGGTCTCTGTTTGTTTGTTATGAGACATTTCTTTCCGGTCTTTCTCTTTGAGCTCGAAAAGAGTTTCTTGAAGCGAAGCTCTTTCTCCTTTTCTTGGATCAAGGGTATAATATGCTTCAAATTCTTTACCGTCCAGAATGTCTCGCGTAAAGTTGTAAAGTGCTTTTCTGGGTCCTACTTCTACGAATTTTCTTGCACCCCGGGTAAACATGGATTGGATAACCTTTATCCATTGAACAGGAGAGCCAATCTGCATGGCAAGGAGCTTGCGTATTTCTGAAGGATCTAAAGGATACTCTTCACCAGTAACGTTGGAAAAGATTGGAATTCTTGGAGAGGAAAAGGAAATGTTCTCGAGGAATTTGGCGAGCTTAGACCCTGCTTTTTCTACTATCTTGGAATGAAATGCTGTTGAGACGCGAAGTTGCTTCGCAGTGATCCTTTGTGTCTTGCATAATTCGAGTAATTCTTTGATTGCAGTTTCATCTCCTGAAGCAACGGTTTGCTTGGGTGAATTCATATTTGCCAGCGTGATATAACCCGATTCAACTTTGCTGATCAATTCCTTTACTTGCTCGACAGGAGCACACACAGCAGCCATTGCTCCTGGAAGTGATTTGCTAGCTTCACTCATTGCATTGCCTCTTATTATCACGGCTTTCAAGGCATCCTCAAACGAAAGAACTCCCGCTACTACGAGCGCTGCATATTCACCAAGAGAATGGCCTGCTACAAAGCTCGGCTGAATGCCTTCCTGCTTCAATACTTCATAGAGCGCGATTTCAATTGAAAATAACGCGGGTTGTGTGAACTCGGTCTGACTCAGTGTTTTCTTATTCTCCAATTCTGTTTTCTCGGGAACTCCGAAGAGCAGTGTTTTAACAGAAAACCCGCCAAAGTCTTTGCAAATTTGATCGGCCTTATCAATAATTTCCCGAAAGCTCTTGTTTGCCTCGTATAATTCTTTGCCCATGCCTAAGTACTGGGATCCTTGCCCCGTAAAGAGAAATGCTAATTCACGCTTGTCTGCGGTAGATATTGGCATGGCTTTGGCATCCATTCTACCTTCAAGTGAATGAGACCCCGTGGTAACATATTCTGCCTTGTTGGGGTCATATTCTTCAAGTATGACGTGGTAGTTTGTCCCGCCGAATCCGAACGCTGAAACACCAGCCCTTCTCAACTGAGTCTCGTCATCTTTCCAAGGAAGAGGTTCTGTTGGGACAAAGAATGGAGCATTTTTCCAGTCAATATTGGGATTGGGTGTTTCAAAATTCACTGAAGGTGGAATCGTTTTGTTGTGAATAGCTAGGGTTGTTTTCAGGATGGAAGCAATGCCCGCTGCACTTTTCAAATGCCCTATTTGAGACTTTACAGACCCGATCGCTAGTTTTCTCTTTCGAGGCTTGTTACCATAAACTTTTTTGATCGTGTTGAGCTCTATGACGTCACCTACTCTGGTAGACGTTCCATGAGCCTCAACATAATCTACTTCGTCGGGGTCAATTCCCGCGTTTTCCAAAGCCATGGTTAATGCTTGCTCTTGGCCCAAAGGATTTGGAGCAGTAATGCCTTTCCCTTTACCATCTGACGAAGAGCCCGCCCCCGCGATTACCGCATAAATCTTGTTTCCGTCCCTAATGGCGAGATCCAGTCTTTTGAGCACTATAAAGCCAGCACCCTCGCCCATGACGAAACCATCTGCTCTTGCGTCGAATGGTCTAGAGCCAGTGGGAGACAACGCTCCGATCTTGCAGAATTTTACATATGATGGCGGGCTCATTGATCGATCTGCACCACCAACGAGGGCTGTTGTGAACTCGCCAGAGAGAATACTTTTCAAAGCACTATCGATTGCTGCCAAGCTTGAGGCGCAAGCTGCGTCTGTAGACATTGACTTTCCAGTAAGGTTGAACACATTGGCAATTCTTCCCGCAATAACGTTAGAAAGCTCTCCGGGCATTGTGTCCTCAGTGATATCAGGCGTTTTTTGCTTAATGCGAGAATAATACTCCTCAATTATGCGCTGTTGATCCGCAGGATTCATTTCTTGAAATGCCGGAGTATTTTGAAGTTCCGAAAGGAATTCGTGGGCAAACACTCGAAGGTTGGTATAGTACTGAATCTCTCCTCCAACTGAATTTCCAACAATCACTGCTATCGGTAGACGATTCTTTCCGTTGGTCGGGATTCCCGCGTCTTCTAGTGCTTGTCTAGCGGCTTCTATCGCCCACTTCTGCACCTCATCCATGTGTTCAGCAATCTTGGGAGGAATTCGGTATTTTATTGATTTGAACTTGAAATTTTTGACGAAAGCCCCAATCTGGGTGTAGGACTTGCCTTCCGCCCTGGGATTGGGGTCGTAATATATTGCAGGATCCCATCTGTCTCGAGGGACTTCCGTGATTGAGTATTTCTTCGAAATAATGTTTTTCCAAAATGTGAATGGATCGTGGGCATCCGGTAGGATTGCACCAAGACCAACGATTGCGACTCTCTGATCTGCTAGGATTATTGGCTTCTTAGAAGTTCCAGAATGAAGTGAAGCTGGTTCTTTCAAGTCTGGCTTGCTCTCATCCCCCTTGACTCGTATCGCTGTCTTATCAAAGTTCTTCAAAACAATTGGTTCGAGTTGGTTTAGCAGTTTTTTCGCTCCGATCGTGACGTCATAGTGTAGATCTCGGATTCTAACAACCGCCTTCTTGATTCTTACAATTTCTCCGGCGTGATAGCATCCTCGTTCTAGTTGTTCTTTTCGAGAAACTTTAATGTAGTCTCTTCGCTCGGTTCGCTTGATGCTTTTAGCCTTAGTAGCTCTTTCTATGGCCTTTGCTGCCAGTCTAAGGGATCCAAGATTGTCTTGCTCAAAGAGTTTTTTGCGGGCTGAAAGAGACAGTTCTTTACGAAGAGCCTCAATTTCATGTTCTTGAATAATGTCAGCATACCTTGTTGGGAGGACTCGTGCTCTTGTATTTACAGTTGCTCCAATAACTTTAGTTTTTCTGGCCTCAATTATTAATTCTTGGTATGTTGATGAAAGAGCTCCTGTCCGAACAATCTCGTCAGTATACAAGTACCCCGTACCCATCTGGATACCTGGAGATATTATGTCCGTGATTGGTGATATTAGAAGCGCTAGCATCGCCGAAGATATCGGAGTGGCAAGGCCGCCTGCAAACACAATTCGAGGTTTTGAAGAAATCTTATTCTGGTTAAAATAGAGGAATTCTACGACGCTTTCCCATAAGATGAATGAGGAAAGCAACCCGATGTGCCCTCCGCATTCTGAACCTTCAAGGATTGTTGCAAATATTTGATTGTCAATAGCTTGTTTGAACTGTTCTAAAGAAGGAGTATGAAGAAGAACGGGCGATATTTCTTCTTGAACTTTCCTAGCAAGATCAACACTCCCCGCTGCTATTAGTGTAAACGGTGGTTTTTGATCTCTTAAGATCTCTAGGTGCTCTTCTCTTCGCTCGCGATTTGCCTCTAAACCTATAATCCCACAACCGAAGGGCTTGTCTCTAAGCTTGGCCATTGTTTCTTGAAGCATGCGCTGAGCATGTTCCTTCCTGACGGCCGCGAAAGCCAAGTGTGGTAATCCCCCCTCTTCAAAAACTGCGGATGCAAAATCAGCATTATCCGTAACATTTGCCATTGGGCCTTGAGAAATCGGGAGTCTTGTTCCAAAGTCTCTTGCCAGTGAAGCATTTTCCTTGAATGGCCATTTTTCTCTAGCCCACTCAAACTGTTCCTTAATGAGCCCAGTGAGGAATTTGAAGAATTGTGGGAGCGTTTTTAGTGTCTTCTCGATTTGCTTGGCGAATAATATGTCTGGTCCTAAGGGGATGAGCGCATTTTTTGGGATGTCGTTACCGAAAAACGCTTGATCTTGAACCAATTCGTGTAGGAATTCTTTCCAACCCTCTTGATCCTTCCGCGTAACGAATTCTTTTTCTTTCTTTTTTAGCTCTCTAATCGCTTTGTTTGCGAGTTTTCCAATGACCCTGTATCTTATACCAAATACTTCTCCTGCTACATAAGTGTCGGTTGCACTGAGTGAACGCAAGTACATCTTGGTTTCGTCGGGCAAGGGGGTTTCTGGGAAAAGATACAACTGGGAATCAAAAACCACTCCCAATGCATTTGCCACAAACGCCGAAGCAACGTTGAAAAGGCCAAAGCCTCCGTGGGCGATAAAAGGAAGGCCTGCTTCGTAGAACTGCTGTAATAAAATGAAAATACTTGTTTCTCCAATTACTCCCCCCGCCTCGTTCCCCTTAACTAGGAAAAGATCCACTCTATTCACAATATTTCTAGCTTCTTCGATCGAAACAACTTCGCCTATCACTATCTGAGAAATGCCTCTCACAGTTACGAATAGGTCTTCCTCTGCTTGTGTGGCAACTATCACGAAAGGGATCTGGATTCCTTCATCTTCCAGTGCCTTGGCCATCTGAGTCGTTGAAATCCGTAAGCCCCATGCATTGTCCTTGGTTGGTAGAGCTGTTTGTATCTCATGAATTACTGCTTTTACTTCCTCCGGTAGTAATCCTTCAGCATCGAAAATTCCAATTGCACCGAGTTTGGTAAGTTCAATC
>JAJRWK010000073.1 GCA_024276795.1 archaeon | reverse complement strand
GGTGATGCTAAACGCAATTCTCAAGAATAAAAAGGCGAAAAAGACCAATAAGAAATAGGACTATTGGGATATTTTCAGACCCTGTTTTTCAGACTTAGCCAGTCTTGCTCTCTTTATTCTCTCGTGACGGGCCATTAGAACAGCCGCAAGTAATAACGATACCAAGAGAGTCGTCGTATAATAGTAAATGTATGATTTTTGCTCCCAATAAGGTTCGAATACTTTGAACACAAACTTACCATTTGATGCAACCATTCCTTCAATTTGAATAGGTGCATAGAAATAATAGACCCCATGAATGTTGAATATCTCCCCAGGATATTTGGCACCGAAAACTCCCTTCTCAGGGTCAATTGGGAAAATGCTACCATTCACGATTCCATAATCAGGTCTTACGATGAAGGCTTTTCTCGGGGCATTCGGAAGTGATAGCGGAGTTCCCTTATTATTCTTGTATTGGACTATGAACGTCAGATCATTTCCCTTGACTTGAGATCCTTGGATTGTAACATCTATGATAGGTTGCTGTGGTTTTATGATGTATTCAAAAAGCGTTACCAAGTATTCTCTTATTGGAAGAACATCGACTGAACCATAGCCTGTTCGAAGCTGGAAGTTATCGAATAGATATGAAGAAGAGAAACCCACAACATAGCTGTTTGAGCTTGTGTTTGCCATGATTCCCTAGACATCTTGTATTTGAGAGCCGAAAGCCCGAAATAGAGGACCTTTGTAATCAGTGAGTAAAACCTTGGTATTGTCTGAGTCATGAATAGAGATTTCTGGCCCCCATTGCAGGAGAGGAATTATGCCTTCACCAATGGCATCAGTGGTTTCTGCGTAAATCGCTTCTGTTGAGGAATTCGTTGATGCAAAGGTGAAGCCAAAGTCTTTTGTCAGCTGATTAATAGAGGTGATATCTGCGTCTCCGTAGTAGAAACTTTCACTATGGGTGTTGAGTCCCCAAGCAAGTATAACAACGGATCCACCATTTTGAATAAATTCCCGAATGTAGTTGATTTCGTTTGTAGAATAAGGTTTGTCTGGATCACTGATGACGAGAATGTTGAACCCATCCAGAATCGGTGCTTCCAATGTGGATTTGAAATTGGATTCAACATGGAAACCATCCTGTTCTAGAAGCTTGCTCATGTAGGAGAATTTTCCCATTGAACTGTCTCCTAAGAAATAGCCGAAGGGAGTGTCAGCATCTTTGGAAGCGTCAAAGAGTATTTTTCCTTGGGGAAATTGAGGGACAGAAAAGATTTTGATGTACGCTCCTGTTTTGAGATGATCTCCATTAGTTGAATTCGCGACCAGGATTTCTAACACATCTTCAATTGGTAACATCGTTTCGCTTTGGATTTTAATTGTTAGCTCGAAGTAGTTGTATCCTCGAAGAGCGATTAAGTCTTGGGAATCAGAGCTAATGGAGACTTGAAAATCAACCATGTTCGTGTGATTAAAGCGAATAGTTGTGGTTTCGGAAGCGTAGATACCAATGTAAAAGGTCTTGCTGAAACCGATGACTTCAGAGCTAAACACAATGTTATTTATGTCAATTCTGCTTGGATTCACAGCAATCATAGGATGGGTTTCATTTCCATTCACCATAGCCTCCAAATAGTCATGTGCAAGAGGTAACATCGGCACTCCGACACCCTGCCGCTCAACGCTGTCCATGGGATCTTCTGCGCTTTTCAGAAGAGCAGTAACGATCTGAGTGGAAGTGGCTTGGGTAAATTCAGAACGGAGTAGCCCCGCTAGGCCCACAATCATCGGAGCGGCTAGGCTTGTGCCGCTGAGTTTACGCCAATCGCCGGTCTGATAATCCAGTCCCCAAACATTAACCGCTGCTCCGATGAGATCAGGTTTTGGAATGCCGGGAGCTCCGAGTCGTGAGTTAAAACCGGGACCCCAAGAAGATGCAGAATACATTACAAACCCGTCCTCATCTCGATCTATGAAACCTCCAACTGCAATAACGTTGCTTATCACTGCAGGACTACCAATAGAAGATCCCATGGGACCATCATTTCCAGCGGCTGCTACTAGAACGGGACCGTTTCCGCCATCCCAAATCTCGTCGATTGCAATTCCGATTAAATCTCTCGTGCAGTTATATACGCCAGATCCGAAACTCATGTTGATAACATCGAGATCGAGGGCCTTTGCTACTTCCAGTCCTTCCAATATCCACGCCAATTCTCCGAATCCAGAGGCATTAAGTACTCGTATGCTGTAGAGCTTCGCATAGGGAAGAAAACCTTGTAGGGCAGTGGAGTTGAAGATTTTCTTGTTAATCACATCATAATAAAAGCCGCTTCCTACAAGTACGGTTGCTACGTGTGTGCCATGGCCCGCCTCATCCACAAATGTTTTGGTTTTCTCCTGAAGAAGAGTTGAACCCTTCAATTCGATTGGCCGTTCAGTACCATTTGGAAAATATTTTAGCCCTGGAACGTCAGGGTTGATCCCTGAGTCGATCAGCCCCACTTTTATATTCTTGCCAGTGATGTCGAAATCTATCTGAGGATCAGTCAATCCAAAAAACCACTTCGCTTTGTCGAGAGGAGTGTCGCCAAAGCCACCTCCTCCTATAGCTTCAGAAATGGCGGGAACAAAAACTGCTTGATTCGGAACGAATGCAAGCCCTTTCATATTGGAAGAAAAAGACCTCAATTCATTTTTGGTAAGTTGAACGTAAGCTGCCGGAATTATTGCATATCGATATTTGATTGAATCTGTAGGAATTTTTTGCAAGAATAAGGCTAAATCCTTCCTTGATGCACCCCACACGATGTAGCCATTAGTTTTTTCTCTTAACGGAGGATTATAAAAATAAACGCCATTAGGAGATGGGTGTGAATACTTGGAGCTAGGTACAGGCCTTACAGCCAGATTGTTCTTTAGATTAACTTCTTCCTGGTCTGGTGAATATGTTCCCTCAATTGAGAAACTTGTCTTTTCTGGATAGGGGTTTTGAGAAACTGAAGCCAATGGTGCGAATACTGAGCCAAAAACTAAAATGGCCAAAAGAGTGCCGGCTAACACAGAGATCCTGGAATGCATACAATTTTATCACTGTTATTCTTAAATAAAAAAGTTAGGCGTGTCTGAAACATTCAATAAAGACGAAAGATAAGAACAGAATTCAGAATCGCTATCTTAACGCCCATTTGAAAGAAATTGCCTCATGTTAAGATTTCGACGCCGGAGCGCGTTACTCGGACAGTGTGTTCGAATTGAGAGACGATACCTCCATCGATATCAACCAAAGCAGGATATTTCATGAGGATCTTCCTTTTGGTAAGGGAATGAATTATTTTCATAATCTTCTCAGATTCGCGGGGAGAAGAAGAGTTAAGCCATCGAGGAGAAAACGGCAACGGGCCAACAGCCCTGTAGAAGCTTATAGCTTTTTGAAGGAGGCTACCGTCCCGGTCGGGCACAGATAGAAACTGGAAAATATTAACATCCAATCCATCACTAACAATTCCCTGTGTCCCAGTGGTTGCAAAGGGCTCAATTGCATAGATTCGGCCAGCTTCTAATTGACGATCCACGCCAACCCATGACCGTTCGTTGGTACTTGGAATACTCAGTCCTGCATGCAAAACGTATCTTTTGATTTGATGCCCATAAAGGTTTTTGATAGGGGTAAAACCATAAGATTCAATCGTCTTTTGAGCTAGGCCTCCAAGGGTACTCAACTTCACCCCGGGCTTGATGTGATCTATTACTTGCTCTAGCGCATCTCTTGAGGCTTTTGCAAGATCATCTAGTTTGGGAGAAAACCAAACAGAGATAGCTGTGTCAACTATGTAGCCATCGATATGAACACCGAGATCAATTTTAACAATGCTACTCTTAGGAATCGTGGCAGTGTCTAGGGGGTAAGCAGTGTAGTGGGCAGCGACTGTATCAACGGATACATTAACGGGAAAGGCTGGTTTCCCTCCTTTTTTCCGAATGAATGATTCTATCCTTTCACAAAGTTGCAGGATTGAAGTTCCAGGTTTTGCGAGGGAATGAGCAATTTTTTTTGCTTCCTTAGCAATTTCTCCAGCTCGTCGGTATTTTTCAAGAATTTGACTTGCTTTCTCATTAGGGCTACGAGTGGATGATGGATTAGGGATAGATCTGGAATTTGATATGTTCTCAGAATACTCGGTATTTGGTTTTTTCATTCAGCATTCTCGACGTTTCAGCCGATACCAATAAGGATTCTGTTTTGAGGAGTCTCGCCGAGGACCGCTCGGTTGAAGCAAAACATGACTCACAAGAGATGCTCGGTGATCTGCAACTACCCTAAATTAGAACGTGGACGGTAAAATAGAGGCGATTAGAATAGAAATGCACTACGATTACACCCAGCAGTTTACCATGTACCCATGCAAGCTACGCAAACCGGCCGTTCGGCTGTATAGGAGGTGATCCGGCCGCAGCTTCCGCTACGGCCACCTTGTTACGACTTCTCGCTGGTCGCGAAGGATACCTTCGACTTAGCTAAAGGCTAAGCCTCGGGCATCCCCCACTTCCCTCGAGCGACGGGCGGTGAGTGCAAGGCGCGGGGTCGTATTCACCGTGGCATGCTGAGCCACGATTACTGGGGAATCCAAATTCATGCGAGCGATTACAGCCCGCAGTCCTTACTGAGACTGGGTTTGGGGTTTAGCTCCACCTTTCGGTGTGGCATCCCATTGTCCCAGCCATTGCGGTGCGCGTGCAGCCCTGGGCGGTTCACGGCATACTGACCTCGCCTAGTGACCACCTTCCTCCACCTTAGCGGTGGCAGTCCCCTTCGTGTGCCCAGCTACCCGAAGGTACTGCTGGCAACAAAGGGCGGTCGTCTCGCTCGTTGCCGGACTTAACCGGACACCCTACGGCACGAGCTGCAGCGGGCCATGCACCAGCTCTCAGCTAGTCAGGTAAGGCCTTCAGCCTGACCCTCATCCAGCTGTCTGCCCAGGTAAGCTTCGCGGCGTTGAGTCCAATTGAGCCGCACACCTCTCCCCTTGAGGTGCGCCCCCGCCTATGAGTTTAAGTTTCAGCCTTGCGGCCGTACTCCCCAGGCGGCGGGTTTAACGCCTTCGCTACGGCACTGAAATTCCTCGAAGGAACTCCAACACCTAACCCGCATCGTTTACGGCCAGGACTACGGGGGTATCTAATCCCCTTCGCTCCCCTGGCTTTCGCGCCTCAGCGTCGGAGGTGTTCTCGGTAGCCGCCTTCGCCACGGGTGGTCCCCCAGGGATCACAGGATTTCACCCCTACCCCTGGAGTACCGCTACCGTCTCCCACTCCCTAGCCGGATGGTTTCTAGAGCAGTTCCCCGGTCAAGCCGGGGACTTTGACCCTAGACTGCTCCGGCCGCCTACGCGCGCTTTAGGCCTAGTAAACACCAATCGACTCGCGGAGCTGGTTTTACCGCGGCGGCTGGCACCAGCCTTGCCCTCCGCTTCCTTTCCCGACTGTGTACATCGGGCGACAGCCGAGCGATAGCCCGGCACCCTGCCTGACCCACTCACGCTTTCGCGCATGGGTGAGGTTTCGCGACTGCTGCGCCCCGTAGGGCTCGGACCAGTACCTCCGTGTCCGTCTCCCGGCTCCCGCTTTCACGGCCGGTACGGATCATAGGCTAAGTGGGCCGTTACCCCACTTACAACCTAATCCGACGCAGCCCCATCCTGCGGCGATGTTGAGAGCAATACTCAACACCCTTTAACTGTAGACCCATTCCAGGAGTTCTCAGCTATCGGGGGTTAGACGCAGTTTCCCGCGCTTATCCCCGTCCGCAGGGCAGGTTGGCCACGTAGTAAGGAGCCTTGCGCCCCGGATCTTGCTGACCCGGTGACTTGCATGTCTTAGTCTCGGCAGGTAGCCGCTTGGGCCGCCACTCTCAAGCGGAATTCGTAGCGACGCTTGCGCGTGCTACTTTAATGTGTACGGCCGCCGGATTTTGTTGCTTCCGGCGATTGGTGTTTATTCACCTGAGGAATACAGGTGATAAACTCTTGGCGATTTGCGCACCTTGCATAGGTACAACTTGGCCTGCTAGGTGTATTGGTCTGTGCATCTTAAAAGAGATCGCAATTCTTGTTTCCGAGACTGGACGACTCGTGTCATCGAACCCACTGGGCTCTCGAGAGTTAGACGTTCTCGGAACGCGATCTTCGTATGAGAACAAGCATGATCTTTTCGCGGGTTTCCCTGCTCACTCCGAGGTTTTTTCCTCGAAGATCGTCGCATGGGACTGCGCATATTATTCTTCGAAAGCGAGTTTTTAAGTTTGTTTGTTGCTCACTTTCTGCTTGAGGATTGTTCCCCGCTGGTTTTGCGGGTTTTGTTCCCGCATTGTTCCAGCATACTGTTGTGAATCGGTGTTGGTTTTATACTTTGTTTTAGGTCACTAAGCCTTCTTGTTTGAATGAAGTGTTCTCCTGGGATGAGTGAGCGATTATTCAATACGTAGTCTCTTCGTGTTAACTGCGCGTTTTTTTCTCGAGTTTGCCCAGACTTTTCGCTTCCCTTTCCGAGAGAGTTTAAGAACGTGGACAACCAATGTATTTCCATGCTCTTTACAATAGCAATCAATGGAAGTAGAAACTACAGAAGCACTAAATTGTTAGTGGTAGCACTTGTTACCTTGCTTTTAGTGATTTCCAATACAAGCGCTTCAGCAAATGGACCGGTCAATATTTCACGCACTGAAGTCGTTCCTGTTTCTCGTTCCTTATCATCGAATTCCTTACCGTCAGCCAGAACAATTAGGCAAGGACAGGTCGCACAAGTGTTTAACGATGTGATCCCACTGGCCACGACGTTCGAAGAGTATTATCAAAATGCTTGGTATACCTTATTGTGGAATTATGTGCCGGGATATTCATCGGGACAATCCATGAGTTTCAATTTTAGTTCATATGGCCAGGTTATAACAGAGGAAGGTGGAGAAGCACTTGCAAAGGCATTAGCATTGTATTATATTTTGCCAAATCTTTTCCAGAGTGGTTCAGTTGATAATGAAAGCTCTGAAGTTATTGTTTCCACTTTTCTGGAATTGAACAAAAGCGTAGTTACGGGCATTGGTGGAGAGACGTTTCTCTCAACGGGATCGTTGGCGTCAGGATCAAAATTCATTGTTCATCCAGAAGCGAATTTGTTTTTTGCTCTTGATGCTTATGCATTGGCTATTTTTGTCAATAAGACTGCTGTATCTTTTGGTACGGGGTTTGGGGTCAATGAACTGATAGGACTGGGGAACTCAATACTTGACACGATTGCGAGCAAAGAGGGAACTGCATTTGTAAATACTACAAACGGACTGATTATACCTATGTGGGTCTATAACAACTCTGATGGTGCGTTCTATGCAGATATTGCGACATACCCAAATGTTGAAACAAGTATTAGACTGACCGCGTTGTATTTTCATGCCTTTGCCGTTAGACAGTTACTCACGGGGATCAGTTATGAAAATAAAGTTGTCAATGCCTACGAGAATTTCATTCGTCCTCAATATAACGCAACGGGGGTCTCTGGGGACGACTCGAAGCTCGTCAATTCGCTCTTTTCTTATAATGCCAGTGCCACAGGCTATGTTGCAAAGAAAATAGCGACGCTCCGTGGTATCTCAGGAGTATTGCTCATGCTCTCGTCGTTAGAAAAACTCTTGCGAACATCTGCAAATATAACTAGACAAACAACAGTTAGGACAGAATTGGCACGAGATATGGTGAATATCTTGGCGGGTGTTTACAACATTATGAGCTACGACAATAACGCATTAAGAAGCTACGTTGATTTGACCACAACAACGCAGACGAATTTCCCAGACATCATTACTTTTGAGAATATAGAATTCAACTTCATCTCGATGCTTATCTCTCAAGAAATACTTAGGCTGCCAATTATTTCTCAAGATCCGTCAATTGGCCAAAAAGCTGGTCAATATGGTAGAGAATCTGTTTATCGCTCGAGAGCGTATCTTGCGACTCAATGGGATCCAGATACATCTCTGTTTTATGCGGGGTATTTGGGAGGAGGCTTTGCTCCATTTGTTGAAGAGATCCCAATTCTGAACTGGGGAGTCACAAATGCCATGGCAATGGGATACTTGAAATTCCAAAACCAAGTCAAAATTTCAGTAAACACCACGGCATTAACAGAGATTGGGAATCCCATTGCCGCGGAAGTGCTCCTCCAGTTTAAACAATCATGGGGAATTGGAATTTTGACAGAACTTCCACCAAACATTGGGGCCATGTTTTACGAAGCAGGTCTTTATTCAACTAATGAGAAGTATTTTGGTACTGTTTTTCCAGGAGATATGAATTGGAGCAAGACACCAATTTTCAGTAGCGGGACATTCAACATAACAGCTGAAGTTAGTGAAAACGGACTTATAACCGCGTTCTTTACATTCAGGGATGAGTGGAACAATAAGATTGCATCTATTGATCATGATGTCATTATTCTGGGAAATATCAACATCGACGCAGAGATTACTTCTTCATCGGGTGAATCGAGAGTGATTCGAGGAGTAACTGAAGAGCTTTCTCTGATCTTTACCATTCGAGACATTCAGGGGACTCCAATTAGTGATGCTCGATACACGATAACAGCGGAGCCATTT
This sequence comes from archaeon, assembly GCA_024276795.1. Classification (GTDB taxonomy): domain Archaea; phylum Asgardarchaeota; class Heimdallarchaeia; order Heimdallarchaeales; family JAJRWK01; genus JAJRWK01. The sequence continues at coordinate 10,778 of JAJRWK010000073.1, read as the reverse complement.
GACAATACTTCGCTCTCCTTGGCACTGGATCAACAAACGCCGAACCAGATAACAGGAGTCACGCAAAGTAACGGGCGGATTCAAGCCAAACTTGACGTGAAGAATTGGAGATCTTCATACAGAATAACACTTTACGTTGAGCAATCATTGTTCTTACCTCTCTGGTGGGAATTCTTCGTTCCTTATGTTGATAACGAGTTGCTCGTGAATATTCTAGACATTAGTGCGTTAAGCATAAAGGAGGGCACTAGTTCAGTCATAGTGCGGTATAACTTGGAAGACCTGTTTGGGAATGTGCCTAGTGCTGCAAAAGTCAATGTTACATTAATAAAGGAAACCAAGTCCTATCTTATGGCAATAGGACTCGGCGCTTCAGGAGAAGCAGTATTGAAGAAAAGTGTTGACGCTTCCGCAAAGTCCTTGAGTGATTTTGAGCCGGGAACATATCAACTGGTTTTCTCAGTGGCAAAAACCTTGTTTGCTGACGAAAATAGCGTTTTGAGATTCGAGAAGATCTTTGAAATCCAAGGCAGATCCATATTTGAAGAATTCCAATTCCAAGCAGAGAGACTGTCTGCTCGGTATGGATGGTTATTAAGCGGTATGGGTGGCCTATTCGGTCTGGTGGGCTTGTTCCGCAACCCTATTCGCAGACGCCTCAAATTAATTAGACTATGCCCATTCTGTGGAGACTATACTTCAACCAAATATCCGGTCTGTCGTAATTGTGGACGAACCATTGATGAAGATAAAGAACGAATAATAATTGAGCGCTTTAGAACGAGAAAAACCCAAGAATCTTAAGAGATTCCTCCTCGAATATTTACTTCTTTTTTTCTCCTTTCTTTCTCGAAGTGGAGTAATTATCACTCCAACTGTCGAATATAGGTGGAGAAAACAAACAGAGACACAATTCTAGATAATACTTGGCAAAGGTATTTCTACTCAAGACTAGGACATGACTTGATGGCATCCCACCCAAAAATCCTTAACGGTAAGCAATTATCTGAATGGCTTGTTGATCATGAATTCATCCCTAAAGTTAAGAAAATTAAGGAAAAACATGGCACCACGCCGAGACTGGGAACCATTCTCGTGGGTGACGATCCAGCGTCTAAGGTTTATGTCTCGAACAAGGGCAGACTGGCGTCAAGAAGTGGCTTAGACCATGAGAATCTCCTTCTTCCGGCTGACTCCACGTTAAAAGAGATTCTTGATGCGGTGAACGATTGGAATAAGAGTGATGAAATTAATGGTATATTGGTACAACTCCCTTTGCCAGGTGATTTGAAAAATCACGAAACACAAGTTGTTGACTCAATTGATCCTCTCAAAGACGTGGATGGGTTGACACCAGCCAATACTAGCAATCTTTACCGAAACTTACCGGGTTTAAGGCCTTGCACTCCAAAAGGTATTTTGCGCCTCTTGGAGCACTACAACATAGACGTCGAAGGTATGAATACGGTTATTGTAGGAAGAAGTCAACTAGTGGGAAGGCCATTGGCCTTGATGCTCCTTCATAGAAATGCTACCACGACAATCACTCATTCGAGGACGAGAGAACTTGATAAGATAACAGCCCAAGCAGATTTACTAATTTCTGCAATAGGAAGAGCCAACTTCATCACTTCTTCCATGGTAAAAAAAGACGCAATCGTAATTGACGTTGGCATTAATCGGGATAAAACAGGTAAATTAGTTGGGGACGTAGCATTCGATGAAGTGGTTGAGAAAGTGCAATATATTACACCAGTTCCTGGTGGTGTAGGGCCAATGACTGTGGCAATGGTAGTAAATAATACCATTGAAGCCTTCTTGTTGCAAAACCGATAAATGCCTTGAAAAAATTCAAGGTTTTGCGGAAAGTTTATACTCGACCGAGATACATCATTGGCAGATAGGTCTGATTCCGGATTAATCGATTTTTTGAATCGATGAATACGCTAACCCCGAGATGCTTTATTTTATCGGATTCAGACCTTTCTACTAAGAAAGTCTGTGAATTAATGAGAGAATCCTGTGATTTCGTTATTAGAAACAGTTATATCACATTTAGTTATATCGATATCAGATAGGTCAGAACTTGACAATAATGTGTGATCCTTCACCCCGGCCAGACCAGGCACCGCGGTCAATAACACCTCTGGGTACACAAGAAAGGGAAAGAGTTTTACGCGTCAAGTTCTGACCTATCTACTAAATTCTCAGCCTTAAGGATGTGAAAGTAAATGACAAATAAAATATTATCAGCAGAGAATATTTATTTTAGCTACAGCAAACATCGCCCTATTCTCAAGGGCGCGAGCTTGGAAGTAACTCCAGGAGAGATTGTAGCAATATCAGGGGAGAATGGAAGCGGGAAAACGACCCTACTTAAAATCTTGGTCGGTTTGCTTCGGCCACGACAAGGAAAAATATGGTTATCTGGAAAAGTTGGATATTCACCACAGGATCTCTTGCTTTACGAGAATCTCACGGTTTTGGAGAATTTTAGAGTTTTCGGAAGGGCTATGAATCTTTCGAGAAAAGATTCAATAGAAGCGGCTTATGAAATCGGAGAGAAACTTCAGTTTACACCTTATATGAATACGCTCGTTAAGCATTTGAGTGGAGGGACAGCCCAAAAAGTTAATTTTGGGATATCACTGCTTGGAGATCCAAATATCCTGATTCTAGACGAACCTTACCAAGGTATGGATTATTCCTCTTTCATGGCCTTTTGGGAAATCCAAGCGGAGCTTCGAGAGAGGGGAAAAGCAATCATCATCGTGAGCCATCTAATTGATGATGGTGGGAAGGTAACAAGGTCTCTGCACTTAGTAGATGGAAGACTCCAGGATTGCCTCGGTGAAGACTGTTTGATTTGCGGGGGATATAGGAAATGAAACGACAAAAACCGGGAATGTTTACTGTCGCTTGGGCAACGTTTTATTCAATAATTCGAAGAAGATCAGTGTTCTTTAGCAGTTTTATCTTGCCCATCATTTTTATTTGGGTTGTTTGGTGGATTACTACCGAGATGCCTATGACTTTCAAACTTTATGGGGGAGAGGTCATAACAGAGTCGACATTAGACGTGCACATCGTGACGGGAGCCCTCAATGCCATTGCGTTAACTGCTGGTTTGTTCGGTTTTCTAATAACTTTTGAAAATAGGAAAATTGCCACGCGATTAAGGGTTGCTGGTTTTTCCAGACTAACGATTAGCTTGGGTGCATTCACAGCGCTTACACTTGTATTGCTTCTATCAGCACTTATTGCGGGAACATTGTCAGTGTATTTTTATTATCCAAAAGACGTCGTAGGATTTGCGGTCTCATTGTTGTTAATTACACTAATTTATGGCGCTATTGGACACATTTTGGGAACCATATATCCGCGTATTCTTGAAGGAACGCTCATTATTCTATTATTTTCATTCATTGATCTGATGCTTCTTACCAATCCGTTGGGTAGAACAGTTTACTTGAAAAAATGGACCTATGTAATCCCAGGGTTCTGGCCAATACAGATATTGTTGAGATCATCGTTTGTTGGCTTTTCATTTCTTGACCTAGCGTGGATGAGCGCATTAGGACTAGCATATTTCTCCGTGTTGATTCTGATTGCGCAATCTCCACCAATGATTCAGAACGCTGTAATTTACATAAAGTCGAAGATTCCAAGGAAAAGAATTGGAATAGGGAGTCTAGGTGAGATAACTCTTGCTAGCTGGAAGAATATTGCCAGAGAAAGAGCAGCGGTAGCACTAATCTTGTTTTTCCCGGTTTTGATCGTGCTCGTAGCGGCCACGACTTCTCCCGAAGGAACCTATGATCTTGTTATTGATGGCATATTGGCAGAACCATCCCCTACGTTTGAAAGCATTACTGTAATACTTTATTCTCTCACAGCGATTGCGTTTGTTTCTTCGATAGTAAGCTTTCTGCTAAGTTTCCAGCTGAAGTCACTCATTCCAAGAATGCAGGTAATTGGATATCCTCGATGGAAACTGAGCTTGTCATATTTATTGGTAACATTTCCAATTAGCATTATAGTGGCTGTGATTGTTACCATTATCGCGTTTGTCTGGGTAGATCCTACCTCGAAAATTGGCTTCTTTCTTAGTTTATTCCTAGCTAATGTCACCTCTGCAATATTAGGACTGATTATTGCAAACCTCTCGAAGTCGAAGGAAATTGGTTTATACACGGTACTTACCATTGCATTCATGGACATTGGTTTCCTAGAAAACCCTGTTTTTTCGAAGAGGGCAGATGAAGCTTGGCTGAAATACATGCCGGGTAATTATTTAGTAAGAATGGCACTGCGAGCAACGTATTTTACAGGATCAGACTGGGCTAAAGACGTTGGATTTATTTTCGTGTATCAGATCGTTCTGATCTTGATTTTCTTTATCACATCAAACCTTAATTTCTCGCGTTTACTAGCCCGTAAAGAAGGGCGTATAGAGAGCAGTTCCTAATGCAACTAGAAAAGAAACCTTCATTGGGTGAGTATTTTGTATGATGTAGTTATTGTTGGTGCAGGGCCTGCAGGGTCTAATGCGGCGTATTATTTGGCAAAGGAAGGGTTTAGTGTCGCGCTTCTGGATAAGGACGAGTTTCCAAGAAAAAAACCCTGTGGAGATAGCTTCCCGATTGGAGCGCTTGAAACCTTGGATTGCAAAATCCCTAACAAAATAATTGGAAGACGAATTCATGGGATGAATCTGATCTCACCAAGAGAGGAAATTCATTTCCTCTATCGGTCCAGAGAATTAGGATACACTATTGCTAGAGAAGATCTTGACACCTTTTTGTTACAGAGAGCTATAAACAAGGGCGCAGAATTTTTTGGGAAAGCCAAAATCTCCAAGGTAAGGGTGAATAAAATAAATGGAGCGTATTCAGGGCTTGTCGAAACGACCGATGGCACTACATTCACAGGTCAAGTGATAATTGGAGCTGACGGATGCAAAGGGGTGATCGGCAGATCAGTAGGGCTAGTTGCGCCAAGAAAATCGAATGAAAAGGTGATTGCTCTTCGGGGCTATATTTACGAAGAACAGTTAGGAATGCCGATAGAGGATTTCTTAATTCATCCAGACCTAATAGAGATCTACTATGCAATTAACCAAAACGGCTACGATTGGATTTTCCCATTAAAGGACAAAGTGAATATCGGAACCGGCTATTTTCCACCTCGACAGATGTCGATAAAAAAAGCCCTTGAGATCTTTGTGAAATATGCTTTTGAGCTGAGAAAGATCAAGCTTGAAAAACAACAAAGACTCAACATTATAAGAAACCTCCAAGGAAGCGAAATATTTCTCGGAGGAGCGGTTGACAGAATTGCTACAAGAAATGTGCTTCTAGCTGGCGAAGCCGCAGGACTTGTGGATCCACTTAGTGGTGATGGCGTTCACTGGGCCTTACTAAGTGGGAAAATAGCTGCAGAGAAAATTTCACATGCGTTTAGTGATCAAAAACCGTATGACCTTGCAGATGAATATAATTCTACAATGATGACTCTCGTAATGTCAAACATGATTTTTGCTAGAAAGAATTTGCCAAGGATTCAGTCTCAATTACCATTGCTTTTTGATGCGCTGAAATTCAACCCAAGTCTAATCAATTACTTTGAAGGACTAGCGACAAACGATGTAAACTATCTGAAAATCAATTCAGATTTGCATTTGATTAGGAAAATGATCATCGGCCTAAGAATCGGGTTGGGTAGGTTGGGTCTGATCCGTCCAAGCCCGGATTGCTTTATTCCAAACATCAAAGAATATTTTGAGAAAAAACTTGGACAAAAGCAACTTGTTCCAAAACCTAAAGAAACGTTTACTCACTAGTTCAATGGATTACTCATCCAATTTTCCTCCTTTCACATTATTTATTGACTGGAAAATCAATTGCATCATGATGCCAATAGATGAGGCTATTGCCATACGTATTCTTCAGACACTTGGATTAACCACAAAGGATCTCTACAAAAAGAATCTGGAGCACTTCACAGAGGAGGCAAGAAAAAGAGATGAGATCGTGGAAGGCTATTTTGGAAAAGAAGGCCTATCGAAACTCATAGAAGAAATCTCAAAAGAATTGGGTTCCTCTGAGAGAAAAACGATTCTTGATCTTGGTGCAGGAACGGGGACATTCTTAATTCCCGTCGCAAAAAGACTCTCAGTTGCCCAAATCTTTGCATTAGACGCAACGCCAAAAATGCTGGAATACTTTGAAAAGAAGATGCAACAACAAAGCATTGAGATAAAACATGCTAGCATTATCGGGGATATGGAGCAAATAGCAAGGAGCCTAGAACTAAATAGAGAACTACGAAAGCTAGAATTACCCGAAAAATTCGATCTGGTTTTATCAACTCTGGCCTTCCATCATGTTCCAAATACTGAGAAAATCATTGAGGGAATAACTCATGTCTTGTCTCCGAACGGTAGAGCTGTAATTGTGGACATCGTCTTTAACGAACAAATGAACTCAAAATCAAGTGAAGAACATGCACATGAAGGATTTAAGCTAGAGGAATTACGAGAACTAGCAACCAAGTATTTTGAAAATGTGAACATTCGAGTACCCTCAATAAAGTGTAAAGATAGTGAATCTTGTGTTGAAACAGAAGTATTCATCATGAAGCTCGAGAAACCAATCCGTTAAGAAATAGTGTTCTACATAAGAATAGGATTCATTCTTTTCTAGTTTGTTTTTGTTTATTTTAAATGAAAAAAAGAGAAGAGGAACCCGACTCCATCGGGCTTTAGTCGCACATTAGATGCATCGATAAACGGCCTTGGGGCCTTGTTCACTATATTCCTTGCGGGTAACCCACATCTTGGAGAAGGTCTTCAATGATGCAAGAATTGAGCCACCAATCCACACACTGTACCGTCTCTCAGGAGGAGCAACAATTTTGACATCCATTGATTCAGGAACCAATGCAACTAGTTCTTTGTGAAGTCGCTCCTTCAAACCGGGGAACATGGTGGATCCGCCTGAAAGTACGATGTTGTTGTAGAGGTGTGGACGCAAGTCGATGTCACAGTCTTGGATCGCTTGATAGATTAATTCATGCAAGGGAGGTTCTTCTGAACCAACAGCTCCGGGGTTGAAGAATAATTCAGGAGCCAAGAATCGTTCGGCACCAACGGTGATAACTTCACCATCGGGTAGTGTGTATTGCTTTTCTATGGCAGAAACCTTGTCAGCAAGTGATAATTCCTTGTCTGGGTCAAGAGCAACGTAGCAGAGTCGTTCTTTAATGTCACGGACGATTTCTCTTTCAGCGCTGCTGGTCAGCGAATAACCTCTGGTTCGCAGGAGTCTTCGCAGATATTCCGTGATGTCCCTGCCACCGATGTCGATTCTGCTGATTGCATGTGTGATGGCGAACCCTTCATAGACGGGGACAACGTGTGTGACTCCATCCCCACTGTCCACTACAAGCCCAGTTGTTCTTCCAGAAGCGTATAAGGAAAGAACTGCTTGCATGCTAATCTAGAGGGCCGGAACGTTGAAAGTTTCAAACATAATCTCGGCCATTTTCTCTCTGTTACTTAGAGGGTTCAGAGGTGGTTCAGTTAAAAGTACGGGATGTTCGGAGGGATTCACACGGAGGTCATTGAAGAACGTGAAATGCCAAATCTTTTCCATTGCGTCCCAATCGCTCACTTGCCCGTGTTCGATCGGGTAGAAGAGTCTCAGAACACCTCTGAGGTTAAGGGCCTCGTCTCCTACGTAGTACTCCCTCACATAGTGATCCACATCGGTCATGATTCCGGTGTATTTCGGATACCCGATTAGTGTTGGAAAAACACTACGGGGCTGGTCTTCACCAGCAAATCCGTTTTTTGACAACCCGGTTCCATTATCTATTACTAAAGGTCGAGTGGTAATGTCCTCGCTCATAGTTTTCACCTGTTTTTTCCCACATCATGCTCCAGATCCGGCGCACCGAGTTACTTATTGAAAGATATTTAAGTTGCATCATGGATCCGGCGCATTTCTTGTGGTTTCAATGGTAAAATTGCTGACATGGTATTAATAATTTTTGGGGGATAAGGACCATATTATTGAAGTGTGCAATATTCAGTTATTGAAGAAAAGCCTCATGTATATTGAATGTTTCAATAAAAAATTAAGTAAGCGTCAATAATCAACTGTTCTGAACTTAGACTAGCTGACACAATTGATAAAGTTTGTTGCAAATTATTCCCGTCTATCCCAATCATGAACCTCAATATAGAAGCCTAGTGGGAAAGAAAGGATCCCCACCTATTCACCGTTCCGTCTAAATTCTTCTTGAAGAGCATGAAATGAAAGACGTTCCATCAGGAGCTCGACAATATTAGGATCAATTTCAGAGAGCCCCAATCTTAGACCTTGAAGAGCACCAACGATGCAAGCGAGGGTATCAGATTTTCCAAAGAAGCGCGAAGCACGCTTAATGCTTTCCAGAAAAGAGTGGTCATATCGCAACATAATGAAATGAGTTAGACCCAAGATTTCCATAATGCTGTTGCCTCTCCCGAGAACAGAGAGTAATGAATGATCGTCTTCAAGGCCAGAAGCTAAAGAAGCAAGTCTTTCTGCTTTTTCTAATACCCGAAGGAGGGCAGGGTCAATATCGATTTCATATAGCAATCTTGTTTTCCATTCAGAGGGATGAATCTTATTTGCACTGAACTTAGTGAATAAACCAAGAATTTGAGCAGCTTGTAGCGAGCGCAAGTCTTGATGAGTAATCGAGGAAATTGCTCGGGAATAGACTTTGATTCTGCCAGTGTGTTCTTTGAAGTACCAACCTAGAGGGAGTACCCTAACTCCAAGAGAAGATCCAACGGGCATGCTCGCACCAGTCTGGGACCAGTGACCACCTTCTAGCCATGCTTTGAAACCGATCAATGACGCAGGATCCGGGAGTCTGGTCTCACTTGAAGCAACAAGCCATTGTTCAATTTGAAATCGGAGATCAGACATAAACTCTTCCAAGGATTGATTTCCAGAACGAGCGAGTGAGAGAAGTATGGCGATAAGTAACTGGGTATCATCGCCTGGCAGAGTTTCAGAAACGATTTGTTTGATATTGAATGATGGAATTCTCCGCAGAATTTCGGGATAAGACATGTGTTCAGTTAATGACCCAACAGTATCACCTAGTGCGGCTCCGATCAAGAATTCTTTTAGTCCTTCTTCTAGGGGGTATGGCAAAGAGGGAGCAACCTTTGAATCAGAGTTATCTGGGCTAAGCTGGGTCACCGTCACTGAATCGGACGCAACCGTTTAAGATGGTACATCATACCGAGATAATATATCAAATTGTATTGCTTTGAACAAAAAGAATTCTAGAAGGAGAGAGGGCGAATATGAGCTAAGCAAAACAACTAAGACTCTAATCCCATGATGATTTTGGCAATCCTCAAATGATGTTCATCAACTAATTTGAGCTGATCCACCGCATCCTTCAAAGGCAAGTGGATAATTTGAGTGCCTTTGAGGGCGGGGAAATACCCGAATTCTTTGTCTTTGATTAGGTCAACAGCATGAAAACCAAATCTAACCGATAGCACACGATCGTATGCTGTTGGGGGACCTCCTCGCTGGGTATGACCTAAGACAACATGTCTTGTTTCGATGTTGGTATGTTTTGAAATGTAATCAGCAATTCGCTGAGCCACTCCTCGTTTCTCAAGCCTTACATGCCCAAATTCGTCAGTTTCACCAACATCTTCGGGACTCTCTTCGACGAACTCGTAACCTTCGCTGACTGCCACTAAAGCCCACTTCTCACTGGAGTCGTAGCGCGTTTTGACTAATTCCGCTACTTTTTCCATGGGAATGGATAATTCAGGTAGTAAGATGACGTGAGCACCACCAGCAATGCCGGAATATAGGGTGATCCACCCAGCATGCCTCCCCATGATTTCAACAACAATTGTCCGGTGGTGTGATTTTGCGGTTGTTGCAAGACGATCGAGAGCCTCTGTTGCGATAGTTACAGCAGTGTTGAATCCAAACGTATAGTCCGTGGCATTTAGATCATTGTCTATGGTTTTAGGAACTCCGACGATAGGAATACCTTCGTCATGGAGCTTTCGAGCAACGCCGAGAGTATCATCGCCTCCTATAGCGACTAAAGCGTCAATCTGATTCTTCTCGAGCGCTGTTTTGATCTTCTCTAGTCCATCTTCGCGCTTAAAGGGATTAGTTCGACTAGAGCCAAGGATGGTTCCTCCAAGAGAAAGAATTTCTTTGGTTCGATCTGATGAAAGAATTATAGAATCGTTTTCCATCAAGCCTTTCCAGCCGTCTCGAAATCCAATTACTTGAAATCCAAGCTGGGAAGCGCGTTTTTGGACAGCCCAAATGACTGCGTTCATCCCAGGGGTGTCTCCACCTGAAGTGAGTATCCCGATTTTCATTTTTGCCACCTAATGCGTTTTCTCACTCATTGAGTGCTGGAGTCAGTATATAACTATTGGTGAAGGAACGGCTTGTTATGAGGAATATGGGGGTAAAGAAGTTGAATCCACGAAATAGTTATCGACTGTCGCTCATAAAAAGGCGTAGGGTTTCGTTTAATCTCTTTATTTTCAGTCTCAGTTGTCGTGCAAATTCCTCCCCAAGATCCAGAACTTTTGGGTTCTCAATGATCATTCTTGATAATTCTTGTTCGAGGTGTTCCCGGGGTAACGGTGAGACTAGCATTCCTTTGGGGACAACAAAGGTTATTAAGACATAATTGCGCCCTTCCAGTCTCGGATCTTGTTGTTCGGG
>JAJRWK010000072.1 GCA_024276795.1 archaeon | reverse complement strand
TTCTTCTTTGCAAGGAGACGATCGACAGTCGTAACTGGAGGGTCGGTGTTTGGCATGTCTACTGCCAGAGTAATCCCACCAGCCAATGCAGCAATGGAGCCTGACTTGAAGGCTTCTTTCCAGGTATATCCGGGCTCGCGGAAATGGACATGCAGATCGACTCCAGAAGGAAGAACAAGTAACCCATCCTTGGGTAGGAACGCTTCCTCGTTATGTCCGATTTTCAACTTGGTCCTACTTTGCTTAATAGGATCCCAGACGGTAATTTCAACGAATTCCGCAGGATCTTGTTCATGCAACAGACAAAAATAAGACAGATCCATGATTCTACCTTCCATAAAGGAGCTGAGAAACGTAGTCTTCTCCTAGAAATCGCTCACAGTATTCGCATCTTAGAACTAACGGGCTTTCGCTTATCAGTGAAAACTCTGTTGAAATTGGTTCTCTAAAGTTCGTTGCGCAGTTGGGATTTTGGCATTTCAGGATTCCTTGCACTCGGGAAGGTAATCTGAGTTCTTCTTTCTTTACGACTTTGTAGTCTTGAATGATGTTATACGCTGCGCCAGGTATGATAAGTCCCAGCTTGTCTAGCTCTTCTTGAGTCAGTTCCTTATTTGCAATCTTTAGGACATCTTTTAGTCCTTCTGGACGTTTTTGTGAAGGCACTTTTATTGCAAGAGAAACTTGCGCGGGGTAGGTTTCATCAATGCCTAACACTGTGAGTACTTTCAGCGATCTCCCCGGAGGTATTCTGTCGATTACGACTCCGTCTTTAATCTTTGCTACTATTAGTTGCTTTGATTGTTTGTCAGTCATTCTTTATACCTCCCAAGGATAATTGAGAAAGTAGTCAAGGATTGCCATTCTAACATACACACCATTTTTCGCTTGCTCGAAGTATTTTGCTTGTGGCAATTTGTCCACTTCATATGATATTTCTCCGACTCTTGGTAGAGGGTGGAGTAAAATGAATGACTCTTTCACGTTACCCAAAGTTTTAGGAGTGATCACGTATGAGTCTCTAACTTTCAAGTAGTCTTGAGGGTCGGGGAAACGCTCTTTTTGGACTCGAGTAATGTATGCTACGTCAATTTTTGGTAATACTTCCTCGAGATCCTCTAATTCCTCGTATTCTACCTTCCCCTCTATTTCGCTTAGAACTTCTCTGCGTACCCTTAGCTGTTTGGGGGAGCAGAAGTAGATTTTGTTGTTCGGGAAAAGCGAGAGTACGTACGAAAGGGAAGGAACCGTCCGGCCGTATCTCAAGTCTCCGACGATTGCGATTTTTAGATTTGAAAATCTCCCATGGTGCTTCCAGATCGTATAGAGGTCGAGAAGAGCCTGTGTTGGGTGTTCTTGAGACCCCGTTCCTCCTGAAATAACGGGCACGTTAGAGATTTCGGCTGCAACCCTGCCGGCTCCTTCAATGTAGTGCCTCAGCACAATAATGTCAGCATATGAATGTGCCATACGGATAGTGTCAGCTAAACTTTCTCCTTTTTCGACAGAGGTTCCTTTTGGACTGGAGAAGCCAAGCATGTTTCCTCCGAGGCGAAGCATGGCAGACTCAAACGAAAGTCGCGTTCTCGTACTTGGCTCAAAGAATAAATCTGCTAAGATTTTTCCTTTTGCTCGATCGGCAAAAGCTTCGGGATGAGCCTCCATTTCTCGTGCGGATTTTAAGAGCTTTTCAACAAATTTGTTTGATAAGTGTTTGATGGAGATAAGGTGCCTAATCTGCATTGCTCTCGATAGGTCTAAAGGAGAGAAGATATAACTTTAGTGGCAATGCGAACATCTTGCATAGCGTCATTTGGAAAACCCCCAATCTTTCCTATTAGGCTACTAGAAGGTGAGAATGATGCTGCTTTCTTCTAAGAGCGAACTTCATTCTCAATTAGCTTCTTAACGGCCTCCCTCACTAGCTCTGCCCTCGAGCGGTATAGCCTCATCGCGATAAGTTCTCCCATCGCTTCTTTCATTCGTGGAGTTACTTTGAAGGTAACGATCTTACTTTTTTCATTCATACGCGATCCTTCCTGAGATCTATTTACCACTAACCCAAATCATGAATTTCCACGCAAATAGAGACCCAGACGGCTGGTAGTGTCCAATCAGAACTATCGATTCGAGGCTTAAGAAATTTATGCAAATTCAATTTTTTCAGCTCCAAGAAAAGAGAAAATATCTAAGAATTTCCCTTATTAGTTGCATGATTCCTTGTGTTTTCTTTTATGTTGCGAGAAGGGTCAACAGATGTGATGAAAACAACAGAGTTATGGCTTGTATCTGCCTTCCCACCCCAAGATCCACATGTTCGAAACGATCTGCCATGGGAGAAAATACCAGCAAATGGTTAGAGCATGTTTCTGGATTACCCAAAATGCAAACATATTTACAAGATGTTGAGAGTATTTGTACCCGACTGGATCAATCGGTGTTTTTCATGGTAAGGGTGTTAAGCCGGAGTTTGCAACCTATTCGAAGTAACCCCAAGGAGAATTTGGAAGAAATCTTGAAGAGATTTACAATTCCAGGTCGTTTCTACACACGAGAGAGTAATGGCAAGATTCGTTGTTTCGCTTGTGCTTTGAAGTGTGTGATGAGCGAAGGGAAAGCAGGATTTTGCAAGGTCAGATTTGTTAAGGATGGAGAATTAAGGGTTCCATGGGGGTATGTCGCAGGGCTCCAAATAGACCCCATCGAAAAAAAGCCTTTCTTCCACGTGATGCCTGGGTCTGAAGCGTTGAGCTGGGGGATGCTTGGTTGCGATATGCGTTGCTTTTACTGCCAAAACTGGCTGACGTCTCAAGCGCTACGAGATCCACTAAGTGGGACGACTCCACTGGAGGCTAGCCCAGAACAGTTGGTGAAATTGGCGTTAAGTGGAGGGGCAAAGACGCTGGTCTCAACTTACAACGAGCCATTGATTAGTAGTGAGTGGAATATTGATGTCTTCAAAGCGGGCAGAAGAGAAGGGTTGCATACTGCGTATGTGAGCAATGGGAATATCACTGATGATCTCTTAGATGAAATAGGCTCTTACCTAGATTATTATAAGATTGATCTAAAGACATTTGACGATACGAAGTATAGAAAACTTGGCACAAGACTGGAAAGAGTGCTACACGGCATCGAAATATTGGTTGAGAAAGGAATTTGGGTTGAATTGGTAACATTGATTGTGCCAGGATATAATGATTCCATGGAAGAACTGAGAGCCATGGCTCGGTTCATTAGTGATCTCGATCCGAATATCCCATGGCATGTCACTGCCTTTCATCCAGATTACAAGGCATTAGATTATCAAAGAGCGACTGCCAACCAGCTTATTCGCATTGCTGAAATGGGTAAGGAAGAAGGTCTGACCTTTGTCTATGCTGGCAATCTTCCTGGTATGGTGAAATAATTTGAAAACACATATTGCCCGAATTGTGATGAGCTACTGGTTGAGAGATGGGGATACCGAATCAAGATGAAAAACATAGAGCCCTCAGGTAGATGTAAGTTTTGCAAAAAGCGGATCCCGGGAAGATGGTTTGGATAGGAAGAAATAATCACGAATTCAGATTTTTTTTGCAAAGAATTTTTGCGCAAGGATTAGAATCTCCTTGGAGTTCTCTGTTGGGAGAAAATGAGTCCCATTCTTGATAACCTCCATATCGGCATTTGGAAGAAGAGAAAGTAGTTCCATGGATCTATGAACTGGAATTACGGGGTCATTTTCACCAGCTACTAGTAATACTGGAACGCTAATTTTGGTAAGTTCATCAGAAGTAGCTTCCCAGGGGATGATAAAATCCTGGATGATTCTAGAAATTACGTATATTGGACTGTTAGTTATGTTCGATACAGTTTCCCTGATAGCTTCTGTTGTTGTGGCCAGAGACAAGAGCAGATTTTTCAATGTTTGCCTAAGAGTTCTAGTTCGTGAATTGCTCAAACCCAAATGTCTAGCTTCTTCTTTTGACAGTTGTTTGAGAAGTGACGTGGAATTTGAAACCATGTCTATGAAGGCACGAAGCTGAAATCTTGGCGTGGGAGAAATGAGCATCGCTTTAGCAACTCTCAACAGATTGTTTGTCAAAATATGTAGACCAATTGCACTTCCAAGTGAATGACCAATTAAGAAAACAGGCTTTTGTTGAGCACTCAGTTCTCTCACAAATGATACGACGTCGCCAGCCAAGTCTTCTGGACCGTAAGGACGTTCCAAGACCTCCGACCCTCCGTGTCCTCTAAGATTTGCTCCCACCACTCGGTATTTGTGACTTAGTGCTGAAATAATTGGCTCCCAAGACTTAAGAGACGTGAGCACCCCATGGATTATCAGCACAACGGGTTCGGACTTTGGTCCGTTATCTATTCCTTCTATTGTCATCAATGGTCCTGAAGGAATAACTCGTCGTAATGTTTGCACACATTAATCATGAGAATACGAGGATAAAAGTCCCTTCCATACAGATTACAAAAGAACATCAAGAAAATAGCGAGAATGAAGGCAAGGCAGATGCCTATGCGTCTTCGGGGCTTTCACCAAGGTAGGCATCTAGTACTTTTCGATCCTGGATGATCTGGTCAGGTGTGCCTTGAGCTATTACTTTTCCGTCAGCCATCACGAATATTTCGTCGGAAAACGCCATAACCACATCCATATTGTGTTCAATTAGGAGAATATCAATTCCTCTAGTGTTTCTTAAGTCCACAATGAAGTCGAAGATTTTATTGGCAAGAGTTGGGTTTACCCCAGCTACTGGTTCGTCAAGAAGTAGAAGGCTTGGTTGGCTCATTAGCAAACGACCAAGTGCGAGGAGTTTTTGTTGTCCCCCAGAAAGTTCTTCCGCAAGATGATCAGCAACGTGGTCAATTTCTAGGAATTTTAGAATTTCCATTGCTTTGCCTATGTTGTGAGCTTCTTGGATTCGCCAGATTCTTTTACCGAAAAACAGCCACAAAATACTTTCACCGAGCTGGTTTGATGGGGAAACAAGCATGTTTTCAAGAACCGTTAGTTTAGGAAAATTCCTGGTGTGCTGGAAAGTACGAAGCATACCCAAAAGAGCTATTTCATCAGGCTCCAAGTTTCGAAGATTGTGAAATTTGAAACGTATAGCAGTTCCATTCTCAGTCTCTTCTGGCTGGAGGAATCCTGTTATGACGTTGAAGAATGTGCTTTTCCCAGATCCATTGGGACCAATCAGCGATGTTAGTTTACCCTTTTCCACAGCAACGGTAGCACCGTTTAGGGCTTTCACTCCTCCAAAGTACTTGTGCACGTTCTTGGCATGCAATTGGACGCTGAATACTTTTCTGACAGCTGGTAGCAATATCTTCTGATACCGCAATATCATTTTCTCAAGGTTTTTGACAGAAAACACTCTAGCTGGTTGAACGGGTTCTTCGATCGGTTCAATACTGGCCCATCCTCCAAGAAGTAATTCTTCATCACTTGAAATAATGAACTCTTTTGGAATAGGTGCATAATCACCTACGGGAAGCCTCGGTGCAACGTCTTCCTCGCTGACGAGAACAAATGAAGCATTCACTTTTTTGGTGAATTCGTTCACAAAATGAAAGTTACCAACTTTTGGAGAACCGTATAAATATGCGACAATTAGCGGAGGGGACCCGGGGATTTTTTGAGCATTCCACTCCTTTTCAATGATGTCTTTGAGGAAATATGCAGCCAAAGCTGAGAGTGCTCCGCCGATTCGGAGACCAGAAAAATAGATCTCAGTGTGTTTAGCTCCAACAAGTCTTGCAATTTCCGTTTCTAGATCTTTTCTGATGTCCTCGTAAGCTTTCAAATATCCTTGTCCAACAATTATCTTCCTTCCTGGAAAACGACTACCAATAGTGGCATGCTGGTTATAGTATTCAAGAAATAAATCTCTGAAATGGGCGGTTTCTTGAATGATGACGAATAAGGAACTGCCTCGAGAATAGATTGCTCCCGCAAATTCTCCAGTTGAGTCGGTAAATTCGCTCTCTTTCTTCAATTCCCACTCTGAAATCCTCTTTTCCAGTTCTTGGATTGCGTTAATAGGGTATATTCCTAGAGACAAGAGCATTTCTGCATTGCGGGGTTCAAATGCTCTGAGAAAATCGATGGCTTCTTGATTACTCATTGTTCTTCCTCCGTTTTTGCTTCAGCGGGGATAGTTACGGGCAGTTTTTCTACGGGTGTCCTAGTCATTTCCATAAGCACTTTAGTGTAGGCTGTCAGTTCGAAGGTCTTGCCTTTCTCCATTTCATAGATCTCTCGGTACTTCCTGTTTATCCCATATCTGTCTTCGGGGAATATGCCTTGTGGGGCATAAATCAAGAAAACAATTAGAGAAACACCAACAACAATTAGTGCGAGATTGAAAGGATTGACTTCTTTTTCTATT
>JAJRWK010000071.1 GCA_024276795.1 archaeon | reverse complement strand
GACCTCCAGCTTCTCCTCTCCCTAGCAGGATTTATTCTTCTGCATTCTCTTTTGAAGCAGCATTCTCCTTCGGCTTTGCCTCAACGATTTCCCAAGTTTCGTCAAGAATCAGATGGATCATGTCCTCCCTGATCACTGGGAAGTAAAGTTCATCCCCTTTTCGGATGTTCAGAACATCACATTTTGCTCTCACTGTTAGTTCAACAATCTTTTTTTCTCCCACATTGTAGTTTTATCCAATTTTCTAATAAAGGCTTTTAGGCAGAATCTACGGATCAAGTAGCTCAGATGCGTACTAACTCTTTGAAGTGTTTCCATTTGAGATGATTGACGAGATGTCCCCGAGTTTGGTAAACACCGTCATCACAGAATGGGCACATAAACCATATTCCTTTTTTTACTAAAATTTCATCAATGATGTCAAAATCAAGGTCTACAATGGTTGAAATTCTGATTTCGCGTTCAATCATTATCATTCCTCCAACACTAATGTAGTTTCTCATTTTCTAAGAAACTCACTAGCATTGAATCATTATTACGATATTACTTATAAAGTTAGTTACGGAGAAACAAGGTTTATATGAAACGTCTCCCTACTAAGTATGAAGCATAATGGGCAGTGCAATTGCGCAACTTTCCAATCCTATCACCAGAGCTTTATTCAACAAAGGCGCTATAGACCTAATCCTATTAATCCACGAAAACCCAGGAATAATCTTGTCCGAACTGATTTCAAAATCAAGAATGAGCGAACGAACGGTATCACTAAGACTTAGTGATCTGATTCACTCAAACTTCGTGTTTGAAGAGAGAGGACAAAACAACAGAAGAAAGCTTCACTTAACCCAAAAAGGAGAAAAAGTTGCGGAACTACTGCAACAAGCAGTGGTCTTAGCTGCTAGCCCCACTACCTAACTTTCGTTCTCGAAAGCAACAAGAATACAGAATATTTGCCCATCAATTCTCCAAAGTCTAAATATCCCAGAGAACCAAATTGCTACTGTGATCAAACTTCCTTTCGACAGATTCGCTGAATTGAGTAATGATCACTTCCACAACATAACTCACGATATTCCCCGGGAGAACGTGCCCCCCGATACAAGCTCCAGTAATACTGCTGATCACAGCATGCATGTGTGGGAATGGTTCACCATCTTTTAGACTAATATTTCCCATTAGACTAACTAACTCGACATGCTCTTTCTTCTGAATTGGCAAATATTCATTGCCATCAAAATATGCAAGGCAGTATTCTTCCAAAGAACCTATTGCCCGGACTTCTCCAGAAGTGATTTCTTCTCGCTTAAGGAACGAAGTGATGGTTTCAAAGATATCTTCTCCTTTTGTGAGACGCAAGAAATAGGTGTGTTCATCAACTTTCTTGTATTTCAATTATTTACCACCCCTTTTCAAGCTTCATATTTGAAGTAATGAAAAATGTAAAAGAGTGTTGTTAGGGATTGGTTCCCACGAGACATTATCTAGCGAGAATTTTTCAGAACTGACAATGGTAGTTTCTCCAAGCATTGCTTGCTTCATTGTAAAGTACTTTGGTTTTACCGAGTATTGCACATTAACAAAAACATCCTTGGGAGTTGCTAGAATAAAGTTGACAGCAGTGTACGAGTCTTCAGGAATATTTCTGAGAATTTTTTCCATCTTTGTCTTGTTCAGATTGTCAGGAGACTCTATTTGTTCAAGTAGATAGTAGAAAAATCGTTCAGAATCGGTTTCTCCTGTGGGCTGATATTGTTTCAATGGTGGTGTGGATGAGAAAAAGCTTTCTTTCAATTCTCCGTTGTGTGAGAAAACGACGGGCAAACCTTCAAAATCTGTTATGAATGGATGCGTGTTTTCAATTTTGGGTTCAAATGTGGGTGATGCTTTTCTTGCATGGAAAAGAAGGAATTCCCGAAAAATAAAGTTGTGCTTCAGCTTTTCCAGAGCGAGCTTGTCCTCAAAAATAGGAGTTGGAGATCGGTAGAGGTTAATATCTCCCTCTTCTATCCACGCGACGCCCCATCCACTGTCGTGAACATACTCCGGATTTTCTTCTAGCGCTTCATGGGTTTCTCCCGTACGCTCGAGAGCCATGTCAATAATACCAATGATAAGTGAATCAACAATTCGTTTTTTATTGACGGGACCAATGACAGCAAGCATCCTACACATGGGCGTCATTGCTATTCTTGAGATAGCCTCATAAAATGATTGTGGGTCCACCACATAAAACATGAGAAAGGCAGTGAAGGCCAGAGGAATCTCCACAAAGGAATAGAGGGACATATAAGGAAAAAATCACAATGCTGAAGCGTGGAGCCCTTATTTCCGGATTACTTTCTTGTTCCTCACAAGAAGGAGTACATTACTCACCCTGAAAAGAGAGAGAAAGGAAAGTGTATTCTTTGCGCCATCAGGGACCGTGAAGAGGGAATACCTGCATACGAGGTGTATCGGGGAAATGGCGTTGTCATCATCTTAAACCTTTACCCTTACACCTCGGGTCATGGACTGATCTTTCCAGAACGCCATGTTTCGGAATATGATGAGTTATCATTTGAAGAAATGGTCGAACTGAACAAGAAGGTGCTTCAATATATGAGGCTCCTAAGAATCGTACAAAGACCCAAAGGGTTCAATGTTGGTTTTAACCAAGGATACGAAGCGGGAGGAAGTATTGAGCATTTACATTTTCACGTGGTTCCCCGTTACCCAAGAGAACTGAATTTTATTGACCTCATTGGAAAAACAAGGGTTTTATTAGAACCCCTCGATCAGACTCTTGCAGCGCTAAGAAGACACCTAGAAGTTTTTGAAGAAGATCCGTTCCTACCAAAGGCGGAGTAGGTTATCGGAAGGGAAAACATTTACCGTGAACGGCTATTTTTTGCCAAAATAGCGTTTGTGCTCTACCATTAAGCAGTGATCCATTACGATGAGGATTCCGTTTTCTTTTGCAATTTTCTCTGCTTCATCATTTTTTATGCCTAATTGAAGCCATATGAGTTTTGGAGGGGGGCTTAATTTGACAGCTTCAGCAACGATTGCTGGAGTCTCATCACTGGGGCGAAAAACATCCACGATATCAACGGGTTCATTTATTTCACTCAAGCTCTTCCGAGCGGGTTCTCCTAGTATTTTATCTGCTCGAGGGTTCACGGGAATTATTTTGTACCTTTGGCTCTGAAGATATTTTGGGACTTCATGAGCGGCTTTTTCGGGATTCGTGGAACAACCAACAACTGCGATTGTCTTAGCATTCCTTATTATTTCTAGCACCTCTGGGCTCAAATCCATTTAATTCACCTCATTTAGAAAGAAGAAAGACAAACTAAAGATGTTCTCCAAATCTTATATTGATTTCCTTGCTACTTAGGTAAAGATTTTAGAATTCTACGTTAGGGACTAACAGACAAACATCGACGAAACTGGATGCAATTTTTAGCTTCAAACAGATCTCTAAATTTATCGTTTGCTCAATTCCGACTTGCAACAGGTTGCCCAACGAGACATTAGTTGCAAGAATAGGAAGGTCGTAAATAAGCAAGAAGCCATATGCATCGATGATTGAAAGAGTCGCTGGTTCCCACGTTCCGTTTGCAAGAAACTCCCAGTCAGTAGTAAAAATCGAGACGTTTGCTTGAGCTATAGTAAGGATAAGGGGAGAAGAATTTGTAATATTCGTGGAGAGCAATAGGCCAATGGTTAGGGTTTCAAGACTAATAGAAACATTGGAGATGTCAATGATACGGGCTCCAAGGATGGACCCATTGCTTAAAGGAAGATCAAGAGAATAATCAAGGAGAAAGCGGTGGTGTTTGAGTTCGATAGAAAGAGATCCTTCAAGGGCAATTGTGAAATTGGAAAGTAATGTGATTAATTGAATCAAATCATTAATGGGTAAGGCCAGTTTGAGCGGAATCACGGACGTTGTAGTTCCGGGTGGAAGGAAGATACTTGAGTTCAAATCGAGAGTCCCAATCCTTGTTTGGTTTACAAAAACATGAAAAGAGCCATCGATCGAGAAAGAAATCTGGAAAGGATTGTGGAGTTGAACAACTATATCGATTTCGTTGTCACGAGCAGTTTCCGTGTCTATCGAGGAAATGGTAAGAAGGTTATAACTCGCTAAAGCGGTAACTATCAATGTATTGACAAAACTCGCTGAATCTTTGGCTCCAAGGAACTCGTATTTCAGGATACCAGACACTTCAAGAACAAGTGGTGATTTGGTGAATAGCTTTTCTAAGAACTTGTTTGATGAGAATTGGTTGTTGTCAGCTTTGCCGAGGGATAGAAAAGTCGAAAATGGAAATGAGGTTATGTTCTTATTCTTCTGAATCTTGGGATTATCGCCTAGTGAGAGATTTATTGATCCTAGTGATTCACCTTTTTCCTTGAGATTTGCCTCTAAACTCACAGGATGAATTTTGAAAAAGGAACTACTTGGGGAGGCTTGAGCAGAATTAACCAGCAAGATTCCAGAAACATATACTCCTTCGATTATCTCTTCTGTTATGTTTAGAGAACTGATTTCCAGCGTAGCTGATGACAAAAAATCAGTGATTTCATTTCGAGCTTGATCCCGAGCCAAGAAATAAGAGATAGGCGCAAGTGAAATGATTACAAGTACGATTACTAAGAGGGCACGTTGCTTTGGCGAAGATACAGAGAAACGCATCTATGGTTTTGATATCTTCAACAATAATATTCTTTCTTCTAATGAAACGGTGGTATCGAGAGTGGAAAAAAGAGAAATTATTTCTGGTGGAGCCCAAGCTTTCGGAGTGTGAACCGATAGGTCTTCTGAATGACCCCAATTCTACGTCCTTCAGGGGTAATACTTCCCTTTCGAATTGCCTTGAAGATTTCTTCCAATGTGTTTTCGGCAACACAAAGAGTTGTTCGAGCAACCCCAACCTCTGAGACACGGTGAGCGTCTGAGGAACCAGTAGTCGGGATTCCCTTTTTCTTTGCGGTAACCCTTGCTTTTCGGTTAAAAAAGGGAATTAGAGTAGAAGCGTTCAGCGCTTCTATCGCATCGGGTTTCCAATCGAATGCAACTTCTCCTACGCCACTTCTCAGTCGGTCAAAAGGGTGTGCAATGATCACGACACCATTGTTGTCGCGTATGTGGTCAATAACCTCAGCACCGCTAGTTTTTTTGGGGAGCGTATCCATTTCACCTAATCCTAAGATATGCCCCTCCCTCGAAGTAAATTCAATTCCTGGAATGAGAATAATATGGGGGAATTTTGGCTGTAGTTTCTTAAGAATGGTATGACTTCTATTATCATCATGGTCTGTGATTGCAATCGCGGCTAGTCCTTTTTGCATGGCGGCGTGTACTAGCTCTTCCACGGTGTTGTGACCATCCCAAGAGTAGCGAGAATGGATGTGAAAATCTGCACTGATCTTCATGATGTTACGATCACCGAACACGTGTTCCAGGGGGGACTTCTGAATCTGGTTGTAGCAAAATAGCCTTTCCGTTAAGATCAGCAGCGAGGATCATTCCTTTGGATTCAACACCCATAAGTTTAGCCGGCTGAAGATTTGCCAGAACGACCACTAGACGGCCAACTAGCTCTGCAGGGGTATATTGTTGTTTTATTCCAGCCACTAATTGTCGTGGTTCGTCTTCGCCAATATCGACTTTTAGTTTCAACAGCTTCTTTGATTTTGGGATTTCCTCCGCATCCACAATCTTGCCGATTTTGATCTCAAGTTTAGCAAAGTCGTCATAAGGTATTGTCATAAGTCGATTGTTGTCTACGATCTTTATGTGTCTACCGAAACTCCTTGAGAAGTAATGCGCCACACAACCTTCGAGCTTGAGAGAAGAAATAATATGAATGAGCATGCTTATGAACACGTGCTAAAATAAGCCGAGACAAACCTCTCTAATCCCGACGCCTTACATATACATTCATGATCAAGAACGTCTTTTACAAGAATTGCCAGGATACTCGGACAATTTCTCGACCTTTAAACGAGAAGTTATTGTCTATGATTAAAGATTTGAACAACCCCCGGTCTATATTTTAAATAATATCACCTGAAAATATCTATACGTGCTTGATGAAACAAAACAAATTGAACTCTCCAAAATCCGAGTCCAAGGATCAAGAGAATCTGACGAAATAATCAGGATTAGAAACAAGATAGAAGCTCAAAAAAGAATTCTTCAAAAAATTAATGCTAGTGAGATCCTTGAAATTCCATTTGAAAGGAAGAATGAAAACAAGGATTGGAAAGCTGAAATTGACAGAAAGCTGAAATCGTGGGGAGTCAAAAGATGGGGAGTCGCACCATTGCTTAAGGAATATCTGTTTCAGAACGCGTCAGTTGATCCTCTAGAGTCCCTTGCCATAGTAATTGTTGTTCCAATGAGATATGAGGAAATGAAGACTGCCCCCTCACTTAGATCGTTAATTGAGATTATGAGAGCGTATGCTGAAGTGGGGCACTATGTTATTCAACTCCCAGAATTTCTGAAGAAAAACGGGTTTCATGCGACAGGACATCACCCGCTGGGGAATACAAGAGAGTATCACCAAATACTCATGCCACCTTTAGCACATGCGGCCGGGCTCGGAGAAAAAGGGAGGACAGGATTATTCATTGATCATGAGTTAGGCCCGCTCGTTAGAATAGGGGTTGTAACCACGGACCTATCATTGCCTATGGGGAGTCCCGTGGACAAAGGAATTGCTGCTTTTTGTCATAGATGCAAGTTATGCGCCGTTAAGTGTCCAGTTCAAGCCTTGCCTTTAGAAGGAGCACTTGAGCAATACAAGAAAGGCATCAAAATCGACTTCAAAGTGAATGGAGACCGATGCATAAAGTATTTTTCAAAGCACTACGGATGTGGCAAATGTATTTCAGAATGCTTGCTAGCTCAGCCCACCCGCGAAGAAGTGAAAAAACGAATTGATAGGATCGAGACGTGGTACCATAGATGGATACTTTCAGGCGAACTTCAAAAGATGCTTGAAACAGAAATGCCCCTAGAAACTCAAGCCTAATTAATTACTAGATCACTTCTAGAACTGTCAAGAAGCAACGCCAAGTAAGAAAGAATACTTACCCGAAATATATTTTTACTCACAGAAAATGTAGGCTTGATTTCTTTTTGAGATCTTTCCGTATAGCGTTATTGTTTGGAAGTGAAAAAATGAGTAAACGCTCAATATCGCCATATAATTTAGTTGACCAAGAAGTGAGGGTGTATCCACACCTCGTAAAGCTTAGATCACAGGATGGATCGTATCATGTTATTGATGATCCCGACTTATGGATTGCTTCCAAAATAAACGCTACTAGAAAGAAAGTTTATGCCAGTGATATTTATTTTGAGAAGAAAACCCAACCAGTAGAAAAACAAAGAAAATTCATTGAGGGCGTGAGAGACCATTCATGGAATCGGCTTCACATGGGTGCGTTGGTAGTTGGCGGGCTGGATCTAGAACTTCGAGTAACCTCGCTAACGAGTAAAGCCATTGCATTAGGCAAGTTTTACAAGATGCAACAACAGACCAGACGAGGGGTTATTCTAGATGAGGTGTATCTTCCGCCGGGTCTAAGTACGAGACAAGACGTTCTCCAGAACTTTGATTCAAGGTTTGAGTTATACCGGGACATTTGTGATGAGAGACACGGAAAAATAAGGGGATTTGATCACTATGTCCAAGACATTTTCAAAATCCTTCCCCTCTCAACGATGACGAGAATTTCGGGTAACTGGGACTTGAGAGTGGCTCTTGGCTATTCGAGATGGGCAGGAATGGAACACATGCCTTCAAGTGTAAAAGATTTCGCCCAAAAATTACGCCACGGGATAGATGAAGCGTATCCTGTAATGAGTAAGTCATACATTTTATCGGATAGACTTGAAAATGAGCAAGCGACGTTAAAAACCCAACTTCGGCAGATTGTTGGCAGTGACGACCTCACAGATGAGCCAATGTTGTGGTATCATGATCACTCTTTCTTGCTACCCAAGAACTCCTTTTTTGACAAGCTATTTGTAAGTCTTGGACTACAAGAATTGAAAAAGCAAGATGGCCCGACTGCAAAGTTCATCGGATATTATGGGCCGTCAAAAATTTCCATGAAACACCTTGTCGAGTTATTCAACGAAAAGAGCGAAGAATTAAAATCTGCCCTAGAACTAGTAGTCATTGCTTTTGCGTCCAAGATAGATCTTAGCGGTGCCATTGATACGTGGCGACACACACGTAATAACCGCATTGTCGAACCTATATACCGAGCGGTAGAGAAAAATTATGCAACTATTTCAACACCCGTTTTATTTCAAAGGGGGCAAAGTGAGAAGACCGCTCGGGTAAGAGAGGAAATTATTGAGAAGTCAAAGGAAGCTCTGTCATTATATTATGATTTGGTGAACGATGGAGTTCATCCAAAAGAAGCGATCCATGTATTACCTCACAGCCTAGAGATAATACAGATCGAATTCATGGATATGTTTAGCTTCCTCAATGTTGTTGGTTTACGTAGCTGTATCCATGCAAGACCAGAGGTTCAAGAATGGGCTAAGGGATTATTAAAGGGTGCTAGCAGAGCTGAAGAACTGAAAGGCGTCAGTGAAATCAACGCGGACGGTATACTAGCACGGGGCATTCAATTTGGATATTGTATGGAGCTAGGGAACTGCCGCAAGTGTGGAGATATTCTGTACTTACCCGATCCCTTCAAGTAACCCGAACACTTAAGCTAAACACAAGCAATGACAAGCAACGTTGGGCAGATTTTAATACACGCCATTGCTTCTTTACTCCGTGGAAGTTCGAGATAAGATTTTCACAATAATATCCATTGTCAGTTTCATAGCCCTAGGACTAGTAACAATAATCTATTTTTTCACACAAGCACCCAGCGAGAATTTCTTCTCACCGCTGAAGCCACTTGCGGGAAAACTTGTTTTCTTAAGCGTAGTACTCTTCATCACAACTATCGCATATTGGGTTTTCGCACCAATAATTGAAGAGACCGCAGGTGAGATAACTCGTAAACATCACATTATGATAATAGCAGTTTCATCAGCAATTGGCTTCATATACACCTTACTCGTTGTATTTTTGTCAACACTTCTATTTCCAGAGTCTTGAATTTTGAATTGAGAAAGGAAAAAAGAACCCCAAACAATGACAACAGAGATTACGCGAACATGTCCGTTGTAAGTCTCTGTCTACAAACGGGGCAAATCGCTTTCACTTTTACCCATTCCATGAGGTGAGAGCGATGAGCAATGTTTTGACAGTGGGGGCACTTCACGTAGATTTCACCTGAGCGGATATTCTTACGACACAACATACATTTTTCATTAAGATCACCGGTTGCGACCATTGCTTTGGCTTTCTCCAGACTCACATCAGCCAAAGGTTTCTCAGAGCGAACAGGTTCTGCAGTAATTTGGGCTTGTGGCTGTGTAGGTGCAAGGGGTACAGTGGAAGAAACAACACTGGAGGCTGAGGAAGGAGCAGAAGGAGGCAAGGCAGACGCAGTAGGAGGCTGGGCAGTTGTAGAAGTATGTGCAACAGCTTCAAGAGCCTCAGCCTCTCCGGTCAAACCAATTTCACGGAATAATCTCGCAGCTGTCTGAAGATCATTGCGATCATAGAAATATCGCACAAGATTTCTTACAATCATTTCAACCCTATTAGGAGCATATGTCTCAATAATTGCTACCGCTTGGGGCACATACGAGGGACCCTGTGAGGCCATGGCCTTGGCCGCGGAGAAGACTTCTCCGGCTTTAAGATATAATTCTGCAGCCTCTTGAAATGCACCGACCCTCTCTAATTCTCTTGCTCGTCTTCTAAAGTTATCCGCAGAACGATCAGTGGGGCTAGGCAAAGGAGTCGCCATTCCAAACCTTGACGTGGTATCAACGCGGGGCTCATAAGCAGGAGGGCGAGTTCTAGCACGAGGTGTACGCCGTCTTCTATAGTAACGATGATGACGTGATCTTCGGTGTTTCTTCGACTTCTTCAGAAAGTGAATTATGACGTAGAGTATGATAAATAACGTGATTAATGTACCTACTTCCATGCGATGCCCTCACTTATGAATTTCGTGCATATAGATTACACGGTCTCGTCTCTTATTTAATTTTGCAAATCCAATTCGCTCTAATTGAAAAAGTGACCCTACCTCAAACGCAGTTATACTATCCTCGATCACACCTTTCCTGAGCTCCAAAGAGTTCTCATTAATACTGCCATCGGGATTAATGAGAGAATGAGGAATCGTATACTCTAGAGACAAAGCTTGGGATACAGGAACCCACTGAAGCTTTCTGGTGTTGGGGATCAATTCTTTCCCAGCATACTCCAACGTAATGACATCCGCAATTTCTACAACTCTGACATTGAATAGATCTTTCAACCGAAAGACATCACCTTCAGATAACGAGAACACGTCGTGTCCCGAGACAAAGAAATCACCCGTCAAACTAAGCGTTCTTTCTCCAAGAGAGTCATTTGTTGGGTGATAACGAAGAGTGATCTGATCAACTGGTGATTCCTCCACTCGTACTTTGACAGAATCTAGGGCAGTAAACAATCGGGGAGCCGATGCGTCGAGATGTCTCCTATTGAATGTTTCAATTTTCTTCCAATCAATTGTCGCATTAGTGGCCGTAATTCCGATTTCAAGCACTAGGTCTTTGACTACTTCTGGAACAATACCCCTATTCTTCAGCCCGCTAATTGTAACAAGTCGAATATCATCCCATCCTAAAACAATGCCCTTTTCTACTAATTCACGAATCTCACGGCCCTTTGTGATTGCCCCAGTAATCCTAAATCGACTATATTGGTGAAAAACAGGAGGAACTCCACCTAGAAGTTTGATCAAATAGGATTGGAGTTCCACTCTCATAGTACCGAATTCAGCAGATCGAAGCACATGTGTGGTCCCAAGTTCCTTTTCAAGGATTGAAGATTCAAAATCATATGTGGGCCAAAGCCAATATTTATCCCCCACGATTGGATGTGGGGTTTTTTGGGGATCAATAAGACGAAACATAACCGGATCTCTCATCACTGCATTTTTCGAACGCATGTCCCCCTTCAACCGAATAACAGCCGAACCCACTGGAAATTCCCCTGCTATCATTCTGTCGAACAATTCTAGATTTTCCTCGACTGAGCGAACTCGACATGAGCACTCCATCATTTGTTCTCGATTTTTCCTTATCGTTTCCTGGTCACATTGGCAAACATATAGGTCAGAATTAGAAATGAGCATCCTCCCTTTTTCATAAAACAGTTCCATTTTCGTGGAAGCAATTATCTCCTCATCCCATTTGCAACCAACCCATTTCATTCCATCTCTAATAGCGTCATAGAACTCTCTGGCAACTTTCTGGGGGTTTGTATCGTCGAACCGAAGAAAAGCTTTTCCCTGGTATTTTTCTCGGTAGAGCTCATTGATCATATAGTTGAGGGCATGGCCGATATGGGGATACTTGGATGGGTCAGGAGCGTAGCGAAGCACAACCTTACCAATTTGTGCATTGGGTAAATCGGGGAGGCCCTTCTTTTTCTCAGTCGACCGAGCTTTCTTCTTTTCTTCCAATTGCTCAATAGATCCCGGAAACTCCTTTTCAAGCAGTTGAGTGATTTGCTCCACAGAAAGCTGATTGACCTCAGCAACCACTTGTTTCACAATCGAAAGAACCTCTTTGCTTTTGGAACGAAACTCGGCATTACTTCCAAGCACTTTTTTCATAACCGACCCAACGTCTGCTTTTCCACTATGGGTATAAGCATTGATAAGAACCTCTCTTCGAATTTCTTTTTCCATCAATTGAACCGTGTTCATGCTTACTATATCACTTTTCTTGAATTTGTATTTGCCAGTAAGGAATCAAATGTATTTCCAAAATAAAATAGCTTCCCTAAGAAAGGACAAATGGACTCATGGTGTGTCAACGATAGACTCCACTTCAACAGGCTTGGCATCGTTTTTCATAGAACGCATAATTGCCAGATCGATTTGTAAGATATACCGTGCAAGCTTAGGCTCGAGCTGAGCGGAAGCTTTGCCGTTAATAGCATCCACAAAGTTTCTAGTACTATTGATGAACGAGTATTTCCAATTAGTCGGCATTGAGAGGTCCTCATTCCACGTTCCAGATTCATCAAGCCAGTAGACACCAGGCTTTCCCGGCCCAGTTTTTGCACTCTTGACAAACATATTTCCCGTACACCCATTTACAAAAATGATTCCTTTGCTTCCTTGAATTTCGAGAAATTCATCGCCGCCATAATAGTCAGATTCAATAGGGAGATGACTTCCGAGAGAAACATTCCATATTCCGTATTTGTTGTCCCTTTTTGTCTCGTAGATTACAACCGCAGGGGTATCCCATCTAATCACTCCCTTTATTCTCTGCCTTCGAGTCCATGCCCTAACCCTAGTAATTCGTTCCTTAAAATCACTAAAGAACATCGAAACCATAGAATGTTTATGATAACCGTCATCAAAAACCATGGGAGAGCTGTAGTTCTGTTTTTCAGAGATCCTCCATTTCCACGTCATGAGAGGAACATCCCATTCGGAAAGGGGTTTGAGAGACCCCCATAGTCGAAAAGCAACCACATTTACATCGCCAATAATGCCTTCCGTCACTAATTCAAGAGCTCGTAGATAGGGAGGATGAAATCTGAAATTTTCAAAAACTCGAAACAGCACATTATTTTCCTTGGCAACGCGTGCCATCCGATCAAAGCTACGTAGAGAAGTGGTGGGTACTTTCTGACAACTGACATGTTTTCCTGCTTCGGCAGATTTCACTACGATTTCCTCATGAGTAAGGTGTGGAGTTAATACTTCAACCAAGTCAATTTCTTCCTTCTTAAGCACATCTTCGTAATTAGAAAAAATCTCCACATTGTAAGGTAATTGACGAGCAAGAAGTTTTGCCTTTTTCAGATTCTTATCGCAGATAGCAAGAATCCTTGCATCAGAATAGTCAATATAACCTTGAATGTGGAGAGTGGAAATCCTACCAGCACCAATAATGCAAACTCCTAGCATTTTCACCCCCTTTTGGAATAGATTCTTTCCTTAAATCTCTAACCCGCAAAATGTTCTAAAATAACAAAATTGAAAGGTTCACTGAGAAACATCTTTGAAGAAAATATGAAATTACTATGAAACAATGAGAGGTAGTTATTCAGTGATTGATAGAGGGACATATCTTTTTGTCTCAATTCTGCCGGGACTAAATTATTTTTACTAACTTCCCCAAGGAGCAAACATGATCATTCCTCCAAAGGACGGCCCAGCATGGATAAGAAAATTGGAACCAGAGCAGATCCAACCTGCTGGCGTTGACCTAACCGTGCAGAACATTCAAGCCTTTGAAGAGAAAGGGAAACTCGCTGTTAATAATTCAGAAAGAACGGTTCCAGAAAAACGACTTCTACAACCGGATACAAATGGGTTTTACAGCTTGCCGGTGGGTTCATATGTCGTTCGTTATCGTGAAAAAATTGAGATCCCTCTCGATTCCATTGGATTGGTTTTCCCAAGATCGTCCTTACTTAGAATGGGAGCAACGATTTATACTGCAGTCTGGGACCCGGGATATACTGGGCAAGGAATGGGACTGTTGAATGTAATCCACCCTTTGGCCATTCAACGAGGAGCAAGAATCGCTCAATTAATACTCATCAGAATGGAAACTCCTTCTTATGAGGGATATCAGGGGATTTACAACAATGAAAAGGCAGAAGACGAAAAAGAGTAGAGAGACTGCATGCCGTATTTTCTTAGAGAAAAAGGGCGCCAGAGCTAAGAAAAAAGCATGTACGTAAAAGGGAGAGTAAGAATCAAGAAAAACGAGACAGGAAGTAGAGAAACCATTTCTCTGCCATACTTATTTCTATTCTTCTGTTTTCAAGGATCAAAAGAAGGAAAAAGCAAATGAGGCAAGTTTTTGCTTGTGCTTTCCAATTGCCATTCATTTGACAAAGAGTGGCGAACCTTTTTTTAAGCATCCCTACTATGTTTTTATTGGTACTCAAATTCATCTGATTAGTACACGTGGTGAATAATAATGGATGAAGAAATCCCAACTCCAGACACAGAAAATACAGAGGGCGAGCATCAGAAACTATTGGCTGAGAATCAAAAACTATTGGCTGAAAAAGCAGAACTCGAAAGAAAAGTTAATGAGTTACAAGCAAAGCTGAATGAATCCAGCTCGGAAGCTGAAACAACCAGGGCTCAGCTAGAAGCCCGCATTGCGGAGCTTGAAGAAAAGCTTAGGGCTACAGAGCAGAAAGCGCAAGAACTCGAAGCAGAGATTGGTGAGACAAAAAGATCACTCACTCAAGCACAAAGTGACAAGGAATCACTAGAAGACGAAATCAAACGATTGCGAGAAACAAACAATGAGCTTCAACAAGAAATCACTAAACTCAGAAACGAGGTTAATGATGCAAAAAATGAGGCAGATCAGTTAAGGGAAGAAAAACAAGAAGTCGAAGAAAAAATCGCATCCTTGCAAGAAGATATACAAAGGACTTCGAAGATGCGAGAAGAATACGAAGCAATGGAAAAAGCCCTTAAACTCTACAGGGTACTTGGAAAAATCGATCCAGCATGGAGCTGGGTTACCATTCTTCAGGAACGAGAAACTATGACAATAAGGCAACTAGCGATGTCTGCAGGAGTGTCTCAATCCAAACTTCAAGAAATGTTACAAGACTTGGAAAAACATGGAGTTGTACGGCTACAGACCGAAGGACCAGAAGACACTAATCCCAAGGTAAAATTCATACAATAGGTTCTTTCGAAGACAATTGTCTTGTTCATCCCCTTCGTTTTATTTATCATACAGAATTCATCATTGTTCACTGATTTATTGCAATAAACCTGATGCCCAGAGAATCCAAAGAAAAGTTTGACAAGGGTTTGAATTTCTCTCTGATTAAGCGTTGCTCCGTCTTCAATGGGGATTCAACGAGGAAGAAGTCAGTTTCGAAGAATCATTATTTCTAACCAAGAAACTTCAAACAGATCACTCAATTCTCATTCCATGTTCGAACCTACCAGAGCCAGAAAATAAAAACACTTACGGCTTCAAAAAGGAACAGTAAATTTCTGAGAGTATAGACAATATGAGACCGGAAAAAACGATTTCTGGTCTCAGCGAAAGGAAGAGCCGTCGGTGAAGAACTTTTTTACTTGATTGTAAATATACACATTAATGTCATACGAGATAGAAGAAAAAGAAAGCCCTAACATCGGTGGATACGCGTTATTGGGTAGTTTAATACTCGTGCTATACATGTATTTTCTAATAACACCACTACGTGGAATACTGTCTCACCCAGTCGTTCTAGGGGTCGCTACAGTATTGGTGGGTTACCTTACTGCGAGTCTTGCATTTCGTTTCGCAAGTGCAGAAGTCAAGGAAACGTTTGGTGTTTCTTCTCTCGAGAATCTCAGTCTGCGACACATAGTAGGGCTATTTCTTCTATCCATAAGCTTAGGTTGGGCTTTTGCCACCCTCTTCATCACAACCATCGAAACATATCTGGCTGAAAACTTCCAGTTGAGCTCCTTTTTAGTAATTGGTTTAGTTACACTTCTTGTGATTTACCCGATTTTTGATTTCTATGTATTATCATTGCCGGGTGAATCAGCCGTTTATCCTACTCAGAGAGCAGTGGAAAAAATTGCTGAGAGACTCAGAAAAAAAGTATTCTCCCCGGGGATCACAGCACTGATTCTTTACGGACTCACGTACGCCATTCCAATAATATTATTGCATTACTTGGTGTTGCAGAACTGGTTTTCTGCAGTTGTTGTTTGGGTTGTCGTTTTCCCCCTAGCAACCATTGGAATCATCACTGGAGCTGGAATTGCGGAAGATCTCCTCGCAATAAAATTGATTGAGGCAAAGAAGCCAAGGGAATGGGGGAAACTTGGATTCATATCGATAAAATTCAGAAAACCGGATGGAACTATCTATAAAATCCCTCGAATCAGCATTGGGAAATTTACCTTGTTCTTGTTTGGCTTGCAAGCAGTTCTAACCACGATATTCTTCATGGGACTGCGAATTGCTAGAATTACAGGCGTCATAGGACTGACAGGAGTGATCGGATTTCAGATCGCGGTTTTCACTTTGCTCAACAAAGGCAGAGGCGCGGCAAGACAGTTCTCGAGTCTATGGAAAGACACTGGTTTCCAAGTTGCAGCCTACGCATTAATATTCCCCGTCTTTCTCACGGGGGGAGTGATTCTTACCTATATTTTCGAGCAGATTTCGTCTAATGTAGCGGCACTCGGTTTGGCTAAAAATATAGGTCTTGAAAAAAACATTAACATTC
>JAJRWK010000070.1 GCA_024276795.1 archaeon | reverse complement strand
TCCTTGCTGATTCCTATCCATCCGTAGACTGCAGTGATGATTCCGACGATTAGAAGCAATCCTGCCCCAACATTGATGACCTTGTGGGCGTCTTCCCATGGGGTGATCACTAACCAGGCACCAATGGACAGAATAATCACTCCTGGCGTGAAAATGATCTGGTTTATCTTGAACCATATTCCTTCCATCTTCGCAAACCGGATTGTTAGGAGAAGAACTGCCGCTGCTAGGAGTGCTACCATGATGTGCAGGTGCGAAACAATCATCTCATAATAGGTCCAGCCGGCATTATTGTTTTCGCGGCGGACAATCGTCTCCATCAGTCTCGGTACAAGCGTGGAAATGTTCTCGTAAGTTACTTCGCCTGTATGTCTGTTGTAAACAGGTTCTGTAACATTTGGATAATTGGGATCAGTCCTTCCAAAGTTAGAAGCTGCAATTGCGGCAATTATCGCTGATATCATGATAGCTATGGACGTAATGGCAAGATTGACGTATTCCCAGTTTCTGCCAAGAATAATGGCATCTCCATTATCATCTTCTCCCGGAAAATTCTTCGTAGGCCAGATTGCCACAACAAATAAAATCGCTACGTAAAATGTTATGCTCTGACCCGCGATGAACAATCCGTGCCAAACCCAGTTCTCAGAGAAGTAGGCAAAAATCATGCCAGAAATGCTGACAGTCATAGAACCAATAAAGAGCGTCCATTTTGCATGTGGCTCAATTGATGATCGAGTTTTGAACCAATCCATGAAAAAGAACACGACTGCTACGAGAAATGGCGTTGCTAGGGCATGATAAAGTAAGATTGCTCTTTCTTCATGGCGTGCCTCGGGAAGCCCCTTGATTAAGGGGAAGATATATTTGAGAATGGGAGTCTCTCCAAATCGATCAACCATTGGTCCGCTGAACGTTGATAAGAACAAAACTACGATGAATTCGTAAAGAATTATCAACGCGATTAGACCTGGATAGCTCTTGAGAAATCTGGAAATTTTCTCTAGCTTTGACATCATAATGTGTAGTGATTAAGATTTATTAACTTTATTTCAAATTTTTGCCTAGTATTGACCAAGAAAAAGCGTTTTTGGATCAAATTCTCCAAAAAAAAGTTACCAAAATGTTAGTAACCTACTAAGAAAAAAACACAAGTAACCACGGCATAAGTGACCATTTCTCAAGAAAACGCAATGCCCTATTTTTCTGAACTAGGTGTTAAGATGAGGATACCTTCAATCCTCTCTTCGTGGATTTCGGGGTCCTCCCAGAAATAGGCGTTATATTCCCCGTAAAGCCAAGGATGCTTGAGATCCTCATAATGCTTGCTTCCCAATTGTCCCGATTGTCCGAGCGAAGCAATGATCTTAGTGGTTGCCATATTTGAAGTGTCTACTAGCATTCTAAAACTAATGCTCCATGCTTTGTTGTCAAACGGGTTTTCTGGAGCGATCGCAGTTTGATAAGGAGTGTCCGTGTTACCTGGAATCGGAACTGGCTTTGAATTGAAAATATAATTCATGGGAGGAGTAATATCAAAAGCATGGGGGAAAGTGGCCCGATGTATTCGGCCATATTTCCAGCTTTTGGGATTCTTGCCTAACCTCTTGGTTAAGAAATCCTTCGCCTCGAGCAATCCTTGACGAATGACAGTTCTTTTTCCTCCGGCAATTTTCACCCACTCAGACTGAGGATTGTTTAATGTGCGCAAGAGAAACGGAACATCGTGACCATAGTATTCTGAATATGGCAAGATGAGAGGATGAAAACCGACTCCCATAATCTCGTTTATTCCTTTTTCGTCTAGCATCGTTGCTAATAATTTTCTGAAAACGTAATATCTTCCAACCTCGTAGATTGTAGCCCCCACACTGTCCACTGCCATTTCATAATCCCACTGGCGAAGGATATCTAGCATCTCTCGTAGATCTCTACTATTTTGCTCATCATTTGTGGCATCAAGAATGTGAGACACCAAGTCTTTCGCAGGAATGCAGTAAATATCACGCATTATTGAATTACAATCATCTAGAGTTATTTTATTGCCAGATTTAATCCGGGATTCGATCAATTCTGTGACTCGCTTTGCCCGAAATCCATTCATCCACACATTTCCCAAAAAATACGGAAAATCATCCGGGACTATTTTATTGTTTGCTGTTACAATGTATCCCGCTTCTGGATTCAGAGCGTGTGGCATTTCTTCAAATGGGATATATCCTTCCCATTCAAAGTCTCCTGTCCACCCGGGAACCGGCATTTCTCCCGTATGACCTTTTGCCCTAATTGGGGTCTTCCCTGTACACCAATAACCAATGTTTCCTTCAACATCTGCGTAGACAACGTTCAATTGAGGTGCCGTTATTAGCTTCATTGCTTCAACAAAGTCATCCCAGTTTTCCCCGTCATTGAGTTGTTTCCATGCTTTGATTATATCGGCGGGCTGCAGTGCAACATCCTTGAGAGAAATTTCGTAGCCCGTCTTTGGATCAACAATACCTGGTAGGATCGGGCCGTGCTCAGTTAACAAGACCTCTTCAACGTGAGGCTCTTTCTGGCCCTTTATCAAAATTTGTTCTCGAACTATTTGTAGTGCCCTTTCTTCATTCCTAAACAAATACGTTTTCTTAGCGTGATCTATTTTTTCAACATAAGTGTCAGCACAATCCGTATATGCAAGGGTCATTCCCCAAGCATAGTTCAAATTCTGTCCAACCAAGATCAAAGGGATACCTGGAACCGTTACTCCACCAACCTTCCTTCTCTTCTGCTTATTTTCAAGAACCTGTTCATACCACAGACTAGGTGTAGAAAGAGCTAGGTGCATGTCATTTCCCAAAAACGGTTTTCCAGAAGCTGTATGCTCTCCAGAGATCACAAAAGAATTCGATCCGCCTCCCTTCCCTAAAAATGGGCCCTGGACTGCCTTGAGAATTCCTTTCTCATCAAAAACTCTAAACTCAATTCCTTTTGGTAAAATCACACTGTTACGAGACGGGTAGGAAATGTTTAGTTCTTGAGCCAGCTTTTCACCGAGGATAGAGAGAAGTTTAGCCCTCACTATCTCTCCGAACCATGCGTGTGAAAGCTGCCATACCATCACTCTAGCAAAAGCCATGACATCTTCTGAGGTCCAGTCACTAGGCTTGTGCTTTACTAGTTTGAACTCGATTGGTAGCTTGAAGGAATCTGAAGATAAGTATGCATTAATCCCATCGATGTAGGCCTGGACTATTTCTCTGTGTTCTTCACTCATCCGATCAAAGTCTTCCCTTCCCAGCCGAGCAAACCCAATTATGCGGGAAACTCTGTCTGTGTCTAGTGCTATCTCTCCAAAAAGCTCGGCGAGCGTTCCTTTTGCTACGCGGCGGTTGAGCTCCATTTGCCACAATCTATCTTGGGCATGAACAAAGCCTTGAGCAAAATACATGTCGTAGTCGCTAGTTGCAGAAATGTGAGGGATACCTTTGTCGTTACGAATAATGGTTATGGAATCATGTGGACCCTGAAGCTCAATAGTTCCGTCGATTACTGGTAATGTTCTCTTGCTTATGAAAACAAAAACGGGCTTCAGGCTAGCACCTATAATTCGATGAATAAGAGACATTGTCTTTACTGATTAGGCAAAGTAATTATCACTTTCGGGCAGAAAAATAAGGACTTTTTTGAAGCGATGTGATATCGAAAACGTTGGGATCTCACTTTGAAATCTGAATTCGGACCCATTGCACTTGTTTCGTCCCGCAACACCCATCGACAACTTCCATCGTAGAAATATAGTCACTTATTATCTATTTAATAATACTAAAATATCAAGAAACAAGCAGTGAATCAGTGCTTGAGAATGATAAAGAACGAGATCACTATCAATATTTCACAAAATGAACTTTTGAGAACTCAAGGAATTGATGCTATTCGAATTGTTTTCAGGAGCGGGTCTTCCCTAGAATTAGTCGG
>JAJRWK010000069.1 GCA_024276795.1 archaeon | reverse complement strand
TCTCATCGCAGCTAGGAAGGTGAATTCATTAGTTCTTGTATCAGGTGTGACCCAAACCGGTGCCTCTCGTGCCGCATGCTCCACGAACTTAATCAATTCTGGGGAATGGACTCTGGCCAACTCTTCAAACATGATAAGATCTGGTGAAAGCCATTCTAGCTCGAACCTTGAATTTCTCAAAGCATTTGCCAGTACTTCAACCCTCTGGGGTTGCTCCATGTGTTGTTTCCCCATGAAGTGTTTTAGGAAATCCTCGTGATAATACACCGCAATTCTCTTTGTCACGTCAATACCTCTTCCAATTCATAAACGTTCAATCTGAAGCAAAATAGTCATCCAGGATTGGCTCTCCCACGGACGCCTCGCTACTTGCAATAGGTTCCTCTATCGGAATCAACTCTCCATCTCTTGGTTCTTCAAGTTCCCTATCTTCGTCTGCTACTCTTTTCTTTGCTGCTTTAATGACTTGTTTTGCAAGTTTTTCGCCGAATCCTTGGAGTCTTGTCAATTCTCTTGGAGAAGCCGTCGCAATCTCATGAGGTGATGGATATCCGTTGTTATAGAGGATTCTTGCCCTTACTCGACCAATGCCTGGTAACCGTACTAACTCTAATAATTCTTCTCTGACTCCAGCCTTTAGTCTTTCTCGAAGCATCTCTAATTGACTCCTACTATTTTCATAAGATAGTAATCTTGAGATTTCCTCCGCTGCATATAATAGCCAATCCGCTGTAGAGACCGCTGAAATTATGTCTCCTGATCCTACTCCCCACTTCAGAATTATGCTATTTTCACTGATTTCTTCCATCCACTCTTCCAGAACTAGAGCCGTCTTTAGTGCTTGTAGATTGAACACGTAGTCTTCTTGAGCTTCTGGGTAATCTACTAGCCAATAGCTAAGCATTTCTTGGTATTGATCGTCGAGTATTTCTTCCTCTTTTTTTCTGGTGAAAAACGTTCGCATGTCGGGTGTTGAACATATTAAATGCAAATAGGAAACATTGGGAACTTCTACAAGGGTCTGGGCACGTTTGAGCCCTTCCTTGATGGTGATGGCGCTGAGCGGATCGAGGTAGAGTTCCGACACTCTTCTGCCAAGTTTTGTTGCTTCCAAAAGATCTGTTCTCTTTAACAACGCATTCTGTTTGAGGAATTTAATGATTCGTTCCACTTGAGCTTCCAAATAACTAATTGCTGACTGAAACGTGTAGCCCAAGAACGTCTTTTCAATGAAGTCCAAGATCTCCTCAGCACTCTCAGCATCACCAGTTACTACGAGAGCTAGGATAAGAGATCTCATAACTGGTTCTACAGCTAGTTTGCTTTCAATTGGTTCAACATCGGCATTTAGGTAGTTATCGACAATGAAATCTCGTGTTCGTTTGTTTAGCGCAACTACGATCGCTTCTCCCTCGGAGTCGTATTGTGGACGACCAGCTCGACCAGCCATTTGTTTATACTCCATGACAGGAATCCAAGCATTGCCATAGCCAAACTCATATCTTGTGAGAGACCTAATAATCACAACTCTCGCGGGAATATTAATCCCTGCAGCAAGTGTGGGAGTTGCCGCTATTACTTTTAGTTTGTTCTCTCTAAATGCAGTTTCCACTAGCTCTCGATGTTTATAGTGCAAGCCCGCATGGTGGAATGCTGTGCCCATCGAAACGCAGCGAACAAGCCTAGTCTTCAATTGTGTGTCTTCACCTATTCTCTCCAATTCTTTGGCGAGCTCTTTTGCAACGATTAATTCTCTTGGGACCAATTCTTTTTTAAGGGCTCTTCCAATCTTTTCGGCACTGGTCTCGGCACTTGCTCTGGTATTGGCAAAAACTAGTGCCTGCCCTCCTAATCTGTAGGCATCAATTGCTAGAGTGATGTACGGTTCTCCAAACTCGTTTTCTAAGGCAATTTCTTCTCCGTTACTGTAAGAAATAATTTCGTCAAAATACACGCCTTCCTTCAGCACTACCGGCCTCCATTCACTATACACAAGTTTAGCGTTGAGCCACTCTGCTATTTCCGTGGCATTTTTTATCGTGGCTGATAATGCTAGGATCTGAGCAGCAGGGTATTTCCTTTGAATCTGTGTCAAGACAATTTCAAGAACGGGACCTCGATCTTTTGACCCCATAAAATGAACCTCGTCGCTGATAAGGATAGACAATGATTCGAGCCATCCCGGCTTTCTTCTCAGAATGGAATCAAATTTTTCATTAGTAGTAACAATAACATCGTATCCCCCTAGCCATCCATCATCTGAATCATAGTCTCCTGTTGTGAGTACTGTTCTAAATCCCAAAGGTTCCAAGAATCGGCGCAATTCATCGTATTTTTCCTTTGCTAGTGCTCGTAACGGAGTCAAATAGATTGCTTTGCCCCCCTGCTCGAGTAACCTTTGTGCTATTGCGATTTTTGCTATGAGTGTTTTTCCTGATGCGGTGGGGATTGCAACAACCAAATTTTCTACCGAAACTAGAAACCTTGTTTCCAATGCTTCTGCTTGTGGCGGATAGAGTTCTAATATTCCTTCTTTTTTTAGCTGTTTCTTGATTGCTTTATCAACGGTTAATGCATCAACGCGCATAATGACACTGTTCCATCTCATTCTTTCCTTTTATCCTATTGGATAAATAATGACCGCTAGATAGAAAATCACACTTCTGAAACTTCAGAAAAAATTGAGAAACTCGAAGATGCCCTCCTTCTGGAGAATACGTACGTTCACTCCTCAACCAAGTATGAATTAGATCAAAAAAAGATATTATCAAATAGGCATGATTAGGTTGAATAGGAAATAAAAATTATAAACCGAATTTTGTGTGGTGGGACAATGATAAGCATAGGTGAAGCGATCGCAGTGGTCAACCTATTGTCCGCAATAGCAATTGTAATCATTTTGTTTCGTTTTGTTGTTCACCTTAAAGGATCAAAATTGTATTACGCAACGGGCTTTCTAGTTCTTCAAAGCATGATGTTCGTTGTTCACGCTCTGACTGAAGTCTTGAATCTTGACGAAATCTATTATGCGTTAACTGCTCTGGTTGCTTCTGTTGCCTTATTTTTTGCAATTTACTTTGCAAATCAATCTGTTCGTGAACTTGGAGGTGAAACAATTTGAGTGCTAATGTTGATGTGATCTTTTGGGTTGCAATAACACTAAACATTCTTGGGTTCATAATAATCCTAATGTTTCTGAAAAAAGAAGGGTTCCATGGTTATTTGAGTCGATCAATGTTCTTTACAGGACTGGCATCGCTTATGTTTGGTATCCACCATTTTCTGGAAATTGTTTTGCATGATAGTAGAAATATCGCCCTCGCTGAATCTATTGAAGGCATTGCAGCAATTCTTTTCGTCATCGCGGTGTATAACATTTATCGACTTGTTGAAGGGTGAACCAATGAGATTGAAGTATGCCCTTCTTATTTCAAAGTCTGGGGTACCTATTGTTTCAATTGATTTTGCAGATGGCCTAAACGTAAATGAAGTACTGTTCTCTGGATTCATCGGGGCCATTCAACCTTTCATGTCCGATATGGTGCGAGACAGAACTTCTCAGAAAACTGGAGAAATCAAAACAGGGGACTTAGAAATCAAGTTCTACAAAGGACAACGCTTTATTGGCGTGCTCGTTGGAACTGAGATCGATTCTTCTCTTCTCCTCCGATTTGGGCATCACGTTGATGAATTTGAAGCACAAACGGAGAAATATGACTTAAGCACACTGCTGAGTGATGATTCTGCGATTCAGTCCAGCATAGAGCTGTTTAAGACCAGAGTATATAATGAGTTTCATGTTGAAGGAATTCACAAGTACCTCATTCCAAAAAAAGTTGAAGACAATCATTTTCCAAAGCTTGAGAATCTCAACAGAAGTAACGTTGTTGATAATATGAAAAACTTCCTGTCGCTTATTGATGGAACAAGAACGTTAGGGGATATTTCAGAAGAGCTCTCCATTCCGTGGGAATCCTTCACATCGCTAGTGGTGGAACTCCTCAGAATGAGGTATATTCTGTTGAGAGAAAGCTATAATGACGAATTTATTTTTAAGATCACATCACGGGGAATGAAGGCTCTTTTTTCAAAGGATGAGTTACATTTTATTCCTCACTGGCAGTCACTCGCGGTGCCATTTTTGGGAGAATTGGATGGAGAAAAGACGCTGAGAGAAATCAAGGAGAATCTCAAAAAGGCTATCAAAAAGCATTCGCTAGATGACTTCGAATATGTTTTACGTGAGCTTTTATTCGCTCAAATGATCGAACCATTACAAGACGTCTATGTTCTCGGAAAGTTCCTCCAACTCGTGTATTTAAATTTTTATCAAGGAGTTAAGAAAAAAACGGGAAACATGGGCGTCAAACTTTTGTTGGAAAAAATCAGTGAAATTCCACATTTGGTTCCTTTACTACCTAATTTTGAAAAAAACGAGTTCAAACCTCTTGACAGGATCGCACATGTGTTTCTTCCTATGACCATGGAGGAACGTAAGGATACGATTAAGCAGTTTCTCAAACCAGTCAACGACACATTAAGTACACTTCAAAGTTTCGCCGGAGAAAAGTCTATTCGAAAAATCCGAGATGGCTTGTACAAAAATTTGTTGCACGAATACCCCGCTCTAGTGAAGAGGTATGAAATCGAACGTATTTTTCGAGAGCTTGAGACCTCTGTGAATCAATAAGTCTCTTCTTAACTCATAAAGATGAACAAGAACCGATAAGTCTCTTTTCTTTGTGCAAGACCAAAACCAATAGAGGGGGGTCTGTTAATCCCGCCTATTCTATTCGCTTACAACTCCTAGGAAGTATTCGTTCACCTTTGGATCATTGAGTAGGCTTTTCGCTTTCGCCTGATGAACCACTCTTCCACTAGCGAAGATGTATCCTCTGTCGGAACTGAGTAGGGCTGACCGAGCGTTTTGCTCAACAAGCAAAATGCTCACTCCATTGTCTCGTAACTCTCTTATTTTCTCAAGAATGAGTTTGATATAAGCTGGGCTGAGGGCTGCTGTCGGCTCATCCAGAAGCAAAAGTTTTGGTCTGCCCATTAGTGCTCTTCCCAGTGCTAGCATTTGCCTCTGACCACCAGAAAGTGTAGCTG
The DNA here is from genome assembly GCA_024276795.1 of archaeon. Taxonomy (GTDB): domain Archaea; phylum Asgardarchaeota; class Heimdallarchaeia; order Heimdallarchaeales; family JAJRWK01; genus JAJRWK01. The sequence continues at coordinate 5,910 of JAJRWK010000069.1, read as the reverse complement.
TTAGGTCATATTGACGCCGTTTTAGCTCCGGGAAGATGGAAAATACAAATTCCATGTCATCGGATATGTCATCATCAATTCTGTAAGCGCCGATTTCCAAGTTTTCACGGATCGTTAGGTTTGGAAATACGTTTTCTACTTGAGGGACGTAGGATATGCCCATTTTGACGAGTTCATCTGTTCTGAAGTTGGTTACATCCTGGTCATCATAGGAGACTGTTCCCTCGTACAGGGTAGCAAGTCCAAAAATGACTTTGAGAAATGTTGATTTCCCCGAACCATTGGGTCCAATGATGGTGACGATTTCTTGTTTGCCCAAGTGTAGGGATATATCGTAAAGAATATGGATACTTCCATATCCTCCCGAGAGATTATCGACTCTTAGTATGTCTTTCACTTCTCTTCACCTATTCTCCTAAGTACGCCTCAATAACGTCTCTACTTTTCTTGATTTCAAGAGGAGTACCGCTCACGAGCACTTCGCCTCGATTCATGACAAAAACACGATCCACACCTTTTCTCAAAATGAAATCCATGTTGTGCTCAATGATTAGTACCGAAATTCCCAATCTAGATCTAAGTTCATGGATTTTGTTAAACACTTTATTCGCTAGAGGTCCTGCCACACCTGCGACGGGCTCGTCGAGAAGAAGCAACTTTGGATCGCTCATTAGTACTCTTCCAAGGTCTACTAGCTTGGACTGACCACCAGAAAGTTCTGAAGCATAGTTAAATGCTATATGGCTTATCTCAAGAAAATCTAAGATGCTGAATGCTTTCTCGATCAATTCCCGTTCCTGTTCTTTGAGGGCTTTTCTCCTTAAGATCGCGTCTCTGATGCGAAATCCAATTTGTTCTTTGGGTGGTACGAGAAGGTTTTCGAGGACGGTCATATCTTTCCATAGGCGAGTGTTTTGGAAGGTTCTAGATAAACCTATTCTGTTGATTTGGTAGGGTTTCATGTTCGTCGCATCGATGCCGAAGACTTTTACCGAGCCACTGTCTGCTGGGATTAGCCCGCTAATCACGTTAAATGTCGTGGTTTTTCCGCAGCCATTGGGGCCGATTAATCCGACGATTTCATGAGGTTCAACATCCAGTGTTACTCCTTTTAGTACGTGGAACCCACCAAAGCTCTTGTGAATTCCCTCAATTTCAAGGGCTTTGGCATCCATATCACCATCTTTCTTAATCCACAGCTTTGGGTCCTTGTGCAGGTCGGCTCCGCAAGATGGACACTCAATCATGGTATCCACTACCTTTTGACCACAAGATGGACAGTTCGCAGACATCATGTTTCATTCGCCCCTGTTTTCTCTTTCTCTGAACCCGGTTTCTCCGTCTGTTTCGCTTCTAGGAATGCTTTTTGGCTCGCCTCCTGGGCACTCTCAAACTTTGTTTTTCCCGTAATCTCTTCGACAATCTTTCGTGGCCGATATGGGATCTCGGGGAGTATTCCTTCCTCAAATTTCATCATTGAAATGATGATAATCAGCCCGACGAGCGAGATTTGGAGGAAATTAACGTCTACTTCTATTGAGCTTGCCGGGCCTAGAGTATCTTCATAACTGGATTTCCCAAAGAGAAAGCCTCCGATGTCAACGACGATGAATCGGAAAATGTCATCAACCACTCTGAGGAAAATATTTTGCTGTCTTTCAGCTCCACTTAGCGTAGCTAAACCACGGAATGTCTGGTCTGAAAGGACAATAATGTATGCTCCCAAAATCATACCTTTATTGTTGGCCTTTCCACCAAGTATGAACGCTGCCCATACAAGGAATGTGGAAGCCGCTGGGTTCATGAAACTGGGTCCTATGAATCCCAAGGCCCATGCCCAAAGACCCCCCGCGAGGGCTGCAATTCCTGAACCGATACCAAGAATCCAAGCCTTTGTGTGAAACACATCTACTCCGTAGCTTTCTACCGCTTCTTCATCTTCACGGATTCCTTTGAGGGCTCTTCCGTATGGTGAGTTAACCAAATACTCGGAAAAGACATAGACTCCTGCTAGAAGTATGATGCCGAAAATTGAAAGGAAGAAGAAGTAGTTAGTTTCTTGGTAGGTTTCAATCTTGAAGCCCATTCCTGTCCATTTGAATCGCACCATAGTGACACCAGTTGCTTCCCACCAATCCTGGAATGGTCCCTTGATGTTGGCGATGCCAGGAGATTCAATGTTTGCTTTCTCTGTGCCCGACTTGAGAAACGGATCAACGATTAGGGCCAGTCTGAGAATTTCGCCCAAAGCTATCGTGACGATTGCGAAGTAGTCTGCTCTCAAACGAATAGTGGGATAGGAAAGCAAGTATCCAACGGCAACTGCTATGAGGACACTTAAAGCGATTGATAAGAGTGGATCAACTCCATATGCCGAAATAAGCAAGCCAGTTCCTACGGCACCGATACCTGCGAAGAAGATTACTCCAAAGTTCACTAATCCAGAGTATCCCGTGTGAAGATTGAGGGCAATAGCCATGATCGAGAAGATCACCATTTTTGTAATAACTGAGTAGACCAATAGTCTCTTGGATTCGAAGTTTGCGGAGGGTTGAAGGATTAGTATCGCTGTAAGTAAAGCCATGGTTATCCAAAACAATATGTTTGAAAAACGAGGATCTTTACGACCGTCTGGAAATCGTGTGTAAAACGCCTTTTTCATTTTCTCAAAATACGGCCCAAATATCCGCTTCGACGTGTTGCCTATCTTTTGAAACATCGGACTAGTTATTTCCCGAAACTTCTTCGCAACTCTATTGTCAACAATCAAGGCTTTTATTCTTGATTTTAAGGAAACGCGCTTCTTCATTTCAGTTCACCTTCTGCTCTTCTTCCTGAGTCACGCTGTTCTCCTCTTCTTCCATGTGTTCTCTCATTTTCTCTATTCGCCAGCGCTCAAGTTTTAGGCCAATTCCTTCTGAGTAAAACAACAAGATCACGATGAGGAATAAGAAAGGAACAATGTCTCGGTATGCTGACATGGCAGGCCGATTAAGAGGGTCACCTAGTCCTGATGTAATTGGTTCACTAATTGCTCTTGCAAACCCTATTACGAGAGCTGCGATTACCGCGCCTCCAACCGATCCAATGGATCCCAAGACAATGACAGCGAAGGCAGGGAGCAAATAGATGAATCCTGTTTCTGGAGTAAAACTTATCGCGGCCGAAAGAACCGCCCCTGCCGCTCCTGCAAGACCTCCGCCAATGATCCAAGAGTATTGATATACTCTTTCTACATTAATGCCCGATGCTGCAGCAAGATCTGGGTTGTCAGAAACTGCTCTTATTGCCTTTCCTTGTTTCGTGTATTTTAAGAACAGTATGAGAGAAAGAACCAAGCCAGAGACGAGAAGAATTAGGGTTAATTTCAAGATCTGAATATTAAACAGCAAGCTTGTTGCTGTTCTTGCAGGAGGAATTTCCAAGCCAAATGCAGTTCCAAGCTTAAGCCTTAGTCTAATTGTGGGAATATCAAACCCTGCATTCCCCAAATCTTGTTCAGGGATAAACCTAGTTGCGCCTCCTCCAAATCGAATGAAGATTAGTCCTCGAACAAACAACGCTACGCCCAGAGAACTGATCATGAGCGTTTGCGAAGTTGCTCCCTTCTTTCGCAATGGTCGGAAAACTAGAGCATCAATTACTATTGCCGCTAGCGCCGCTGTGAACGTGCCTAGGAGAATTCCTGCGAGAAACAATGTTGGATCAATCTGATTGTCTGGACTCCTAGCGGAAATAGATCTAAAGGGTTCAACTGTCTGAATAAAGATAGCCGTGTAACCCCCAATAACTAGATATTCTCCGTGGGCAAAGTTTGGAAATTTTAGCAATTTGTACGTGAAGGTGAGTCCAAGACCTATAGCTAGATACAAAGATCCCCAGAAAAGCGTGCTGAACACAATCGAGCTGAAATTGAAAGTGATTTCAGCGTATTTATTGTTGCGTTGAAAATAAATTTGTAGCCAAGCTATGATTAGAACTGTGATTTCAAGGGAAACCCATACTGCTCGAAAGCGCACGTTCTCAAAAGTAAGTACACTCCATGTTTTCTGCACTTTGGAACGCAACTCATCTATAGTGAATCCGCGTGTTGACGATTCATCTAAATCTGAGTCTTTGCCGAGAGGTTCTTTTTGGCTATCTTGCATTATTAATCAGAGTTGGTGAATACGATTTAAATGTATGGTATGATTTTGATGCTTTGTATAGCTAGGCTATAAATTAGCTCACACGATGTTTTCTCTTTTGCAAAGGCTTTTCACAAAAATAATTCATTCCTCAAATAATTTTAGCATTTTACGTCTTATTCGCTTGTCATTTTTGGGGTGTGATTTTTCGCATAGAATTTTTAAACGATCTGTGAAAAATACTATCACACATAACTTATGTGATGTAATATGAAATACCGCAATCTATTAGCTATAACGCTGTTATCAGCCCTTATGTTCTCAGTTTGGGCTGGAAGCAGTACGCTGGCAAGCGATGTTACCGTTACCCAATTAACGGGAACGGTGAAGATCGGCTTGCTAACCCCACTAACTGGTGGTTTGCAGTCCTTGGGGCCCACCTTCGAGGATGCCGCAGAACTTGCGATCAAGGACATGAACGATGCCCAGACTGATGTGACTTTTGAGCTCGTTGTCCAAGACACAAAAACAACCCAGTCCGGAGCTCAAGACGCGATGACTGCTCTAGCAACTGCTGGTGTTGCTGGAGTAATTGGCGCTGCCGCTTCTTCCAGCACTCTAGCCGCATTGTCAATCGCAAAGTCAAACAACATCCCCATGATATCTTACGCGTCAACTTCACCCGCGCTCACAACCGCAGACGATAACGGACTATTATTCCGTGTTGTTCCCTCTGACAGTTTCCAAGGAAAAGCCGGAGCTGATCTTGCCGATGAACTTGGGCTCAAGAGAGTGGCGATCATCGGAATCAGTGACGCTTATGGTCAGGGTCTTACTGGCGCTTTTGCTGACGCGTTCACCGCTAAGGGAGACGACTACAAGATTGTCAAGAACCTCGCTTACGACCAAGAAACCCAGACCGAATTTTCCGCACTGATCACCCAAATCAAGGATGCAGACCCTGATGGCGTGTTTATGGTAAGTTTCGTCGAGGATGGCAAAGCCATTATTAGCGAGCTCTTTAATCAAGGCGTAAAGGTTCCCATTATTGGAACTGATGGTATCGCCTCTTCCAGCATGCTGGAAGGAGCTGGACTAGAAGAAGCTATGCTTGGAGTCATGGGAACTGCTCCTACAATCACTGGGACTCCAGAATTCAACTCTGCATTCAAAGCAGCATATGGCTACGATCCTACAATCTTCGTCCCCGAAACATACGATGCGACAACGATTATGGCCAAGGCTATTTTGAAAGCTGACAGTACAGACGGTGACGCTGTTAAGGCCGCCATTAAGACCGTTGGAACGGATTACGCTGGTGTTTCTGGAACCATTACATTCGATGATAACGGAGACATCCTCGGAGGTACTTACGTCATCTGGCAGTTCCTCAAGGACGATCAAGGAAAACCACCCTGGAAACTGTTGGTAGCTGGTCTGCTGGAACTCTCACGCTCAACGAGAACTTCAGCACGCCTCAGTTTGCTGGCGGTGGAGGATTCTTGCCCCTTGACATCTTTGCAATGCTAGCCGTTCTCTTTGCAGTACCCGCTCTCGTATGGTACCGCAGAAAGAAATAAGCGAATCTTGGTAACTAGCCCTACTAGATTGTTCCTCCATCAATGGAGGACACTTTTTTCCATTTTTGTTTCCATCATCTTTTTTTCTCAAAAACATTTAAGGATAGAATCACAACTCCTCTGTTTAATGAGTGAAGACGTCGTTTCTTCCGAAATCATTAATGAAGTTGTTCGCATTCGTGAACATCTGCACATGCATCCCG
>JAJRWK010000068.1 GCA_024276795.1 archaeon | reverse complement strand
TATCGGAGACAGGATGGTAAGCTCGTGCTTTTTGAAGTAAAATCCATTGTCCTTTGTACAGGAGGAATTGGAAAGATCTACAGGGTAAGTTCCAACAGCTGGGAATACACCGGAGACGGCTTAGTTCTTGCACTCGAAGCAGGAGCAGAGCTTACCGACATGGAGTTTGTACAATTTCACCCCACCGGAATGCTCTATCCAGAAAGCGTTCGAGGAACTCTCGTCACTGAGGGTGTCCGAGGTGAGGGTGGTGTTCTCCTAAATAACAAAGGAGAACGATTCATGTTTCGATACGTTCCTGATATGTTCAAAGGAGAATTTGCTGAAACAGAAGAGGAAGCCGAAAGGTGGCTTGCTGGAGACGATACTGCAAGACGCCCCCCTGAACTTCTTACCCGAGACGTTGTTGCTCGAGCAATCCGTGCTGAAGTACAGGCTGGAAGAGGAAGCCCTAGAGGGGGTGCGTATCTAGACATAGCCTCCAGACGGCCTGCTGAGTACATCAAGAAAAAACTTCCCGCTATGTACCACCAATTTCTGAAGCTTGCTGATGTTGACATCACTAAAGAACCGATGGAAGTTGGCCCTACTGCTCATTATATGATGGGTGGTATCCGCGTTCAAGCAGAAACCGCTGCAACAAACGTAGAAGGGCTATATGCTGCCGGGGAATGCGCAACGGGATTGCATGGAGCTAATCGGCTCGGCGGAAACTCTCTAACTGATATTCTAGTGTTCGGCAAAATTGCTGGAGAACACTCCGGAAAGTATGCGAAAACCAGACCTTCTCATGCTGGCGTTGATGATGAAACGCTAACGGAAACCATTGGTGAAGCCCTTGCACCATTTGGGGAGGAAAGAACAGAAGATCCCTACAAGCTTCACAAGGAACTTCGCAATATAATGGAGCAACATGTGGGTATGATCCGAAATCGAAACGACTTAGAGGAGGGTATTCGTAAGCTTCATGCCCTCCTAGAACGTACCAAACTTGCTCGGGCTCGAGGGGATCGTATTTATAACCCGGGATGGCATCGTGCTCTAGATATTTACAACATGGTCTTAGTCGGATTAGCAATTGCAAACGCTGCGTTAAAGCGGGAAGAAAGCCGGGGTGCTCATACTCGCGAAGATTTCCCAGAAAGCAATCCCGATCTTGTTGATGTCCTCTACGTTATTAGAAAACTACCCACGGGTGAACTAGATATTAGAGAAGAGAGGTATGAACCAATGCCTGAGCGTTTGAGAAAAATAGTTGAGGAGGAATACAAATGACAACAAAAGACCTTGAATCAATTATCTTACGTATTCAGCGAGGCACAGTACAGGGCGGAACGCGAATTGAGGAACACACGGTTGCGGTTGAGCCCGGCATGGTCGTTCTTGATGCCGTTTTGAGACTGCAGGAAACAACTGCTCCTGATCTGTCTGTGCGCTGGAATTGCAAAGCTGGAAGATGCGGTTCGTGTGCCGCAGAAATCAATGGAAAGCCTTCACTAATGTGTATGACAAAGCTATCGGCCCTAGATCTGTCAAAGCCAATTCTGGTTCGCCCCATGCAATCATTTCCTCTGGTGAAAGACTTAGTAACCGATGTATCTTGGAATTATGAAATAAACAAGAAAATTCTGCCTTACCAACCACCCAAAACTGATGATCCTCGAATGATGCAGTTTGAAGTGGATCGAGTCCAAGAATTTCGCAAATGTATCGAATGTTTCCTCTGTCAAGATACTTGTCATGTCATTCGAATTCATGACATGAAAGCCGTGTATGCTGGGCCTAGATTCTTTGTTCGCTTAGCGAGTCTCGAAATGCATCCTCTAGACACTGCGGATCGCATTCCTGCGATAAAGGAGGATTTCAGTATAGGGTTGTGTAACATCACAAAGTGCTGTACAGAGGTCTGCCCTGAAGATATCCCCATTACTGACGAAGCCATAATTGCGCTAAAAGAACGAGTGGCAGATCGCTATTATGACCCCGTAACATGGCTTGTGAGGAAAATATTACCCAAGAAAAAATGAAAAATAATAATAGTATTTCATCTCCCCTTTTTCTCTTAACCTTTCTTCTCTCAATTGCACTCTGGACTACATACTATGAGGTTCTTTTTTAGCATGGTCTGTTCTGTTTTTTGGTGTGCATGACAAATCGGAGTCCCACACTTATCGCAGTCAACTATATTTTCTTGGATGCTCTCCTCGAGAGGAATTCCCTGCTGTAGGCACTTGAAACATGGCATCAGAAGTTCATTTGTAGCATGTAACCAAAATGCATCAGCAACAAACCCCGGGAATGACTTTACGTTTATTCTTAGCCGAGTGATCGGGAATTTTATCACTGTAGTTCTAACGGTGTAACTCTCTTGAATGCCGTCCAATGCTGATCTTGCAATCGTTCGAATTTCTGTTAGTTTTGACTTGAGCGATTTTGCGGTGCTCACATGTTTTTTCGCTTTGTTCGTGGCAGCCTCTTCTAGTTGCTCCATTTTTCGCATCTGTTTGAAGACTTCCTTTTTCCTTGAATATAGCGTTGTTTCTTGATACTCGTTCATGAGCTGGCTTTTCTTGAGTGCCCATTGCTTTGCCTTTTTTGCGGCTTCTTCTGCCTTCTCCAAGTGATCATTTAAAAGAGAATCAAGCGAACGGATCGTCGGTAAACTCCCGATTAACTCTTCTTTCTCGTCTTCATCCAGTTCGGCAATCCTCGTTCTTTGAACCTTAGACTGAATCGTTTCTTGTTCAAACTGTTTTGCTTTTGTGCGCACTAATTCGGGTATGCTTGTATCTGTAACCGCTACAAGTTTTGTTTTTCGAATTTTTGCTAGTCTTTGCTGAATGTGTTTCCTAATTCCTGATAATTCTGGAGAAGCTAACAACTTTTGCCTTCGCTGTTTTTCAATGCCTAAGCTATCCACAATGTTTTGTCTTAGACTCCTGGGAATGCCGCCTTCGTTTGGAATTGATATCTGGGGGGTGATTGAAGTGATGAGCAAATAAGAGGCAACCTCGTCAGAGCCTCTGATCTCGAGTCGAGGGAATTGGGTTGCCATTACTTCCGCTAGATTGATCTTTCTCGTGGGCCTGGGGATTACTACTGATATTGAGCTTGAAATCATGTTTTCACCATTCTCTAACCGTGGGATGCTGGATTCGTCTTCTGAGATCTTTTGGTCTCCTACTTGCACTGGAGTGGGTTTTAAGGTGTTGTTTTCTGGAAACCCTTGCCCTCCGGTAATTCGGGGGGTTTTCTCAATTATTTCTTCGATAGTTAGTGGCGGACCAATAAAATCTGTCACTCCTGGAATTACATGAACCAGCGTAACCGGGTGAGAAATTCCGACGTAAAAGAATTCACCTGTTCCGAGCCGATTCAATTCGTGGATAAACGATCCGTTGTTTTCTCGAAGACTCGTGTTCCCTTCTATTGCCTGTTTTAGGTTTTCCCAGTCTCTTCTCCCCGTGTGCCTTCCCAGGAAATAAGTATTACATTCTCCGACAATATTGGCGTCAACATCAACCGGTTTTTGAGTTGCAAGTAAAAGGCATAGACCATATTTTCTTCCTTGTTTTACTATTTTCAGCAAATTATTCTTTGCGACAGTCTGTTTCACTGGGGGGGCTATTCCGTGAAGCTCATCCAACCCCACTATTAATCGAGGTTCACTGCTTGGTTTTCCAAAAGCCCAAGTATAAATTCTATGAAGAAGATTAGCTATAATTTGATGTTTTGTAGGCTCTTCTATTATATCGGTAAGGTTCAAAATGATTATTCTTGTTTTCCCGAGAGGGGATCTAATTAGGCTATCCATGTCAAAAGCGGCTCCATGTCCATGCAATCTAGCATTCGGTCCTACTTGCAAATGCTGAAGAGTTGTCAGTAGAAGTCTGCGAGCTTGCTTTGAAAGAGCTGCTTGCTCTCTAGTCGGAACTAGTTCTTCTTTGCTGATAATTTCATGTAATCTCCGGGGGCTCAAGATTTCTATTCCTTGGAGCGCTGCAAGAGAAAAAACATAGTAAAGAAAAGTAACAATAGACTGGAATGAAGTTGAAACAGGGGATAAACTGGGGATCAAATTAGCGACAAGGACGCTCTTTGCATAAGCCACATCTTCAAGTCTTGTCTTATGTTGCTCACTCGTTTGCGCCTGTCTTGCCAAAGGAACAAGTCTGATTGAAAATGGACTGAGGTTAACTGGATTCACCTTGCCGCCCGGTGTGATCACCACTGGTTCGACTCTCTTCAAATATCGCTTGAAATGTTCTCGGTTTTCTTCCTCTATTTCTTCTGGATCCCTTGGTAACATAACGCGGGAAAGATCTCCTTGCAAGTCTACAATAATTGAAGGGATGCCCTCCACAGCCGCCACTTCAACAATTTTTCTAAACAAGACTGATTTTCCCGACCCTGTGCTTCCGCTGACAAACACATGCCTTGTTAAGTCCTTAATAGCAAAAAGGAAAGGTTCTCCGTTCTCATCTCTCCCGATGAAGAGCTTGTCAGCAGGCATGTGTTTTGCACACCAGTTTAGCTTCTCTCCCAAAGCTTATCTACTTACCTCTATATCGTTGCATTACAAAAGGATACCCAAATCAATCGTTAACAACTGAGGAGACGCTTTTACGTCATGAGATAATAGAATACTTTGGGGGAACCAAATCTTGGGACCCCCTCTCAAGTGCATTTCAAGGTTTCTTATATCTGAGACAACGCCCTATCCAAAGCCTCGATTGCATCATCTGCAGATTCCAAACCCACGGAATACCTAATCAAGTTATCAGGAATTCCAGCACGGCGTTTCATCTCTTCAGTCATCTGGCCATGAGTCGTCGAGGCTGGATGAACCCATGTCGTGTAATCCCTTCCCAAATCTGTAACTTGCACTCCGAAGTCAAAGATTTGAGCAAACCGAACGGCCGCTTCAAATCCTCCTCTAATTTCAAAAGACATCAAGTGGCTATATCCTGGTGTTCCGTCTTCAAATCGCATTAGCCGTTTTGCTACTTCGTGTTGTGGATGAGAAGGTAAGCCAGGATAGTTCACTTTCTCAATCTTTTCGTGGGTCTCTAGGAATTTGGCGATTTTCATAGCGTTTTCACTTACTGCCTTTACTCTTACCTGTAGGCTATTGAGGTTATCCCAAATGGCTACTGCAGATGGTGGATGTAGGCATGGGCCTATGTTTCTATAGTGCCCACCTTTCACTTTCATTACAAAATTCTCTTCATATTCTTCAACGTTCGTTACTATTTTTTCTTTAGCAACAATCGCTCCTGCGATCGCTCTTCCGCTGCTCCCCATAATCTTTGAAACTGAGTGCACCACAATATCCGCACCAAGCTCCAAAGGACGCATCAAAGCCGGGGACGCGATGGTTGAATCAACGATCAGAGGAATTCCATGCTTATGAGCTAGTTCCGCAAGTGCCGGGATATCGGCAACGAATAAGACGGGGTTTGAAGGCGATTCGACGTATAAGAACTTGGTTTTGTCTGTTATCTGCTTTTCCCATGCACTAATGTCCCATGGTTCATCGACCCAGCGCACATGCCATCCCATTCGAGCATAGGTCACGTTAAAGAGCTGTTCCGACCCACCATAAACCCTGTTGGAAGAAACAAATTCATCCCCGACCTCCAAGAATGGCATTGTAGCCATGAACACAGCTGACATGCCTGAAGCTAAGCAAAGCCCTTGGGTTAATTCAGGAACGTTTTTTCCTTCGAGTGCAGCAATTTTAAGTGCCAAATGATCAATTGTCGTATTATCTATCCTCGAATAGATCTTGTTGGGGTCATCTACGGTCTTGTAACTCAAGAGCAGTGATCCATCGATGAGTGAATCATATGGGGCTCCTGTAGACGTGCTAAACACGGGTAAGGTCATAGACTTGAACTGTTTCATGTCGTCTTGATCATACATGCCCCAAAGGCTTATCGTATCAAAGCCCTTTTTCTTTAGGCTCATCATTTGTGCCGCGCGCTTTTGAATCATTTTCTCGCTTCTTTCGAGGAAGTACTCTTCCTCGGATTTTGCGGTTTTCAACTTCCGAATCTCTTCCTCGAGTTCAGCGATTTTTTTCTCTAGAAATGACGATTTTTTAGGGTTGTGTTGAACTGTCATATCAATTCCCTTTCCATAGCCTGTTGGAGGCTTTACGCGTGTTAAAGAAAACTACTTATTATTTATTTGGGGGGGAATTCATTATTCGTGAATTTTGCAGAAATGTGAGCTGTTTCCTAGGGAAAATTCTTTCTTTTCTTTTGCACACTTGGCATCATGCATGGTCTTTTCTTAGTTGCTGTTGCTATGATTATTTCAAAAGAAGACAAAATCTTACTAGGTAAAAGGGCAAAAACTCGTGATTTCAAACCCGGAATATGGGAGGTCCCCGCAGGACGTTTGGACAAGGGAGAAACACCCAGTCAAGCAATTGCCCGTGAAGGAAGAGAGGAACTCAATCTGATTCTGGAGCCAATCGGTCTTGTCGATGCTTATGTTTTTGATAGGAACGGGCGAAACTTGCTATTATTAAACTACGCTTGCCGGATTCTCAGTGGAACTCCAAAACGCTCTCCAGAACATGAAGAGTTAAGATGGGTCACAATAGAAGAAGCTAATTCCCTACTTCCCTATTCAAAACAACAAAAAGTCATCCAACGTTACTTTGAATTAAAGAAAAGAAATTGTTTTTTCTAGGTAAAATAATCCGGTTATAAAATAATTTACCCGCCCCTTAACCAAAGGCTTCGTGATTTTCCATCTTACTATTATGGTAATTCCTATTTTATTTGCAACGAATTCTATCATGATTTAAATTCTGTTATTCCACGTTACCTCCAATGCATCCACTAAGACACAAGAATCAAAGGGCGATAATTGCCCTACTGACAGCAAGCATAATTCTTCTGTCGCTGGGAATAGGCACTCACATGACCCAGAGTGCAACAACGCCAAGAGTAGTGATGATCCCTGGCTGGCACGGTGATGGCTCGATCTTTAAAGTCATGATACCGGTCTTGGAACAAGCCGGTTTACAAGTAATCGACTTTGACGATAGCACACCTGGAACACAAGCAATATCTCATGACGCTTCTGCGCCGCCCGGAAATCTTGACATCCCCGCACTTGCAGATCAAGTAGAGGAAATGATCAAGGCAAGGACTAATCCGGGAGAGGTCATCAATATTGTTGCTCACAGCATGGGGGGATTAATCGCTCGGTATATGATTGAAAAAGGACCCTCTGATCCAAATATTGACGATGACTGGGCCGCAAGAGTCGATCAATTGATCATGCTCGGCACTCCAAATCATGGAACATGGGAGGCGTACATTGGCCAGCTCTCTCCTCTCTTTGGCGACTGGGCTGCATCCGCTGCTCAAATGATCCCTGGTAGTGACTTCCTCGAGAGCTTGGGGTACAGTGAACCCGCAGGTGAAAAGTATATTACGGTCGGCGGGGATCCTTGGTATCTTCCTGGTTTTGATGGCGTGGTTCCTACCGATTCTCCAAAACTAGCTGGAGCAGAGCATTACGTTGTTGATGGTCACCATGGAGAGCTAGCGACGCTCCCCAGTGTTATTGACCTAGTAATTGAACAATTTGGATACACACCTCAAAACGAGGGAGAATCACTTCCGCTAGTTGGTACTGCTTTCATTAGACTCGAATACTTCAAAATGACTGGAGACCACGAGTGGGGAACAGAAGAATACTACATGGATGTCTACGTCGACAAAGATGGTGGAAATAATAATTATGAATATATCCACACATTCCGGTATGATAGAGACGGCCCATTCACTTGGAATCCTGGAAACTCCGGGCCTAACACTGCCACATTCGCCATTCCCGGCACCTCTCCTAGAATGGATGTCAAGATCGTTCTTAGGGAAGACAATGATATGATTAATGTCTTCTATTATCGAGACATCATGTATTCTGAAGATGTGGATGGCGTAGACTACTATAGTGACACGGCTCCAGATCCTGATGGAACTGGGAATAATGAGATAAGAATTTCTGTGAATGGTATTACTTCAGACATCGGTCAAACTGTTGACGTTCAAGTAGTGCTCGATAGAGTCAGAGTCGACGATGACGGTGACTGGGGAAGTGCTGGTGAAAACTTCTTCAAAGTCTGGGCAGGAAGCCTGGGATATGAGCTCTCCTACACTTGGGGCACTTGGAGTGGAGAAGACGTCTATTGGATCGAATACACCTGGCAACCAGGCTCCACTTCTGATGCTCTCATCTACAGCGGCAGAATGGTAAAAACCGACACTCTTCACCTACGTTTCGAGTTGTGGGACGATGACGGAATCTGGGGTGATGAACACCTAAGTGGTGACTTAGACGTGAGGTATATAGCCCAAAACGCTGCTGGCTACTATTCTTATGATGCTGGAGATGCCGCGTGGTACTATTACATTACAGTGACCTAATGGACAAATCACCTCTGAATAACTAATAACTTGCCCTTGGATCGTGTTGGGGCATCTTTTTCTTTCTTTTTTCCCTTTTTTTATCCAAAAGCCAAGATTCTTAAGTGAGTTGGAATAAATACTTCATTACCTAGTAGTTTGTCTGGAGTGGATATTATGGAAGAAACGCCTGTTATTGCTGCAAGGAATCCCGGTGTGGTCGAATTAGATGAAGAAAAAACCTATTGGTGGTGTCGGTGCGGTCGATCTAAGAACCAGCCTTTCTGCGACGGATCTCATGAAGGCACGACATTTGTTCCCTTGGAATTCAAACCTGAAAAGACAAAAAAATATGCGCTATGCCAATGCAAACATACAAAAACACCTCCATTCTGCGATGGTACGCATAAATCCTTGTCAGAATGAACTTCTTGCTCAATGAATACATTCGCACTTGTACTTCGATTTTCGTCAAATATATGTGTTTTTTCTGTGTTTTTGTGCAAAGATTCGCAAATTGGTGTGCGAATACGCGCTCTTTTTCAAATAAAGTTATCAATGAAATATACGAATGATTCATGAAAAAGAGAAATGATTGCTCAATAATGACTGAAAAAAACTGCAAAATGTGGTAATAAATGAATCAAGAAATACATACAAGCCCTCTTCGAATTCAATCTCTTGATTTGCTCCTCCAGCTACTTTCCGGCAAATGGAATCTGCTCATCTGTTACATGCTCTCTCAGGGTCCATTGCGATTTAACAGCCTAAAAGAGAAAATTTCGAAAAATGTGAATACGCCAATATGCCCTTCTTCTCTGTCCCAGTCGTTAAAAAGATTGGAAGATCTTGATATTGTTCGAAGAACAATACGAACTGAAGAAGCCCCCATTGCAGTAGAATACTCACTTACTGAAAAGGGATACGCGCTTCTTCCCGTAATCAATGCTTTGCTGGACTGGACCAAAAACTACGCCAATTAACCGAGCATTCGCACGGCCAAAGCAAAGCGTATCTTCGGCTAACTCCAGTGGAGATAATGTCGCAAACAAAGTCTTTTACTCGGTGAGTCTAGTGCTCTTCATATAGTGTTTCCAGATATGTTCTTAAAGTATCCGAGACTTTCTCTTTCTTTCCCTCCGCATCGATTGTTACCTGCACCGTTGCGCCTTTGGCAACCAACTCTCCCTTTTGGTTGACAATTTCGTATTCTAATGTGAAAGAAGTATTTCCGATCCTGCTCACCCACGTATATACTGTAAGTTCCTGAGCCAGTCTTGCAGGCCTGATAAAATCGATAGAAGCATGTGCAATCACAAAGCGAAGCTCTGGATTCTTCTTAAATAAGTCAAGAAATGCTCCTACTCTTGCGACTTCAAAATATGTGAGATATACTGCATTATTAACATGACCGTAGGTGTCGAGATCCCGATATCTAACCTGTATATTGGTTGCAAAGCGAGCCACAGGACTTGATACCTTACACTGAAAATATCTTTTTTGCTCTAAAATCTAAATTGTGCACCTAATGCTTGTTTCTCGAGCTGTATTGACCATGTGATTCTTCTCTTCATGATATGATTTTATCGAGCTCAGAGTTTTCCACTGCATTTTTGATCTCAAGGGCGATAATGTCGCCAACAGAGACGGACTTTCCATAGGAAAACTCTGCATAGGGTGATGTGGGAACCCATGCCGTGGTTCCTGCCACGATTCTTGCTGATATTTCAATGACTATAATCTCAAGGTCAGGGGTTATAATGGTCTCAACACAATACGGGCCCAAAAGGCCTGGTGGTGCAAGAGCCTTGCTAGCTTCGATAATTTGATCCGCGATCTCGAACACTTTTAGTAGGAGACTTTCTCTCACGACGACGGGGATATTCCCCACAACAGAAAACGCAGGGCGAAGGTCTAATTCTTGCTGTATTGATGCTGGAATTCTACCAAATGCATTTGCGTCGCTTTCATAGCGGATATCAATACCTGTCAGTTTGTTTTCTCCGTTCAAGTGTTTGAAAAAGTGAAAGTAAATAGGAACCCCCCTGATGAATTCTTGAAGCCAAACAGAATCTTGAACGTCTAGCGGGAATTCCTTGAGTCTCTTCTGTATTTCCTCCGTACTTTGAGACACAAAATAGCCTTTACCCCCCCTTGCTCCTGCAAATTTGACCATGACTGGTTTTCGTATTTTCTCCTCTATCGAGAAGGTCTCCGGGGTTCTCACGTCTGCTTTTTCCAACCACTTCTTATGGAGATGGGCTTCCTTTTCATAGGGCAGTATTTTTTTGTTTCCAAAAATTGGAATTCTTAGTTTATTCAGCAGTTCCTCACTTGATAATGCGCCGACAAGAGTACCGTGAGGGATGAGAACTGTTTCGCTTTGCTTCAATTCCTTTTGGACTTCTTCCAAAAGGATGTCATGAAAACTCTCAAGTTCAACAAATCTAGGGCGAAGACTAAATCGTTGATACATCCACGTTCTATTTCGAGGAGTAACTAGGACTGTCTGGAATCCTTGGCGCTCTGCTCCCCAAAGGATTTGCAGAGCACTGTGGGACGCTAGAGTCCCGATTGTCGGTGACTTCATGTGTGGGCATATTGGTTCGGAATTATAAATTAATGGCTTCAGATACGATTAAGTAGATATGAGCCAATTCTCCTACTTACGCTTACCTTTGCTTTTCTTGGAAGATTCAACCGCAAAGCTGCCCTTGATTTCTTCCCATGTTGCATCAGCGTTAATGAGTAAGTGGAGAACCTCGAACAAATCGTCCACATGAACTCTGATTTGCTCTGTAGAATCTCGGTCTCTTATCGTAACGGTTTCGTTTTCCAGTGTTTCATAGTCTATTGTCACGCTGAATGGGATGCCTATCTCATCTGCTCGAGCGTAGCGTTTCCCAATACTTCCGGTTTGATCATAGATCGCGTCAAGCTCTTCCCTCAGCTCTTCAAATAATTCTCTGGCTACTTCAGGGAGTCCATCTTTTTTCTGAAGTGGACAAACTTTCACATGATACGGTGCAAGGTACGGCGGAAGTTTGAACCAAGACCACTTGCGATCTCCGGCTTGATAGGTTACGAGCATGAGAATGTAGAAAATACGATCCAGCCCGAAGGATGGTTCGATAACATGTGGAACAACAGGTTTGTTCTCATATTGAATTGTAAGTTTGGTTTTGCTGTGCTTGGAGTGTTTCGATAAGTCATAGTCTTGCCGATAGGCATTTCCGATGCACTCAATAACTCCCATTGGTGTTTGAATTTCAAGGTCGAAATTGGCTGCCGAATAGTGAGCAGTTTCTTCTTCTAGCAATTCTCTAAACCAGTAGTTGTCGCGAGGAATTCCCAGTTCTTCAACGAATTGTGCTTCCTTAGCGATGTAGTAGGCCATAAACTGATTCGGAATTAGACCTTGTTTCACGGCTTCTCCGGCCGTGATTTCTAAGGGCTCTTTTTCTTGTTCGGCTTGCATCTTTCTTGTGATCAATCTGATTGGCTGGTCTTCAATCATGTAAAAATACGGGTGATTGTTGATTTGTTCTGGGTGAACGAACATTTCGATTTCCATCTGTGTAAATTCACGCATTCTTACGAGATAATTCCGTGGAGCAATTTCATTTCTAAAGGATCTTCCAATTTGGGCTATACCAAAGGGAAGCGTGGCTCTCATGGCGTGTGAGACCCTTCTAAAATCAAGAAAAATATTTTGAGCAGTTTCGGGTCGGAGATAAGCCTTTTTACCGCCAGTTGCACCAACCTCTGTTTCAAACATTAGGTTGAATTGTCTTGGCTCAGTTAATGATCCCTTACACTTGGGACACTTAATTTCTTGCTCAATGATTTTCCCCCATAACTCTTCGAGCGCTAATGAATCTGCTCGTTCTCCAGTTGTGTCTTCAACTAGATGATCTGCTCGAAACATTGATTTACATTTTTCACACTGAACGAGAGGGTCATGGAATGTGTCTAAGTGGCCTGATGCCTTGAAAACAGGTTCAGGTAATAATAGCCCTCCTTCAATTTCGAAAACATTTTCTTCGGCCCAGATAAACATGTTTCTCCAAAGCTCTTTGACCTTTTGTCGAATTAGTGTTCCAATAGGACCAAAATCAAAAATCCCTGCGATTCCACCATAAATCTCAGCGGCTGGAAAAGCAATAGCTCGCTTGATTAACACTTCATTGATTTCATCGACGTTTATTTCGTTCTCGGGCATCTCAATGGAAAATTTGGGGAAAAGATATAACTCTTGCGAGAATGGTCAAGCTTCTTTCTCCCCCTTTCATCTAGTCAGGTGGAGTGCTAAGCCTGATATACTAATGGCATCTCCAAGCCCAACAGTAAGAGCAGGTCTGATTATCGTGGGCACTTCGAAAAAGCTAATTCCAGAATCACGAGCGACACGCTGAAACCTACCCTTCGCAACTTGATCCCAATCTATTTTTGCTCTCTCTTGGAATTGCCCTGCTACCATCAAAGCGATGGTCGCGGAAACCATCATTTCCTTTTCTTGTTTTACTGGTGCGCAAGAATCTTTAAGAGCGTACATTCCCTTCGTATGACCATGAACCCTTAATTTCGGATGTGCTTCTGAAATTACTCTGACCAATTTTCTAAATTCTTCCCCTACCGACGAGAAGTCATTTTTCATTTTCCGAGCAAGTAAGAATGCTTCTTGTTCATTAAGCCCTATCGAATCAAGGTTAGGCAATAGCCAGGATGCTTCATTCTCCTTGTCCTCAAAATGACTCGCTTCTAAATGAATGAAGGAATCAGGATTTTCGTTCTTGACCGCCTCAACTATTCGCCTCATTGTTTTCTCTAACCATGGGAGATGAATGCCAGCAATGATCAAGCATGTTAGCTTGTTATGGTCCAGTACGGACAAGACAAGTTCCATCAATTTATAGTTGTCAATCCTGTCTGGTTCTGAAGATAGGATCACACGATTGTCGCGTGGACACACGATCTCGCCACTTTCTGTCTCAATTACCTGACCTTTTCTGAATTCCAAAACGAGGTGGACTGGAATTTGTAGTAAACCGACTGATTGCAATGATATCCAATTAACTTGGGGTAGCTTGACTCCCGCCTTTTTCCAATCATCGGTGGTGCCGGGTCTGAAAGCATGAATTTTCCAGCCCGGGAAGAACCTTGTTACATAATTCGCCATTAATCCAACTTGCCCCCCAATGCGGGGATCTCCAATCAGTCCACACTCAACTATGGTGTCTAAGTTAATTTCATTCGAAAAGACGATCTCTCTTGCCACCCCCTTCATGAACCCTTCTATGAACGTTTTCAATGCTTTTCTTGGCAAAACTTGTTCTTCGATTAGTTGGTATAATATCGCCATAATCGGTCTTTCAAGCGCCCACGTCTTCACAGTCCAATCTATATTCATGTTAAACCCTAAAAGCGACGGTGGGGGCTGTATTGATTTTCTGATCTCCTGTTCTCTTACAACTAATTGCTTAGGTGAGAGCATTATAATCTCGTCCCAATTCTGCTTGTGCTCTATTCCTAGTTTTACTCCGAATGCCACTTGAAGAATTCCTTGGCATTCCTCGTCGTGGCTCTGGCCACTTCCGCGAATTCTACTTCTTTCAAGATAGCTATGTATTCTGCAGACTTATGTATCCACTTTGGTTCATTTGGTTTAATTTCTGGACGAAAGGAGAGAAATGGTGCATCCGTTTCCAAGAGCAAGTTCTCCAAAGGGGTTCGCACTGCAACCTTTTTCCATGATCGTCTAGCACCTACTGCTGTGGGAACTCCAATTAGATACCCCGCATCCACTGCCTTTTCAATTTCGACCTTATTGCCGTCAAATGAGTGCAGATAAACGTCAACATCCGCTTTGGCTAATAATTTTAAACAATCACTTTCTGCCTTTCTTGAATGAATAACGAGAGGCAGCTCAATATCATTGGCAAATTCAATAATGGCAGAAAAAATCTTTCGTTGAACTTCTCGTCTCGGTTCTTCTTTTACCCAGTAATAGTCTAGCCCTACCTCTCCAATGGCTAAAATCTCTGACTTGTTGGAGAGGATGTAGTTCTTGAATCTCTCAAATTCTTTAAGAGTAGAGATTGTCGGCTGTAAACCAATACTTGCATGGATTTCTGTAAACCGCTCAGCGGTTTGAATGCAAAAGTCATGGGATTTTGGGTCCGAGCTTGAATTCACGATATGAAATACGCGATGATTTTTAGCCTCAGAGACAATCTTTTCCAAACTTTCGAACGAAAACCAAGGAGGGAGAAGATGCGTGTGGCTGTCCACTAGCTGAGTGTCCGCCATGGTTTCCCATTCCTCTCCTGTCATTTTCCACGAGCTCTCAAGTACTTCATGATTGCTTCGCCCAACATGTTAAATGCTTTTTCGACGTTTAGTCCAGTCAAAGCACTGGTTTCGAGGTATTTCACTTCAACCCCTTCTTTTGCAACTGATTTCTGGAGCTTTGCAACGTATTTCTCCACATCCTCAGGAAACACTTCTCTTTGATCTGCAAGATCCGCTTTATTCCCTAGAACAATTACGGGGATTTTTCCTCTACCACTGTGTTTGTATAACTCTTTGAGCCAAATATCTAGGTTTTCGAAAGACGAACGTCTTGTCATGTCAAAAACAAGAAGCGCCCCAAAACATCCCTTGTAATACATACTTCGGACTTTCTTGAAGGACTCTTGTCCTGCCAAGTCCCAAATCTGCCAAGTAAGCTTGTTTCCTTCTATTTCTTTTTCAAGGATTGCAAAATCCGCCCCGATCGTCATGAGGTGTTGGGTTGTGAATCCCTGACCCATGTAACGCTTTCGCAAACTTGTCTTTCCAACAGCACCATCACCTAGTAACGTTATTTTGAATAAGTACTCCTTTTTCTCAAGACTTGATTGTTTCTTCTCTTGTTGTTTGTTCCCCTCTTTTTCGCGCTTGCGAAAACGGTCAAATACCTTCATAGTTACACCCAATTAACAATATGCTGACGAAACTCCTATTAATGTTTTAAGTAATAAATGCATTTTAATGATTGAGGTGAATCTCATGCCTATTTGTCGACAATGTGGACAGTACTATGTTAGACCCCCGTGTCCCTCCTGCGGAACAATGCCAGATGAACCAATTCCATCTGCTCCTGTAACAACGGAGGAGACTTCTTCATTTCCAACTAAACCCGTTTCTGTGGTAAAAGGAGAAGAGGAGGAACATGTGTTAAAACCCTCCGAAGTCATTCCTGAAAAAGATGCTAAATCTAGTATTCCCGCGCCTCAGCCTGCCCCTTCCAGAGGAACTGTTGAAGCTTCCTTGGAAAGTTTGAAGGGCTACGTTGCCCAAACAAAAGAAGTCCTAGCTAGGTAAGAAAAACCCGGTCAGCCCGGAGTTGACGTGCCTTACAGAAAACGCGTTATGGAAAAGCTACTAGAAATAAGAAACTTAATTGATGAAATACTAGAACTATAGGACTTTAATGTCTCCTCCCCTTAACTGACCCCTCTGCCTTCCTTCTCCGCATCTAAGTAGTCGTAATTGTCTTCTCCTTAGAATTATATGGGTGCCAACGCTCGAGTTGACTCGCCGCATCGCTATGTCTCAATTCAGAACTTACTGATGTCTCCCGTATAATGTAATCGGGAATCGTCTCCCTCTGTTCTTCCTTTTGAGATTAAATATTCATGCTTTGCCATAACAATTTGAGCACAGATTCTCTGCAACGCGCAGTTCCCTTCTGCCTGGTACTTCTTACTATCAGGAGAGTAGTACAACCGATTTAGTCCCCTATCTTTTTCGGCACATTCGCAAATTGCCACCCATTCTTTGTCAATCTCCCCAACCGGTGATTGGGTTGTCGTTTTAGTATTATACGCCAAGGCAAATAGTGTATTATCTAAGCTTTCTGGAGCACTTGATCTCATTTTGCAGACCCTCACGAACTTCATATCCTGATTTATTAAACAGTGATATTACTCATGTATCATTATTCATTCATGTTTAAATTAACCAGAAATCAACGTTAGAGGATAAAACAAAGGCTCGACTCCCTCATTTATGTGTCCTCTGGAGCTGTTTTCTCACTTTGAAAGGGTAGCACTGCGAATCGATGGAAAACATCTTGAACATTTTCTCCTGATAACGCACTCGTCTCATAATAAGTGGCATCATGCCTTTTCGCGAATTCTTCTGCTTCTCCCTTCTCAACCTCTCTCCCTTCTAAGTCTGCCTTATTTCCTACAATGCTGAGCGGGATCTTACCCGCATGCATCTGAACTTCCCCTACCCACATTGGTAAGTGATCAAACGTCTCTCTCCGTGTCAAGTCAAAAACAATAACTGCACCCGATGCTCCGCGATAGTACCGTTGGCGAAGAGAAGCGATAAACTCTTGCCCTGCAGTGTCAAACACCAAGATCTTTACGCGTCCTTTGTCTGGAAAATTAACTTTTTTGAGGAAGAAATCAACGCCCAATGAGGGCTTGTAAATTGCTTGAAACCGATCTTGGGTGAATCTCACTGCGAGACTAGTTTTGCCGACGGCATAGTCACCGACCATTATTACTTTAACGCGGTACTCCTTCACTAACGTCACCGTTTGCCCAATGCCTATTTCTTTTAATACTCCAAAAAATTTTCTAGCACATAATCATTATGCCCCGTAGGGAGATTATTTCTTTCTTGGGGTTTTGGCATTTTCCGTTCTCCATTATGCGCCCGAGTGCCCTGCATAGTTAATGTCAATGCTTTCAAGGAATGAGATCAGAGTATCAAACTCGATCTGAGACAGCTTTGCCTTGCCTTGCATATGAGAAATATACATTCTGGTGGCTTGACGAAGCACATTATCGACTCGATCTGAAGAAACATAGGCTCCCTCACGAAGCGCATTTGTAATTCTGGCCATTTCCTCCCAAAAAGAAGAAGCCCCTCTAGGATTCTTATCTGCATACCCCGAAAACTCGCCCATGAATATCTATTTTTTTTATCTTGTTCTTGATTATTAGTCTTTTTTTCTAAATCCCCATATTTTATTAGAAAGAGAGTTTTTACTCTAAAAAATAGTTGATTTCCCGCGCCAACAAATATTACCTTCAATCAAGTGTCATTTTCCTAAAAGCAATGACGACTCTTGTTTATTCTCGATTATATCCTACTTTTCTAGGAGGCTCTCAAACGTTGAAAATAATTGTGGATATTTCTATTCTTTCCATAACTTAAATATGTAGGAACAACATAGGTAGATTTGCGGGAACAAGAGGGCAGAGTTATGAAGAAAAGGAACAAAATATCTTTTACGTGCCCAAGTGATCTGTTGAAGCAAATAGATGAGATATCGAAACGAGAGGGAATAACCAGATCTGCGCTTATCGTGGAGCTACTGGAGCTCGGTCTGAGAATCTATGACCCAACATTAGCCATGAAACCTACACGAGACATCGGCACTGAAAAACTCCTTCTCATGTTTCAGGAAAGGCTAGAGGAGATTGAGCACTGGAGGGATGAAGTAGAAAACTGGAAAAAAAGAATCGAACCTGAAATAAAAAATCATGAAGCAGTAATTATGGAACTGCTGAACGCGGAGATTACAGAGATTCCCGCTGAGAAAAAAGCAAAGTCTCGATCGCCTCCCCGGCCAAGAAAATAATACTAGTACTTGTTTTTTCAATCAATCTTTTTTCACCCTACTCGGGTTGCAACCACAACATCCATTTAATGTTAGTTCCTTAACGCTAGTATGAGCAAGCGGAGAGCCGGTTCCCCTAAGAAAGAACGACTCAAAGAAGAGGCAATGAGACGGCTTGCAAAGAAAAAGCCAGAGGTTCTAATAAAAGGTCTTGAAAATGAAGAAGAGACAGCTCCTCGAACATGGATCTACATCGTCCTCATGATTGGCGGTCTTTTCTTATTATTCATCGGAACAGCAATGGAAAACCTGTTTCTTGTTATTGCTTCCATGGTTATCTCTTTCTATGGGTCACTACGTTACAGCTATGTAATCGCAAAGACAAAACCTAAGGTTCGTAAGAAAGCAGAAGCTACCAAAGTACTGGGAGAAGAAGAACTTTAAGTGGCTACTTTGATCCCTTACTTCATGAATCATCCAAACTTGCTTTCTTAAGGCGATACAAATATTCGTATTTTTCAAGCTTATGCCCTGCTCCTTGTCCAAACATGTGCCATTCGGGAAAATTGAAGTCCGCTGTAACGGAGGCCGGCTCCATGAGTACTGCTTGTAGGAACGAATCAAGGTCAAAGACTCCATAAATATTTGCAGAGAGCCCCATTCGGTCGGCTTCATTAAGTATTTCTCCCAAATGGGGTGTAAACCACCCAAAAGAGAATCTGTTTATTCCTATATCTTTCAGTGCTGCAACGAGTCTTTCTCCCTCTTCTGGCATACCCCGGAGGATCGGTGCAACCCCTTCTGCCGGGATCTGAATAATGCTTGATGGGAATATTTCCCTCAGCGTTCTAAATCCTTTCTTCCCAATACAATCGATGTTACTGTTAAACCATAATCTGTTCGCCGGAACTTGCTCGTTTTGTAAAATATCAATGACTTCCATGAAAACGTGGCGATTAGTCTTGAAATCAATTTTTACGTTTCTTCCCCTCTTCAATAAGAGATGAAGCGTGTCTCTAAAACGAAGCATTTGCTCCTCTTCATGTAGCGGCGTTTCCTCCAAGCCATCATGCCTTAATATTAGCTCACCAGTAGCGATGTCGTCTCTAACATCGATCTCTGCCCATCGAATGTTTGAATCAAGGAATTGTCTAAGGTTGTTCTGTGAATTAACTCCATGCCAAACAAGTTGGACCTTGGCCGGAAGCATCTCTTTTGTTATAAGTGACGATAATCGAAACTCCGCCCCCTCGCGAACCAAACCGTTGATAACCCTTTGTTGTTCTATACCTGTTGTGTCATACGGGGAAAAATGAACAAATAGCATATACTCACGGAGGGGGGTGTTTGCAAGTGCTTCAAGTATTCCATAGTCCCAATCGACAAAAGATATTACCTTTCGGCCTTCCTTTTCAATCTGTTCCACTGTTTTCGACAACCCCCTTATCGGCTTGGTTTCTGGAATACGAATTGTTCTTACTGAATGCGTAGGTATTCTTTTTCTCCTGAGATTTGACTCTATCGTTTGTCTTATCACATGGTCCGGATAAGTGTTCTCATAATATAGAAGCCTTATTTCAGTCATTTGTTGAGAAATAAACCATTTGAGGACGTCTAAGGAAAAATTGAGTGGTTTTGGCAAATCATTGGCAAAGCTTTCATGAGAAATGCGAGCCATAATCCATTTCTTGATTTCCTCTCGAGCAGTCACCGTTAAGTAATTGAGCTGGAGAAGATAGTCAATTCCATCGATGAGAGAAGGTGTTTGAATGAGCTCTTTTCTAAGTCCTTGAGAAAAATCTGTTTCATGAATCGCATCGTAGGCCCTTAGCGCATGGATCAAGACTTCCCTAAAATCAAAAATCACTCCATCGATTCTGAAAAGTAAGACCAGTTTGGTTGTTTCATGTTGCTTTCTAACCTGCCTATGGTGCTTTTTTAATGCTTTAAGCCAAGATGCCATGATTTGATCAAATAATCTCGCTACGATGACCAATAAAATAATTTCTTATTCAAAGAAAACGGCTGCAAAAACCCAATCTTATCCTTTGAAAAGCTATCCTATTCATCTTTTATTTCAGTAATGTGCAAAGAAACGTTTCTTCTATTCAGCTCTTCAATAATCTCTCTGAATGCTTCATCACGCATTCCAATTTCTTCGGGGGGAATGATTCCTTTCTTGTCAATCATTCCAGAAAGCACTAAGCGAGCTATCGCCGCACAAGTAAAACCGGTTGTTCTGGCCATGCTGATTGTTTTTTCCTCCCGATCATACTCGTCATACAACTCGTACGTTGTTGTGACGTTTTCCCCGTGTTTTCTTCCTTTGACAATCACGCGCATCACTGTGAAGTCTTCCTCATCTTCTCTTAGCCTCCAGTTATCGATGAGAATCTTAGATGTGAATT